>CAKOOO010000001.1 GCA_934098665.1 uncultured Bacilli bacterium
TACATAAAAAGTTTACTTGCATTATCAAAAGAAATAGAACATAAATTTATTAATTCTTCCTCAGTAAAGTCACGAAAGCCATCTTCATTTAAAAACATCGTATTATTTATTTTAATATTTGGATGAGCAATAATAAACTGTTCTTTTGTCATTTTTACCTCCAGTTATTTAAAGTACATTAATTTGTTCTTGCATTAAATAGCTCTCCAGTAGTAGCATCAATTACTACTGAATAAGATATGCTATTACATTCAGCAGCGAAACTATAAGTCATCTTTCCTTGATATGCTTCACTGTAATATGCTTGTGGTTGAACTCTACAGTTTGATGTATCAGTTATATTAAAATAATTAATTCCAATTTGAATAGCTTCTTCACTAGTTATTTTTGGCTTAGGAATGTCTTCAACTTTTGTATCAACAATACTTCCAGTTACAGAGTCAATATATACATAATATTTTTTTAAGTCAGTATTTGCATGATATTTATAAAGTCTACAATATGATCCTCTTATATCATCTATTGGTTCTGCACCTGATGTTTTTGTAAACGCTGAATCAATACTTTTTACATAATTTTGGCCTATTTCAGTTGCTCTATTATTACCAATCATTTCTGGGTAATTAAAAGTATCATTAAATGCCTTATTACTATTATAAGTACACCAAGCACCACTTTTATCTTGTGCATTTGTAGGTCTTCCTACACTTGGTTTTACTTTATTTTGTGAAATTGTATTATCATTTGGTTTATTATTTTTGTTTTCTTCTTTTATAGTATTTATTTTATCATAAATTTTCTTAACCGAAGATGTAGCAATATCTTCGATATTAAGTTTAGGATTTTCATTTATAATGCTTTCTAAATATGCGGCTTTTCCCTCGCTAATATTATATTTATTAGCATTTTCTTTTGCCGTTTCGGTAATTTTAGGAATAATTAAATCATAAGTTATACTTTTGGTTTGAAAAGAATTATTAATAACACTTTTTAATTCTTCTTCATCTATATTTTCACTTGAAACAATTATGGTAGCATCCTCTAAAAGGTGTTTATTATTTAAATTAACAGATAAAATTTCAATTTCCTCTTCAAAAGTTTTTCCTTTAAAATCTTCATTTATTATTTCTTTAGCATCATCATTTAAGGCTATTACATTTATAACTTTTTTATCTTTATTAAGTTCTATTTTAATACTAGGATTTATATCTAAAGTTATAGTATATATAGCTACATCATCAAACTTTTCAATTGGCTGATTAGTATTTTCTTTTTTATTTAAAAGGAAAAAAAGAACAACACCTATAATTAAAATAACCAAAATACTTACCCCTATAATTATTTTCTTTTTCACTAATCTCACCTACTATATAATTATAATTGATTATTTTATATAAATATATCTTTTTTAAAAAGTTTACAGTTTGATTTACACTATACAATTTTCAGTGATTTTACTATACAATTTTCAAGAAAATAAAAAGGCACAAAGCCTTAATCATTTAAAATGTTGCAAGAACCATTATGGTCATTAAAATAATCCTCAATGTGGGCAAGCATAACATTTACATCATCATATTTTGAAATATCAATATGATTTGCTATAAAAGCATCACCACCAGTATTAATCACTTGATAATTTTTATTATATTCAATTTCATAAACATAATTTTCATTATCTAAAGTGCACTCAATTTTTGATTTACCAATAATTTTTCTATCACCATAATTTGAAACTCTAAAGAAAATAAAAGTAAATACTATAAAAATAAAAAATACAGCAAATATAGTTCCTAAAATTTTTAAAAGTTTTATTGTAATGCTCGCCAAACGTTCTGTATTGCTTACCTTTTCTACTAAAATATTATTTATATCATTCGCGGTAAGTTCATCAAGAGAAACATTAAATATCTTAGATAAAGTCTTTGCCTCTATTATATCTGGATATGTTTCTGAAAGTTCCCATTTAGAAATAGTTTGTCTTGTAACACCTACTTTTTCCGCTAAATCTTCTTGTGAAAGATTTTGTTTTTTTCTTAAACTTGCTATTTTTTCTCCTATCATTTTTTCTCCTTTCACAAAAAATGTTATCAATTATATCCTATTATTTCTACCAATTTTAACTGGAAAACACGCAAATTTTATTAACATTTACTTTTTATTAACTATTTTTTCTAAAAATATTTTTCTAGTAAAACCGCCTCTTTTTAATCTTTTTTCATCCGCTACTTTTTCTACTTCATTTATATTTTCACCATAAAATTCTGATATTGATTTTAAAATTTCATAAACATCAGCGCATTCATTTAAAATATCTTCTTTTGAAGTAGCATTAATAAGTTCATTACACTCTTCAAAAAGTTTTTGATATAAAGCATCTTTATATTCATCATTTGAAAGAACCCTTGTAATAGGAACTTCATTATCATTTTCAATAATTTTTGGTATATTATCTCTTACTAACTTATTATATATTTTCTCCATAAATCTCCTTAAGTATATAATTAAAATAACATAATACATGAAAAAAATCTAGGAAAACCTAGACTTTTAACTATTTTTTACTTTTGCCAAATAAGCCTTTTTTAGTTTTAGTTTCTTTTTTAGGTTTTTCTAAAGATGTATCTTCTGATTTTGGAAGTGCTTCTTTTCTTGAAAGATTTAATCTTCCTTTGTTATCATAACCAAGTGATTTAACAATTATTTCATCACCTACAGAAACTACATCAGATGTTTTTTCTACTCTTTTTGTGTCAAGTTGAGAAACGTGTACTAGTCCTTCACAACCAGGCCAAAGTTCAACAAATGCACCAAAATCTTCAACTTTAACTACTTTTGCATTATATATTTTCCCTGTTTCAACTTCTTTAGTTATATTTTCTATCATAGATTTTGTTTTTTCAATTACTTCTTTATCCATATGATAAATAATTACTTTTCCATCATCATCTATATCAACTTTAACAGCATCTTTATCATTAACACTTTTTACATTTGATGATTCTAAAATAATTTTAGTAATCATTTCTCCACCTTTACCGATAACATCTTTAATCTTATCTGGATTAATCATGAAACTTTCAACTTTTGGAGCATATTTAGATAGTTCTTTTCTTGGACTTTCTATAGCAGTTGCCATTACATCAAGAATTTTCATTCTAGCTTTCTTTGCTTCCTCAAGAGCCTCTTTTAGAATTGCTTTAGTAACTCCCTTAATTTTAATATCCATTTGAAGTGCTGTAATACCTTCTTTTGTACCCGCAACTTTAAAGTCCATATCTCCCATATGATCCTCAAGGCCTTGAATATCAGTTAAGATAGTATATTTTTTACCATTAGATATTAGTCCCATTGCTATACCTGCAACTGGCGCTTTAATTGGAACGCCCGCAGCCATTAATGATAAACATCCAGCACATATTGTAGCTTGTGATGATGAACCATTACTTTCTAGTACTTCAGAAACAACTCTAACTGTATAAGGAAATTCTTCTTCTGAAGGAATAACTTGAGCAAGAGCTCTTTCTCCTAAAGCACCATGACCTATTTCTCTTCTTCCTGGAGAACCATATCTTCCTATTTCACCAACACAGAAGTTAGGGAAATTATAATGAAGCATAAATCTTTTTGTATCTTCAATACCAAGTCCGTCAAGAATTTGATGATCTGAAAGTGGTCCAAGTGTAGTTGTAGCAAGGACTTGAGTTTCTCCTCTTTGGAATAGCCCTGAACCATGTGTACGAGGAAGAAGGTCAATTTCTGCTTCAAGAGGTCTAATTTCATCCATCTTTCTACCATCTGGTCTAATGTGTTTTTCAATAATTAATCTTCTTACTTCATTTCCTTCAATTAAACCAACTACTTTAGATACATCTTTCATCTTGCTAGCAAAATCTTCATCTTCAGCATAAACTTCTTCGAAATGAGCGATAGTATTTGCTTTAACTTCGTCAATTTTTGCATATTTTTCAAGTTTTTCTTTTATTTGAATTGCTGAAAGCATATCATCAGTTGCATACTCTCTAACAGCTTTTTCAACTTCAGCATCAATTGTTGCAGGTTCAAGTACAACTTTTTCTTTACCTATTTCACTAATAATTTCATTTTGAAAATCACACAATGTTTTAATATTTTCATGAGCAAACATTAATGCCTCAAGCATAGTTTTTTCTGCAAGTTCTTTACATCCAGCTTCAACCATACATATTGCATCATGAGTTCCTGCTACAGTTAATGCAAGTTTACTTTTTTCAGCGTCTATAGTAGTTGGATTAATAATAAACTTACCTTTTTCATCCATACCTACCATAACACCTGCTACAGGGCCATCAAATGGAATATCTGATATTCCTAAACATAATGATGAACCAAACATTGCAGCCATTTCTGGACTATTATCTTGATCTACAGAAAGAACTGTATTAATAACTTGTATTTCATTACGTAAGTTTTCATCAAACATAGGTCTAATTGGTCTATCAATTAGTCTTGCTGCAAGAGTTGCTGAATCTGTAGGTCTACCCTCTCTTTTAATAAATCCACCAGGAATTTTACCTACTGAATATAGTTTTTCCTGATATAATACTTGAAGTGGAAAGAAATCTTGAGTAACTGGAGTTTTACCCATCACACATACAGAAAGTACAACAGTATCGCCATATCTAACTAGTACAGAACCATTAGTTTGCTTAGCAAGCTGACCAGTTTCAACAATTAAATCTCTTCCCAAAAAATTTAATTTAAATTCTTTTTTCATTTTTACCACCTTTCTTACTAAAAAAAAGAACACTAAAAAATTTAGTGCCTATTTTCTTAAATTTAATTTTTTAATTACTTCACGATAACTTTTAACATCGTTATTTTTTAAATATTCAAGTAATTTTTTTCTTCTTCCAACTTTAATTAAAAGTCCTCTTTTAGAATGAAAATCATGTTTATGTTCTTTTAAATGTTCAGTTAAAGTATTAATTTCTTTAGTTAATATAGCTATTTGAACTTCAGCAGAACCACAGTCTTTTTCATTTTTAGCAAATTCCTTAATGGTTTTTGCTTTTTCTTCTTTTTTAAGCATTTTTTCCTCCTTTATATAATCGGTTTAAACATAGTATGAATCTTGGAAAACAAGTTCAAACCAAGTGAAAACTTATGAATTAATTATATACAATTTTTTTAAGTATTGCAAGTCATTTTAACTATTTTTTTAATTAAATTTATATAGTTTCGCAGTTTTTTTACCTTCGAAAACTTCATATTTGATTATATCACTAATTATACCTAAATTAATTAATTTTTTTCGAAAGTTTCGACGTTCTAATTTTGTTTCTAAAACAGTCTCATATACTTTTTGAAGTTCAGGAAATGTAAATAAACTTTTTTAAAATATTTAATGAATAATCAATTATTTCATTATGGTCATAAGCAAGCGTAGGAATATTTTTTATAGAAAAATACTCTGCATTTGGGGTTTTAAGTGTATTTTTGACACATATTAATAAAATTGACGTTAAGTCATTTCCTGATTTAAAGTAATATTTAAAATACTATCAATATTTAACGATGTGCCTTCACTTATGGAACTACTTTCTACATAACCATAACCTTCATAAGTAAGATTTAAATGAGCTAAACTAGCATAGGTTTTTACATCTATTAAACTCCATCCCGTAATACTTGGCATAATATAATCATCTTTATTCGTAACTAAAAACACTTTATCACCTTTAACAATTTTTGTATTTTTCGAAGGGTACTGATTTACAACATATTTTCCACTTCCTAAAAGAATAACATTTGCTCCATTATTTTCTAAAGTATTTTTAACATCCTGGGTCTTTTTAGATTTATAGTTTTCCATTATAATAATTTTGTCATCATAAGTATTTGTGCTACTTGTTAAATTTGCATAACTTGCTATTTCATCTATTGCCTTTGTAACGCTTCTTGCAAATGTTCCTTGAGTAGCCTCAATTTTCTTTACAGCGGCATAAACAATGTATTTAGGATTTTCGCTTGGAAAAAAACCTGCTACGGAATAAATTTGGTCATAGATGCCACTTAAATATCCACCTCCACTAGGATTAGGTATTTGAGCAGTTCCTGTTTTCATTGATAAATTAACTGTTTTTGGTTGCCATACTTTTGTAAGTCCATCATAGTTAGCAGTATACATAAGACTTTTTAATTTTTCAGCAGTTTCACTTTTAATAGTTCTTCCTAGTTCTTCTTTCGAAGATGTATAAACATTTTTACCATTTTCATCAACTATTTTCTCTATAACATAAGGTTTAAGCATTACTCCATCATTTGTAATCATAGTAAGTGCCTGAAGCATTTGTATTGGTGTTACAGTAATTCCTCCTTGACCAAAAGATGCAGTGGCAACTTCACTTTCATATTTAAATTTATTAGTTCCAGAAAGTTCTGCGGAAAGTGTTATACCAGTTTTCTTACCAAAACCAAACTTGTTATAATAATTTAAAAGTTTTTCTCTACCTAAATTTTTTGCAAGTAAGGAAGCCGCAACATTTGATGAATATGCAAAACCTTTATCAAATGTTATTTCACCCCAACCTACTTTATTAAAATCAGATATTGTTACATCCGCTACTTCTATAGAACCTGATTTATATGTATCATCACCATTATAAAAACCATCTTCAATAGCACTAGCCCATGAAAATATTTTCATTGTGGAACCTGGTTCATACGTATATGAAACAAGTGGATTTAAATAGTTAGTAAGTGTGTTTAAATCATTTGGATTAAATGTAGGATATGTACTTGAGGCCACTATAGCACCCGTATGAGCATCCATAATTGTAAATACTTCAAATTCAAAGTTTGCAGTATTTTTTAAATCATTTACAGCATTTTCTACAATAAGCTGAATATTACTATCAATTGTAAGATATATATCATCACCACTTTTAGCACTTTCTTCATAATAAGGTCTATTTGGAAGCATATAACCTTTTGCATCTTGTTCATAAGTAATTGACCCGTTTATTCCTGACAAAATATCATCATAATAACTTTCAATGCCAAGTTCGCCTTTTATAGAACCATCATCATGAGTTTTAGCATATCCTACGAGGTATGATGCAAAACTACCCATTTTATAATATCTTTGAGTGCTTTCAATAAAATCTATTCCTGGCAGCTCTAAATCATCAATTTTCTTTTTAACAATTTCAGTTAAATTTCTACCTTTTTTACCAAACTCTACTTGATAAGCATCTTTATTTAAATACTTTAAAATTTCACTTTCATCCATATCAAGTATTGGAGCAAGTGCTTTAGCGGTAAGTTCTTTATCTACAACATGTTGAGGATTTTTTTCATCAACCGTTCTTTTTGGTTCAAGATATGCAATTAATGTATAAGAATTAACACTTATTGCAAGAGCATCGCCCGAAGAATCATAAATATTACCCCTTTTTGCATATAAGGTTTTTTTAACTGTATTTCGTGAGGAAGCAAAACTTTTTAAATTTATTCCATCAACTTTTGATGTCATGGATACGTATAAAAGCCTTGCTATTGCAAGGCATAGTAAAATAGCTACCATAAAAAGAACAAATTTATTAGGTTTTACAGTAACTCTTTTTTTCATTTTATTTTACTTGGATGATACTTGAATTATCATAAGAAAGACCATATTCTTTTGCTACATTAAATATATTATCAAGTGATGCAAGTTCATCAATTTGCATAGATAAGCTTTCGTTTTCTTCCTCTTGAGAATTAATATTTTTTTTAAGTTTTTCAACATCAATATTTGTTTTAGTAACTAAACTTGATGTATATACATTTAAAATAGGAATTAGGCAAAGCAAAAGAATTATTATGAAGTACATAAATTTTTCACCTTTTAAAAGTTTTAGTCTTTTTTCTTTTTTCTTTCTCATCTTATATCCTTTCTACTATTCTAAGTTTTGCACTATGACTTCGTGAATTTTCCTTAAGTTCATTTTCACTTGGAAGTATAGGCTTTTTATTTATTAATTTAATTTTTGGCTTATATTCATCTGGAATATCTATCATGCCTTTTAATATTTCATTAGTTTCACTATTTTCTTTGAAAATATTTTTAGTTATTCTATCCTCTAAAGAGTGAAATGTTATAACACATATTCTTCCCCCCTTAGAAAGCATATCAATGGCATCAGGAAGAGCTTTTTTCAGTGCTTCAAGTTCACCATTAACTTCAATTCTAATTGCTTGAAAAATATTTCTTTCTGGATGATTTTTATAAAAATAATTTGCACCAACACTTTCTTTAATTATTTCAACAAGTTCAAATGTTGTTTCAATAGCTTTAACTTTTCTTTTTTGACATATCTTATCCGCTATAACTTTTGATAATTTTTCTTCGCCATAGTTATAAAATATTTGTGTAAGCATTTCTTTAGAATAGTTATTAACTACATCTTTTGCATTTAACTTACCATTTAAATCCATTCGCATATCAAGTGGTGCATCTAACATAAAAGAAAACCCCCTTTTTACCTCATCGATCTGTGGTGAAGAAAACCCTAAATCAAATAAGAAACCATCAACTTTGTTTACACCTATATTATTAAGCGTTTTCTTTAAATTTTTAAAGTTTTCTTTGAAAATTGAAAAGTTATCACCAATAGATGAAAGCACTTTACTTGAATAAGCTATCGCATTTTCATCCTCATCGAAGGCAAATAGTTTTCCCTTTTTATTTTTTTCTAGAATAGCCCTAGAATGCCCGGCATAGCCAAGTGTACAGTCGACATATATTTTACCATCTTCAATATTTAAGCCCTCAATAGCTTCATTTAATAAAACACTATAATGTATCTTTTTCATCAAATAAATTCTCCGCTATATCCTCAAGTGATGAAGCATTATCATCTAAATATGAATTAAATGCATCTTCATCCCAAATCTCAAGATGGTCATTTACGCCAATAATAATACATTTTCCTGTAAAATTTGCGTATTTTGCTAAAGGCTCACATATACTAACCCTTCCACTTTTATCTATTCCTACCTCAGTTGCACCTGAAAAAAAGAAACGTGAATATACCCTTGTATCCTTTTTATTAAAAGGAAGAGTACTTAATTTACTAACTAGTTTTTCCCACTCTTTACTAGAGTATACATATAAGCACTTTTCAAGCCCTCTTGTAATAATAAAGTTTTCTCCAAGTTCTAATCTGTATTTTGTAGGAATTACTAAACGGTTTTTTTCATCTAGATTATGATGAAACTCTCCAATTAGCATTTTATCCCCCACTTTCTTCCACAGTGTGCCACTGTCTACCATAATAATACTATAATCATAAAAAAAAGTAAATAAAATATTTACTTTTTTAACAAACTAATTAAAACTTTACACTTTTTTACAATTAATTTTCTTCTTTTGTAGTTGTTAGTACTTCTTTACCATTATATTTTCCACATTTAATGCATGCTCTATGAGGTCTTAAAGTATTTCCACAACTTGGGCATTTTGTAAGTGCTCCTACTTCTTTTTTAAGATGAGTTCTTCTCATTCTTTTTTTTGTTTTACTTGTTCTTCTAAAAGGAACTGCCATATTTATTCACCACCTTCATTACTACTTAATACGCACCAATTATCTCCCTTTAATTTTTCAGCATCACACAAGGTATATCTAATTGGGACTTCCAATATAATATTTTGCCACAAAAACTCACTAATATCAAGTGAATTTTGATTTTTTTCTATAAAATCAGTTATTTCATCATCTACATCAATATCATATGGATAATCTACTTCTTCAAGTGATACACTATCAAGTAATTTCATTATACCACAAATATGAACATTAATAAAGTATTCATCTAAACTATTTCGAGAAATATAGCCTTCATAACTAACACTTTCAAGTTTTTTAATAGGGCTTTTTTCTAAATACTTTTCATCAAATGAAATATTTCCATTAATATCTATTTTATCTTTATAATTTAATGCACTTAAATCAATTTTCATAACTATCCTTTCTAAAAATTATAACATTTTAAAATATAAAACATTATCTTGATTTTTTATTTTCTTTCATAGTATTATCTTCCGCTGTTTTAACTTCTTTTCCTTCTTATAAAACTATAACATACTTTATTTATATTATCTACTTAAAACTTCATAAATATCATTTGTATCAATACTTTTATCATAACTATTAATATATCTTTTTGTATATAATGCTATTGCAAGACTTTTTAATTTTTCTAAATCTATATCTAAATGATTTTTTAGTTTTAACAAAGCATCTTTGTAATCTCTTGGTAATTTAACATTTGTTTTAGAAAATTTTCCTAAAGGAGCAATTCTTTTAAAAGAGGCAATTAAATCATCAGAGTATATTTTATTATTAAATATAGTCATATCAATATTAAAATATCCTAAATTAAGGGAATATAGTGTGCATAATAAATATTTACATTTACATCTATCCTCTTCATTTGAAAAATCCGGATACTTAGAAAAAACTAAATTATAAGTTTCAACAATTATTTTTTCAAAATCAGTTACAGGAAATAAATAAATATTATTAAGATTATTTATTGTATTTACCTCATTTTTAACTATATTTAAGGCTTTTTTATCATCATAAACCCTAAAATTATATCCATTATTTTGACTATATTTTATAGCATATATTTTTTTATCATCCACGATTTTTTCACTATAGTAACTTACTACTTTACTTTTTTGCATATCTACTAAAAAAGAAAGTTCCTGTCCATTTAAAATAGATATATAAATATTTTCATCATTATTTTGATAAATAGCTTTAATTATATAAATTATTTCTTTTAAATCCAATGTAAATGGTTTATTTAAAAATAAATTATTTAGTAATTCATTTGAGTTTTCATTTTCTTTATTATAACTTACCTCAATATTTAATTTTAAATCATTTTGATATTCATAATGCTTTTCAATTTTCACTTTTTACCTCACATATAATTATAATAAATAAATTTTTATAATTATTCAAGTGAGGTATACACATTTTTTACATTAATTTTATGACTAATAAATATACTTTAATATAATGAAATTAAATAAAAATAAATTTTTAAAATCAACATTTGTTTTAATGTTAAGTGGACTTTCTACAAAAGTACTAGGTCTTATTATAAAAGTTATTTTTACAAGAATTGTTGGTAGTACCACTATAAGTTTATATACAATTGTTATGCCAACATACTCACTTTTACTTACTATTACAACATTTGCTATACCTCAAACTATATCTAAATTAATTGCAGGTAATACTTCAAAAAAAGTTTTAAATAATGCACTTTTTATAATAGTTTTAATAAATATAATTGTTATTAGTGTAATGGCTTTGTTTTCTAAAACTATAGCATACACTTTTTTAAAGGAACCAAAAGCATATTATTTACTTCTTGCAATGTGTGTAACTCTTCCATTTTCTTCAATAGCTTGCATTTTTAAAGGATACTTTTATGGTATTCAAAAAAACTATCCACATGTGCTTTCAAATACTATAGAACAAATAATTAGATTAATCTTAATTTTTACAGTTATACCTAAACTTATAAAATATTCTTATGTACATGCCGCTGTAGGATTAATTTTAACATTTCTTTTTACCGAAGGATCCTCAATAATTGTATTTTCATTATGTATGAATAATAATGACCTTAAAAAAATGTTTAAATTTGCAATTAATAAAAAAGATATTAAAAGTATTTTAAATTTGTCTATTCCCAGTGTTGCAAGTAGATTTTTAGGTAATATTTGCTATTTTTTAGAGCCAATAATTCTTACACATATTCTTTTATACAAAGGATATACAAATAGTTTTATTTTAAGTGAATATGGTGCTTATAATGCATATGCTATATCTACTCTTACTATACCTTCTTTTTTTATTAGTGCTATTTCTCTTGCTCTTATTCCAGAAATATCAAAATTTAATGAACAAAAGAATTATTTTTATGTAAAAAAAAGATTAAAAGAAGCATGTTTATTTACTTTTTTAATCGGTCTTTTTTCAACATTTATCATTTTTATTTTTAGAGATAAACTACTTTTTTTTCTTTATAAAACAACCCTTGGAACCAATTATATAAAATATTTAGCACCATTTTTTATACTATTTTATTTTGAAAGTATATTTGCCTCTTTTATAGCGGCAATTGGTAATGTAAAAGTTACTTTTAAAATAACTATTTTTGCAAGTATTATAAAACTTATTTTATTAACTATTTTATCATTTTTCCAAATTGGTATATACTCTTTATTGATTTCTGAAATTATTAATATTATTATTGTTGTTTTACTTAATTATGTATATATTCAAAGATATTTAAATAAAATTAATTAACTTTCCAAACTGTAAATCTATTTACATTTTTTATATTTTTTTTATAAAATATACCTTTTTAAGTAAAGTTTATACATTGTTGGGCGAATAATTGTCCTTACAATCCAAATATTTACCTAGGTTTTATCAAAAGTGTCCGTCAATCAGCTAACTTACAGTATAGACATTATCGTATGTTCCACTGCCCGATAGTTTGGCTTTAGAGGATAGAGAAATGACAGGACGGGCACCACTAATACTATGCACAGAATAATTGTTCAAATTACTCGATGAATAAACAAGAAACCCATAAGCATACCAATCTGAATTACCATAAAGGACCTGCAAAGGTGACCCCAACCAATAATTTTGGTTTGTATACAAATAATAAGTACTATTGCCATAGGCATATTTTCCACCTGCCATTGCAACTTCGTCCGCTGTTATTAATCCTACTGGATATTCTAATTTTTTATTTCCTATTCCTGTACTACTTTTCTTTGATGTAAATTTATCACTTTCTGTTGGGCATTTTAATTGTGGCTCTGGTGGAAATTCATCAATTTCTTCAAGTCTTGTGGTTGGGCCATAATCAAAATTTGATGATGGAGTTGATTGCCAAGTTACACCTGTTACACTTCTATCATTACAGAATATTTGGTCTTGTGATACTAAAGAGTTATCTTTTAATGTTGTTCCTGCATACCAATTTTCTAATGTATTTTTTATATCACTTGATGTACTATTACCATGCTGCTCACCAACTGTGTACATATATCCTACATATTCTGCTTTATCTCTACTACTATTAAATGCACTTGTTCCTATTTGTGTACCTGTTCCTGTCATATATACACCATTACTTCCTGTTACTGATGAATCTGTCTTTGGATCTGTTGTTCCACTATATATCATTCTTATACTGCCATCACCATTTATTCTGATTATTCGCCAGTATATTGGTTTGCCACCTACTTCACCAAATTTTACCCAGTTATTATTTACAGCACCCCTAAAGTAGTATGACGTTCCTAAATCATCCTGTGCTTTATATAATCCTTTATCACTTGCAGTTGTTACACTTGCAAATGCACTATCAGGAAGTTGTGTTATATTATCTTTCCCACCATTTTTTGCAAGAATAGTATAATAGCCTGGGAATTCTTCAACTTTGCAATTATTATTTTCTACGTATATTTTACCTGTAAATGATTTATTACCTAGTTGTGTTTGTTCTACATTCAAATTATAATATCTACCTGTAATATTTATATTTTGAACTACGCTTGTTTCCTTACTTGTTATTGTAGCTCCTCTTACAAGTGTTTTCTTTGCTCCAACAGTTGTTGTCTTCGGTGTCCACGTGCTATCATAAGCAAAATTTGTTTCACTTGCATAACTATTTGTTCCACTTGGACTATCTACTTGCATTGTTATTTCTTTAGTGGCTCCATTTGTTACTGCAACAGTGCTTCCATATATTTCACTAGAAAGATCATATTCATACACTACATCATATGTACATGTTGTTATTACATCTGGTGCTCCAGTAAGATTTACTGTAAGTGTAGCGGTATTTTCGGCGGCTAGTCCAGTATTAACCTTAAACATACCACTTTTTGGTACTATTACATTTAAATTTGCACTTGTGGCAATAAATGAAGTATTTCCTATATTATTTGCATGAATATTTACTGCTACCTTATTTTCAAGGTTTACTGTAAACATACCAAAATATGCAAATGATGCAGTTATAAATACTATTAATAATATTACACTTGCAATAACACCAGTTAAATTAGTCTTTTTATTTTCCATAACTTTTCACCCTTTCATAAAATATGAACAATTAATTAAATATGCATTTTTATTTACTGCATACCCTACTATTTAATAGTACACTATTTTTAATAATTTTTAAAGTCTATATAACGTTTTTAAAATGTATAATTTTCTTAAATCTACCTACTTTAGGAAAATACAAACAAGATAATTACTAGGTTTATTTGATATTAACCTATTTTTTTAATTTACAATAAAAAACACTAATTATTTTTAGTGCTTATTTGAGATTTTTATAACATTTTAACATGTAATGCCATCAGTTATTGATTAATACTTTTTTATATATATAGTAACTACTTGAACGTGCAAAAATGGCGTTACCTTCTAAATTTCGGGGGCTTTCCCTTTTATTATTTGCATGTTTTTTCTTTGACAATTACACTGAAACTATGTCATTTTTCAGTTTATTTGTCAAATAATTAATAGTATTTTTAAACATCAAAAAAGCCTTATTTTTTCTTAAGACTTCTTACAACTTCAGTTGCTTTAATTTTACCATTTAAAAGTTTCGAAATACTTTTTCCTTGTGATAATGTATAAATAATTTCTGCAATATTTTCTGCACAGTCAACTTCTTTAAACCAAGGAAGTTTTTTTATGTTTTCATCTAAATAAGTTAGATTCGTAGAATATACATTTGAAAGCAAACCTTTTTCATAAAATTCATTAAATTTATCTGGACCTTCTGTGAAAAGAGCAAATGTTGATGCTAAAGATATTTTATTTGCTCCACGTTCTTTCATCATTTTCACACAGTCTAATATTGATGAACCACTTGCTATCATATCATCAACTATAATAAGATTTTTACCTCTTACATCTTTACCTAAATATTCATGAGCTACAACTGGATTTTTACCATTAACTATTTTTGATAAATCTCTTCGTTTATAACAAATACCCACATCAACACCAAGCATATCAGCATAAAATCTTGCTCTATCCATTGCTCCAACATCTGGTGATATAACTAAATAATCATTTATATTATCAAAATCAATTTCACCTTTTTGAATCATAGCCTCAACAATATTTGCTGTAGGATAAAAATTATCAAATGATGAACATGGAATAGCATTTTGAATATTTGGATCGTGAGCATCAAATGTAATTATTTCTGTTACTCCTAAATGTTCAAGTTCCTGAAGAGCAAGTGCACAGTCAAGTGATTCTCTACCTTTTCTACGATGCTGTCTAGATTCATATAAAAGTGGCATAATAACATTTATACTGTTTGCATGTCCCATCATTGCACAAATAAATCTTTTTAAATCTTGAAAATGTTCATCTGGACCAATATAAGATGTTTTACCATACATTTCATATGAAATATTATGATTACCTATATCACAAAGAATATAAACATCTTTATTTCTTATAGAGTCATTAATTAAAACTTTTGCTTCCCCATTATTAAATCTTACTTGCTTACTATTAACAATAAAACCATTTGGATTATTAAAGGCAACCTTTAAATAATTATCAGTAATTATTCCAAGTTCCTTTGCATTATCCATTACGATTAATCTTAAATTATCTTCCATAAAAATCCTTTCATAAAAAATAAATTAGCTTTACTAATTTATTTACATTTACCTTCACCAGGTTTATCACCTTGAACATATTCTTGTCCAAGCATAGGACAACTCGTTTTAGTTATAACATCTTTCAAATAACCACCAAAATAATTAACTAGTGCAATTGCAAGAACGCTTACTAGAGCAATTATTAAAATATATTCAACTAAAGCTTGTCCTTTTTTATTCATATCTAACCTCATATTCATTGTACCTTAACTTTCTTTTATTGTCAAATATCATCTTCTTCTTCATTATTATTAAAAATAACTTTTTTAGAATTTTCAATATTTTTCTTAAGACCTTTTTCTCTAATTTTGCGTAAATTCTTAAGTTTTTCTTCAGTTTCAAGTTCATCAAGTTTTTTTAGTGCAGAGGATGTCATTGTGTTTCTAATAACATTTTCAGATGCCCAAGAAAATATTTCACATATTTCAAGTTCATAACATACATAGTATACAATTAAATTATTAATAAAACTTTTTATATCTGTTTCAATTAAAAAGTCTACATTTTCTTTATATTTTTCATCATACTCTACTGGAAAAACTTGAAGTGATGTAAATTCACTTTTTGAATAATTATAATAATGATTATAATATATAACTATTTTACTATATTTTCTGTTATTAACTGCATCTGACAAAATATCTTTTAACATACCGATTTCTTTATAAAAATCATCTTTAGAAACTTTAGTAATTACTTTATCATCATCATAAACAATTTTTTTTCCTATAATAATTTTATAATCATCTTTTGTTTCCTTTATTTTTTGAGAAACTACCTGATTATATGAAGAACAAAAGCCATAATCTGATGCAATATAAACATTAAGCACAGGTTTAGTCACATCTGGAGTAATTGAATTTTTATCTAAAACTATATTATCATTATACATTATCGAAGAAATTATTTTTGTTAAAACAGAGCTTGTCATACCAAATTCTTCAACTTTACTTTTTGCTGAATTTATTCTAACTAAAGAAAATAAATTCATAACTTGTACTATTGGTTTAATATTTTTCATAAAACCTCTACATTATAGTTACTACTCTAGTTTTATAATAATCATCCAAATATTTTAAATAATCACTAATTTCTTCATTATTTTTTATCTTACGGGGAGTATCTTTTATATCATTACTAGCAATTAACATTTGTGTAATATCACTTACCATTTTTTTACTCTCAATACTTATTAAAGTTTTTCCACTAATTTGAAAAATTTTCTTTTCTTTTTCACCACCATCTTCAGTAAGTGCCATAGCATATGCACATTTTATACCCTTATAGTTAATTACTTTTAAAATAATATAACTTTCTCCAGTTTCATTTACCAAAGTTTTTCCCACTAAATCCATTTTAATCCTCCTTCAAAACCTTCAAAGACTTTAAATCTCTATTAAGTAAATTTACATTTTCATTTTTTACTGAAGCATCATTTACTAAATCAATTATATAATCGTTTAAATATAAAGTAGCTCCTTTTATATCATCTTCTTCATAAAAAGACTGTCCACTTTCATAATCATAATACATTACATAACCATTATTTGCCTCAATAAAGGAATATTTTGATAAATTAACTGATTTACCATTATATTTTAAAACTGCATTTGTAAAGATTACATAAGTATCTACATTATCATATAAATAAAAATTATTTTTAAGTATTTTTTTACCATCAACTGTTAAAGTAAGTAAATTATTATCTCCCGAAATTTCACTATATTTTGGAAGTAAATAACTTTCATTATTCTTATTATAAAAATATATTATCATATTTTTAGGTAAAATTATCTTATTTAATGCTTCACTATAAATTAGCGTGTCTTCATTTATATTTTCATTTGCTTTTATATCAATTATTTTATCATCTTGATATGTTAAAACAGCATCATAAACTTCTTTTTTATTTAATACCATACTATAAAGTTTTTCTTTTTTAGTAATAAGTTCTATTTTATTTTTATTATTTATAATTTTTATAATAATAACTGCGCTTACAATAACAAGTAATGTTGCAAGACATATAGAAACTACCATATAATTTTTCTTTAGAAAATTAGTTACTTTCTTTTTCATTTTTTACCTTCCTAATATCCTTTACAAATTTAAGTGATGTAAACATATAAAAGAATAAACCAAATAAGTTTACAGCAATTTGTAAAAAGAAATATATATTATTAGTATTATCAATTCTTAAAGTATCCACTAAATTAGCTAAATAAATAATAGCAATATTAACTAGATTAATAACTAAATTAATGCATAATTTACCAGGTTTTAATACAAGTAAGTAAGATATAATAATAAGCATTACGCTAATAATAGCAAATGAAATATTAAATTTAATTTTAAATATTAGAAAATATGTAAGAAGTAAATAATTCATAATAATAAGTGCAAGAGCAAAGATTTCATTATTTTTTAAATCCATAAGCGTTCCATAAAATGCATAATTACTTTTTTTATTATTTCTTAAAAATAATCCTAAAGCAAAAATTAATACTAAAAAAAGAGCAAAAACTATTACAAAAAACAAATATTTTTGAAAAAGCTTAATCATACTTCATCTCGTTTCTGAATCATTAAATTAAATACATTATTTGAGTTCATATAACTTGCATATATATTATCAATGCTTATTTCATTACCATTATATTTTATATCTACTTTACCATGTAATTCCCCAATAATGGGAGTATAATCTAGCATTATAAGTAGATTATACTTTTCGTCAGTTATTCTTATATATTCACAATTTTTATAAGTTGTAAGACCACTTTTTAGTTCAAATACATTAACTGTAATACCATTATTTTCCATAAGCACCTATGTACAAAAATGAAAGTTCATCGGCATTATCATATTTACCATTTAATATGCCTTCAACATCATTTAAGATATCTTCAATATCAACTTTAACTCCTGGTGTATTTGTAAATGCCTCAGAGGCAAAAAGTGGTTGTGAAAAATAATTACGAAGTTTTCTTGTACGATAGAAAATATTTTTATCTTCATCAGATATTTCATCTACTCCTAAAATTGCAATAACTTCTTCAAGTTCATCATATCTTGTATAATAACTTAAAGCTTTTTTAAGTAAGTCATAATGTCTTTGACCAATTATACTTGCATCAACAAGTTTTGAGGTACTTTTAAATACATTTATGGCAGGATATAACCCTTTTTCACTCATTTTACGATCAAGAGTTATTTGACCATCCATATATGAAGATATATTTTGAACGGCTTCATCATTTAAATCATCGGCAGGAACATATATTGTTTGAAATGAAGTTATAGCACCATCTTTTGTAGAGTTTGCCCTTTCTTCAATTTTACTAATAAGCTCGTTCATATTGGCCATATAACCATTTTCTACAAGAATTTCTTTAAGTTCCATAGAAATTTCACTTCTTGCTTGAATAAAACGATATACATTATCTATAAAGATAAGAGAGTCTTTTTTCTTTTCATCACGAAGATACTCAGCTACAGTTAGACCTGTTTCAATTGATTTACTTCTTGATACAGGATTTGAACCCATTTGACCAAATACTAAAGCAATTTTATCAAGAAGCCCATTTTTATCCATTTCTTCGATAAGTTCTTTTCCTTCTCTTGAACGCTCTCCAGCACCAATAAAAATTGCATTTGCACTTGTTGAGGAATAAATATTATGAATAAGTTCACGAATTAATACAGTTTTACCTACACCGGCTCCACCAATTAAGCCTATTTTAAATCCTCTTTGTATTGGAGCAAAAAAGTCAATTATTTTAATACCTGTCCATAAAGGTTTTGCTTCAATATCTAAATCTTTTAAACTAATAGTATTTCCTTTGGTTACTTTTTTATTTTCTGATGTAAATGGTTTACCATCAATTATATTTCCATAAGCATCAAATACTCTTCCGATAGCTTTATCTGAGTATTCCATTTGAATACCACTTGCTTTTTTAATAAGTTTTGTACCTTTTTTAAGACCATGGTTTGAGGATAATGTTATACAAATTGCTTCAATAGTATTTATTGAGGCAATTTCAAATAAATATTTCCCATCTTCTGTAGAAAGGATATCCCCAACTTCAAGGTCCTGTGAAGATAAAATAACTTTTACTGATACATCTAAAAT
Organism: uncultured Bacilli bacterium; assembly: GCA_934098665.1. Lineage (GTDB taxonomy): Bacteria > Bacillota_I > Bacilli_A > RF39 > UBA660 > UBA6448. The sequence continues at coordinate 19,902 of CAKOOO010000001.1, forward strand.
ACTTACAACTTTACCAACTATCATTATTTTACCTCCTTAACATCATCAAATAAATGAACCATTTCTTCTTTAGTCATAGGACTATATTTATATTGACTTAATTTAGATAATATTTTTTGTCCTTCAACCATTCTATTTTTCATATTTTCACCTAAATCATCTAGATTAACAAGTTCATAAATATCTCTAATTTCTAGATAAGACAGTAAATCACTTTTTATTTTAATACCAACTTTTTTCATATCATCAGACTGAACAGCTCCACCAAGTCTTGATACAGAAAGTCCATAATCAATCGCAGGGCGCTCACCTTTATTAAACTTCTTTAAAGATAATACAAGCTGACCATCACAAATTGATATAATATTGGTTGAAATATAATCTGTTATATCACCACTTCTTGTTTCAACAACAGGTATCATAGTAATGCTTCCACCACCTACATGCTGACAACCATTTTCAAGTAATCTTGCATGTGTATAAAATATATCTGATGGATAAGCATCTCTTCCTGGTACCTTTTTTGAGGCAAGTGACATGTGTCTATAAATATCGGCATGTTTTTTTAAATCATCAAAAATAAGTAGTACATCAAGTCCTTGGTTCATAAAAAATTTTGCAAGGCTTGTCGCTGCATACGGAGTAACAAAACTTTTCGCTGGTAAATCATCAAAGAAAGAGGCCACAATAATTGTATAACACATTGCTCCCATCTTTGTTAGTTCATAATAAATTTGTTTTACTTCTTTTTTAGTTTTACCTATTGCTACATATATACAAAGTACTTTTTTATCTTTTTGATTATTAATCATATCAAGACAAATTTGAGTTTTACCAGTTTTTTTATCGCCAATAATAAGTTGTCTTTGACCTTTACCAATTGGGTAAAATAAATCAATACCCGCAATACCAGTTAAAAATTCTCTTTTAACATCCGCCCTATCAATAAGGTCAATTGGTTTATCCTCAACATCAAACTCTAATATATTTTCAAACTTTTTACCGCTTATTAAATCATTTCCAAAAACATCAATTACTTTTCCTAAACTATCCATAGAAAAGGATACTTTAAAATTTTTATTTAAAGTATAAACTTTATCTCCAATAACAATATTATCATTTTGTTCTACTAAAGAAATGCTTACTGTACTGTCATATATAGCAGATACATAACCTTTTGCTTTATTAAGTATGCTTACACTTTCGAAAAAAGCAACATCCTTAAGACCAGCAACCTCTATCATTGAACCAGTTATATTAATAACTTTTCCTATTGAAAATACATTTTCTTCATCATTTATATTTTGCATTACATCTTTTGCAATTTCATCCCACATTACACTCACAAGTCACACATCCCTTTCATTTATGCTATAATCATAAATTTTTGCTTGGTATTTTATTATAATACCTTTATAAATATCATCACTATAAGTAGTTTTAATATTCGGATTTAAATAGTTATAATTTTTATTTTTATTTCCTGTTATTATTTCAATAACTGGACTTTTCTCATCAATGCATTCATTTAAATCAAGTATATATTTATTTAAATTAAATTTATGAGTTTTTAAATAATCATTAAATAATGTAAGTTCTTTTTCAGAAAGCATTTTACTAATTTCTTTTATTTGATTATCCTTGTTAAGCATTTTTAATTTATATATTAAATTTGGACTGAATCTATCAAGTATACTTTGATAATAACTTGCATTTTCTGAAGGCACAATATTTTTTAAAAATTTAATTATTACATCCTCGTCATTAATATTAAATATTTCATCTACTTTATTAGCTATTTTTAATGCATTACCATTTGCATATTCTACATTATTATATAAATCTAATAGTTTATAATCTATACTATTTTCTTTTTGCCCTTTTATTTCCTTTTCTTTTTTAATATTATCTTCGGTATTTTCAAAAGATGTAACCATATTTTTTTCATCAATTTTCTTATCAAGTTCAGTCATTTTATTAAAGTAATATTTTTTTGCATCTTTATTTACTACATCGATAAGTTTTTTTAATGAAAAGAACATTATAATAGATAATAATACTATTATAACGCTTAAAAATATAAGTTCCATTAAGATACGAAAGGATTTAGGTATAAAAGAATGTATATAAAGGTAAATAAGAATAATAAAAATACCGCTAGAACAACTAAAATAGTCATAATTGAATGAATAACATCATTTTTAGTTTCCGGATTTCTTCCAATTGATTCCGCAATTTTTCCTCCCATTATACCAAGGCCAATTGATAATCCTAAAAATGTAAGTCCTAGAATTATTCCAACGGCAAGCATTGTTGCATAAAGTACACTTTCCATAATTTCTCACTCCTTCTTATAATTTAAATTTATATGAAGCGATAACGCCCATATTTGAATTTTGTAAAACCCCATTTTCTATAACTATAGTGGCAAAACTTCCAGTTGAAGAATAATTAAATGATCCTTTATATCCTTCAGTCGAAGCTAAAGATAAATTTAGGTCATCATCTACTGATACTAAATTACCATCGATGTAAAGATTTGCTTTTGCACTGTCAATTAGACCATCTATCTTCAATATATATGATACACTATTTGCGCTAACTTTTTCAAGTGTAATTTTTCCTTTTACAGGTAAAGTTGTAACATTTGTTTCATCAAACTTTTTACTTTGAACATTACCATTTTCATCTTTAAAATCATAGTAAAATTCTAAATGATATGTAGTATTTGGTAATAAATTATTTATAACATACTCAGTATTTCCTACTCCTAAATCATAAGTATTATCGCCTTCTTTAACATATACATTTGTAAATTCTGTTAAAGGATCATATACCATATAATTTATAGTAATACTTTTTTGAGTAGGAATACAAGATAAAATAGTGGTTTTATGCGTTACATACTTATTATCTTTGACTGTTTGATGTATTTTATTAATAAAGACAACTTCATCTTCTTCATCATCATATATATTATCATTTTTATTAGTATTATTTTTATTATCTAAGTAGCCCTTTTTAACATCTTTATAATTATTTGTACTACCACTTATTTTAGCTAAATCAACTTCTTCACCAGAAAAAATAACTTTTTCTTCATTAGTTTTAAATGTAAATAAATCACATATTACATTAAGTGTTCCAAATGATTTATAATTTATTACATTATTATATACATAAGAATTACCTACTTTATCTAGATTAACAAGTAAATAATTTTCAGCAGTTAAAAGGCTATCTTCACTTTTAATTTGTTTCCCGGTAACTAAATATTTACGATCAGATATTTTAAATATTCTATTTGATACTCCAGAAAAACTTGTTTCATCTGTATATTTTTTAGTTTCACCATTTTTAGTTACTTCATAAAATGTTCCAAGAAGTTTTATTTCATTAATACTTGAATTATATATTACTGCAGATTTACCTAAATTAATTTTTTCTTTATCTAAAAATAATATGTATCTTCCTAGTAAATCTTTTTTTACATAAGTATTATTTTTTACAGTAATAAGTTCTGAGGCATTATTATAAACATAACTTATGGCTTTTACATCATATTTTATATTATAATCTTTAACTTTAAAAACTATAAATATAATCAAAGATGCAAGGACAAGAAAAGTAAATATACTTAAAATGGTAATTAAAATTTTATTATTTTTATTTAATTTTCTCATTTACTAACCTCTTTTCTCATCCTCTGTTCTTGTCGTAACGCTATTTTCTGTTTTTTGTAAAATATAGCATTCATTTTTTTCTTCGTTCCATTTATTTGAAGCAGCATCCTCTAAACATTTTTCTTTTGTATTTAAATCTTTTGTTATAGGTCCACCTAAATAGAATTTGTATATCATATTATATCCAGCACTTCTAAGAAGTAGTTCATCTGAATATGCATAATATTCTTTCTTTTCATTATGTTTAATAACCATTTGATAATAACTATCTCCCACCTCACTTGAGGAAGTTGCACCAATTACATAAGTAATTTTATCATCATCATCTAAAGAATATTCATCAAACATTTTAACACCAGATAAAGATATATTACCAACACTACTTTCAATTGAATTAATGTTATATAAAATGCCCACTACATAAGCTTCTTGCATAATATAATCTTCGCTTTCTGGTGGTGTTAAGTCTTTCATAATATTTGCGGCATAACCAAACCTTAATGTAGTTTTACCTATTATATCATTATACTCATCAATATAGTTATTTGCTATATACTGAGTAATACCTGTATTAATATGATAATTGTTAAGAGTAAACATTAAATATCTATCTTTATGACTTTCATTTGGATTTTCGCCTTCATTATTAATATAAGTATCATACTCTACGAAGAAATAATATTGTTTATTTTCCTGTAAAGAAGTATATTTTACTTTATTATTTGAACTATATATATTCATATCTTTTTCAGTACCTGCAATTTTTTCATAATTACCATTTTTAAGTACTGCAAGATATACTTTATAATTACCAGACTTTATAACTTTATCACTATCATTAAATGCAAGCCTGAAATTTAAATAGTAGCCATCTTCGCTATTATGATGTGACTGTTTAATAACATCAAGTGTTGGTGATAAAAGTTTTCTTACAGAAGCACTACTATCATAAATAGTGTAAGTTTTTTCACCAGATAATGTATCAATTATAGCATTAATTTTAATATTATAGTTTGCTCCATATACATATTTTTCATCAGTAACATCAAAGTTTGTAAGCATATTATAGTCTTTATCTAAAACGCAAGCATCACCTAAAGTATTATAACTATCAAAGCATGGATTTACAGTTTCAAGACAAATACCATTACTACATATTTCATAGCTTAACTTTTTAAAACCAATTATATCACTAAATTTATAATTTAATGCAAGGGTCCTATTTTGATAATCATCTGTAGAGCTAACACTTGAACTAACACCTGTAACATATCCATCAGTCTCACTTAAAGTTTTAAATGTTTTTGTAAACTCACTATAATTATCACTTTCAGCATCCGCTAAATAAGTTTTTTTGTTATTAACCATCATGTACATTTTTAAATTATATTCTTCATTTACATTAAGTCCATATAAAACAATATAATATGTTACTGTAATATTTTTACCATTATATTTATCACTATCAAATGTAATTTCATTATTTAAATAATCATATTTATAATCAGTAATAACTGCATTATCAACACTTACTGTTCTTAAATTAATTAAATAGCCATTTCCACCATTTAAATCAATTTTATATTTATTATTATTTACTACTCCACTTGCACTAATAAGACTATCAGTATTAACTTTAATAGTTTTTCCGCCTACTTCAATATAAAGATACATTTTGCCATCTTCTTTTGTAATATCACTTTCTTTTATACCAGTAAGTGATAAATGAAGTTTAGCACCATTTATAGTTTCTTTTATAAAGTTTAAAGCAACTGATGGTACAACATTATCATAAGTAAATGAGTTATCTATATAGCTTATATTTTGAGAAGCAAGTTCTTTAGCCACCACTGGAGTATTTACTCTATTAATAGAAATATTTGCACCCGTATTTGTAATAACATAATTATATGTTCCTTCGAAATATGAATCTTTTTTAAGAACAAAATATTTTGAGGCTAAATTTTTAAGATAAATATTTCCTTTTAAATGATTATTATTTTCATTATAATCAGATAAAGTAGTTTCATTATCATCTACAAAATCGCCAATAGCTCTAAATGGATAATAAGCACCAAGTGCACTAGAATCTAAAGTTAATCTATTAAATAATAGTACATAATTATTATTCTCATCAAATGTTTGAATTGCATATTTTTTTGAGGTATTGCCAAATAAAGTTACTACTCCACTATCATATAATGCTTCAAGAGAAACGTATAAGTTTTTATTTTTAAACAAGTTAAATTCATTTCCAAACGTTTTTGAATTATAAAGCTTAGAGTAATCTACATAAATACATAATCCTTCATCACATTCTAGTATATAAGCTGTATGTGAAAGAGAGTTATCATCTTTTTCATTATACTCCCAAACTTTACTATCATTATATGTAATCTTATTTGTTCCAATTTCATTTAAGAAACCTTTTGTAATATTATAACTTATATTTTCAATTTTAAAATTATTTGTGCCATCTGAGATATTTAAATTAAATGACGCTATCTTTGATGTATCTCCATTTAATTTAAGAATTAATAAGTTGTTATATAATAGTTTTCCATCATTTTTTAAAATATCAAATGATAATTCATCTAAAGTATTTTTTCCTTCAAAAGTTTTTGTAAAAACATTTGCATATACATTTTCATAAGTAGCTTCATCAATAAGTTTGGCATTTAAATATATATTATAATTATCACCTTTTGTAAGTGAAAATTTTCCACAGTTAAATTTTGAAGTATAAAATGGTTTTTTATTACATGTTACCTTTTCTGCTGAAGTAATTTCACCATCATTTACATTAAAGTATAATAATTCATCTTTTTTACCATCAATGGTAGCTAGTGAACTATCTATATCATTAACTTCATATTTATAAGTAATTGATCCTTCATCACTTTCCCAAGGGAAAATATAAATACTTGGTTTCTCTTTTAAAATGTATATTTTAGGAGATTCAACAGGTTTACTTTTATTAATATCTTCATCAGAAAATGGGAATAATAATTCATCACCATCATCAGTAAATTTAATTGATAAAGTATATGTGGCAACATAAACATGTCCTCTTTTTAGATAAGGATAATCAGTAAAATATAGTTCTTTTTCAGGAAAACTTTCGCCTTCATTAAATGCTAAATCATCGCTTATTTTTAATGGGTCAGTTACATCACTAATATTTTTATTTCCAGTTACATCATAAATAGTATAATTAATCTTCTTAATATATTTTTTTAAATAATTAGTGCTTTGCACACTTTCTTCAGTTTCATCTTCCACTAAAGCAGGAATAATTTTAATTCCAACAGCGGTATCATCTTTTAAAGTTTTATCTTTGCCTTCATTAAGTATTTGTTCAACTTCAATTGTTGCCTTACCACTTGTAAGTTTTAAAAGTGCATCATTTATTTCAAATTCAATTTGTGTAGGTCTAAAATCAATAAATTCAGTACCACATACACCATTTCTAATTGCTATCACATAGTTTTTAGAAATAATACCTGTATCATGTCTTGCTTTTAAATCATCTAAAGTAAGGTCAAAATCTTTTAAAGTAAGAGTTTTTGTTTGATCAAAATATTCTTCTTTAATATTTTTATCTACGTGAATAGTTTTTAAAAGAATATTATCACTTTTATTTCCTTCATAAAGCATAATATCAAAGCTTTCTAAATCTTCTTCTTTTATTTTAAGTTTACTTTCCACTGGAAGTGAGAAGTTAAGTGTTACTTCAAAAACTTTATCAAATAATTTATCATCACTTACTAAAAGTGGAATATTTGTAAGATTTGTATTAATTATTGTAGCCTCTGTAGTAAATACAGATGTTCTATCAATATAGTTTATGCCCGCAGGAATATTTTCATCTTTTAAATCTACATAGCCATATACATCTAGAATATAATTAGTATTACTATAAAGCCCTACGATATCAACTTTTGCACATTTTGTTGTTTCACTTTCCTCATTTAAACACTCTGTAAATTCGAGAGTTTTAGTATCAACATCACCAGTTGCACCATTTTTGTATTCAGCATATATTGTTTTAGAGGTATCAATTGTATTATCAGGGTCATATATAGTAATTATGCCTGTTATAGTTGTTGCAGAAACATTTAAGTTTTTACCACTAATAGATGGTGATATTTTTCTACCCATTGAGAAACTAGAACTATTTTCAGTGGTATACTCTAAAGTTTTTTCATTATCATTAATTTCTACTACAGCATTTGCATAATATATTTTATTTTTATCTAAATCATAATTTATTTTAATTTTTTTATTATCACCATTATGAATTTGTTTAACAAGTTCATTTGTTTCAATATCATAAATATTATAAGTAATATTTTTAAGTGATTTATTTACATCTGTAAAGTTTTCTAAACTAAATGTAATTGTATAATCTTTTTTATTAAGATTATAGTTTATTGTAGGAACTATAGTAGCATTCTTAAATGGATTAGATTTTAATGTAGTTTGCACGTTTTCACTAGCTACTCCATCTGGATAAGTTACAGCGCCATAAGAAACATCTTCGATTTTTGCTGTATAACTTGAGTTTGGATTTAAATCTTTAAATGTATAAGAAATATCCTTTCCGTTATTTGTAAATCTATGTGAACCTACTAAATTATTTTTACTATCATATAAATTAATTACTGCACTTGTAAAGCCAGCATTTTTATCAACATTGACATTATAAGTAAGAGAATTATTAGTTTTATAATCTAAAGATAAATTAGCGCCAATTTTCGAAGTTGTAAATGTTCTTTGAAACATTACATAATCATTTATAATGCCAAGACTACCTTTATAACTAGCATAAATTGTAAGCATATATTTAGTATTACTTTTTAAATTATCATAAATATATTCGTTTAATTTATCATAAGTCTTATATTCTTTTGTATCAAGTGCCTGTCCTGTTTCTAAATTAATTAGTTTTGCATATACAGAGGATGTTATTAAATTATTTTCATCATTTATATTAAAGTTTATTGCTACCCTATGTGAATTTATATTACTTGATACTAATAGTGCATAAGGAGCTTTTTTATAGTCTACGACAGTTTCAATTTCATATTCATCTTTAATAGTATAATTAGGTTTATTTGGTTTATCACCATTATTTGAAGAATCATCATTTTTTTTATCATCATATTTAATATCAATATTTTGATCACTATCTATAACTATTTCAGCAAGTTTAACTTTTTCATCATCATTTTCATAAATAGCTTTTTTACTTAAATCAATTTTTACATTATCAAATGATATATAGCACTCATCAGAGATAGTTTCAATATTAAGGCTTTCATTAGTAATTCTTACAAGAGAGCCCTCAACAAACTCAAATTCAAAATAATAGTTATCATAAGTTTTTTCACTACTACTTAATTTTAAATGTAAATCATTTCCCGCTACAATATACTTTGTATCACTAATTCTGCCAATAAAATGTGTAAATGAAATATCTTTATCTTTTGAATTAATTACATATTTATTATCTTTATATCTAATTAAATAATCACTTTTGATATTATAATACGCTAGAAATTTTTCATCTAGATTATCAAGACCCATAAGTACGCCATTATTTAAGTAGCTTATTGATTTATCATTATAAAAAGCAAAAGAATAAATACTTGCAACATTTTTTTTATCATCAGCATCATTAAAAATGATATCTTCATTATATCCTTTTTTAATTTCTGTACCCTTTTTAAAATACGCCTTTGAGGGAATATCATTATCTGTAATACTTACATATCCATTATCATAAAACACAGTTTTTTTCTTTAATACAAAATTATATAAAGAAAAAACAAGTGCCACAAAGGTTATAACACTCACTAAAATTATTGTAATAAGACTTTTATTTTTCATACATCGTACCCTTTCTTATCATACATAATAATTGTATCAAATATAAGGTTTTATTACAATAGAAAAAAATAAAAAAAATATGGAATTTCCATACTTTTTTAAAACATTTTATCTACATTTTTAGGAACTTTATCACTTACTATTTTATCAATAATTTTTTTCCTTTTTTCATCGCTTACAGTTTTTCCCGTTAGGTTTGAAAGAGTGTCAATTACTTCATTTAAAGTTTTCTCATCTTTCATATTTCCATTTGAAAGTTTTCTTGCAAGATTAATTATTACATCTTTATCTACGTTAGTTTTATTTTTAACCTTACCCCAAAATTTATTATCCATATTCATTTATTTTCACCTAATAATAGTTTATGTAAAAAATGAAAAAAGTTTAAAAATTAAATAAGCATTATATCACAAACATAATAATCATCTTTTTTCTTATAAAATGCTATTTCTTTTTTATCATAATATAAAATTATTTTTTCTTCTTTACTAGATATTTTTAAATGATTACCGTTTTTTACTTTATTATATTCATCTTCATTTAAATCATATGTTTTATATGTAAATAAATCCTTTAGATTAAGAAGTTTATAACTTTTTTCTTGGACATCTTTTATAGTAAAACTACCCTTAATATCAAATTTACCTTGCTTTGTTCTAACTAAATCTGACATAGTTCCTATAACACCTAAATCATCACAAATTTTATTAATTAAACTTCTTATATAAGTACCTTTAGAACATTTACATTTAAAAACTATTTTATCATTTTCATAGCTTATTAAAGATAAATCAAATATATCTACTTCGTTTGTAGGAAGTACTACACTTTCCCCATTTCTTGCATATTCATATAATTTTTTACCATTAATTTTTTTCGCAGAATAAATAGGAATTTCTTGATTAAATTTACCTATTAAAGATGAAAATACTTTTTGTATATCTTCCTTTGAAACTTTACATTTTCTTTTTTCTAATACTTTTCCTGTTATATCTAAAGTATCAGTTTTTATACCTAAAGTAATTGTGGCAATATATTCTTTTTCTAAACTAGTAAGAATATTTACAAGTTTAGTATATTTATTTATACATACCACTAAAACACCACTTGCTATTGGATCAAGTGTACCAGTATGGCCAATTTTTTTAGTATTAAATACTTTACATAATTCATTTACTATATCTCTACTTGTTTTTCCTTTATCTTTGTTTATTAAAATAACTGCATTCATAAATATTAATAATACCTTTCTTCTGATTAGTGTAAATTATTTTTTGATAGTTTCCATCACCCGTAAATTTATAGTTATATTTTTCAAGTATATTAATTTCTTTTCCTTTATAAGTACTATTTATATTAATTATCGATGGACTTATATCTTTTGCAATTTGTTCTAACTTTTCTATAAATGCTTCATATATAGATAAAGTATAGTTTTCATAACCATCCTCTATAATAATATCACTTACGTTTAAACCATTATTTATATTAAATAATGCATAAGCAATAATATTATTATCTAAAACATAATTAATAGTTTGAATACTTTTATCATATAATTTTTCTTTTATTTGACAGGCAAAAAAATAATTTGAATCAATTTTCATCAAAGACAAATTATTTTCTTTATTACATAAATAGTATTTTGATATTAAATTAAATTTACTTTTAATAGTTTTTGATTCACTAAATTTATAGGCTTTTAACAAATATGACTTACATAAACTATCATTTACACTATTTATAATTACTTTCATAAAACCCCCAAAGTTAAATTAATTATCTTTACTATGTATTTTTTCGATAATTTTATCTATTTTACTTGCATATTCAATAGACTCATCATAAGAAAATTTTAAAAATGGAATATTTCTTGCATCAATTAAGGGAGCAAGTTTGCCTCTTATAAAAGAACTTGCTTCATTAACTTCTTTTTCAATTTCTTTTTTTGATAAATCACTTAAGGAAGTAAAATATACTTTACAATAACTAAAATCTTTAGAAAGTGAGCATCCAGTTATAGTAATTTGTTTTAAAAGTTCATCATGACATTCTCTTTGAATTATCATAGGAATATACTTTTCAATATCGCTTTCAATTCTTTTTACATTTAAACTAGGCACGTTTAACTTCCTCCATTACAAATACTTCGAAAATATCACCGGTTTTAAAGTCATCAAATTTATCAAGTGTTATACCACACTCAAAACCTTTTTTAACTTCTTTAGCTTGGTCTTTTCCTCTTTGTATTGAGGATATTTTAGTTTCAATAACATATTTTCCATCACGAATAACTCTTACATTTGCATTATTTTTAACTATGCCATCAGTTACGTAAACACCTGCGATATTACCAACTTTAGAAAATTTAAATATTTGTCTAACTTCCGCAGAACCAATAACTTTTTCTTCGAATTTTGGATCAAGCATTCCTGTTAAGGCTGCTTCAACATCTTCGACAAGTTTATAAATAATTGTGTATGTTCTTATTTCAATATCATATTCTTTAGCCATTGCTTTTGCATCAGAAGAACTTGTTACATTAAAGCCAATTACAATAGCCTTTGAGGCAGATGCTAAAACTATATCACTTTCTGAAATAGGTCCAATACCACTTCTTATAACTTTTACCTTAACATCCTCAACTTTAATGTTTTCAAGAGCGCTTTTAACGGCTTCCTCACTACCTCTTACGTCTGCTTTTAAAACAACAGCAACTTCTCTTTGACCACTATTAATATTATTAAATAGTTCGTCTAAAGATAAAGACTTCTTTTCATTTTTCTTTTCCTTTTCAGCATTTTTCCTTTTTTCAGCAACAGTTTTAGCTTCTTCAATAGTTTCAAATGCCATAAATTTATCACCAGCTTTTGGTGTATCATTAAGGCCAGTAATTTCTACTGGAGTTGATGGACCAGCTTCAACTATATTTTCACCTTTATCATTTTTCATTGTACGAACCTTACCATATGTAGTTCCTACAACAACTGGATCTCCTAAACGTAAAGTACCATTTAAAATTAGGAATGATGCTATACCGCCTACATTTTTATCAAGTTTTTCTTCAATAACTGCACCAAGTGCATATCTTTCTGGATTAGCTTTTAATTCTTTTACTTCCGCTATTGCAAGAATTGTTTCTAAAAGTGTATCAACACCTTCACCAGTTTTCGCAGATATATTTATAAATGGATATTCCCCACCCCAACTTTCAGGTGTAATACCATTTTCAGTCATTTCTGTATAAACTCTTTCAATATTTGCATCTGGTTTATCAATTTTATTTACCGCAACAATTATAGGAACGCCAGCGCTTTTTGCATGGTCAATAGCCTCTTTTGTTTGAGGCATAACACCATCATCGGCTGCAACTATAATAATAACAATATCAGTTACACTAGCACCTCTTGCACGCATTTGGGTAAAAGCTGCATGACCTGGAGTATCAATAAATGTTATTTTTTCACCATTTTTTTCAGTTTGATAAGCTCCAATTGCTTGTGTAATACCTCCTGCTTCACCACTTGCAACATTAGAGGATCTTATATAATCTAAAAGAGTTGTTTTACCATGATCTACATGACCCATTATTGTAACTATTGCAGGTCTTGGACGTAAATCGCTTTCATTATCTACAACTTCATAATTATCAAAATCTGATATATCTTGACTTTCTTTTTTCTTTAAAGTTTTATTATAATCAAGAGCAACTATTTCAGCATTTTCGAAATCAATAACCTGATTAATTGAAAGCATTAAACCTAAACTCATTAATTTTTTAATAATATCATTTGTAGATATTTTAAGAGCATCAGCAAAATCTTTTACTGTCATATTTTCTGTATATAAAATAATATTATCTTCATGAGAATTACTCATAAGTTTAGATTTATTTTTATACATTTGTTTTTTTAGATTTTTAAAATCTGCATCTTTACTATCTTTCTTTTTTAATTTTTGTTTACTTGTGGCAACCATTGAGTCTGTCTTATCAATATTCTCACTTTGAAGTACTTTTTCTACTACATCATCAATTTGATCTTCTTCTTCGTAAGTAGTTTCCTTATCTGTACTTATTAGATTAATAGTATTATCTATCATAATAATATCATCATCTGAAAGTACTGTGTTTGCATCTGCTTTAATACCTAGTTCACTACATTTTCTTAAAACTTCCGCTACTGATAAATTAACATCTTTTGCATAATCTTTTATATTCATGCATTACCATCCTTTCTTTTTTTATCTACTTTTACCTTTTTCTATATCAAGATATCCTAAATCTAAAAGAATACTTGTTAAATCTCTTCCATCATATTTTTTTATTTCTATACTGCTATTTGAGGCAATTTCTTTTGATAAAGTTGCATCATAATTACTATTAAATACAACCTTTTTAATTCCACTATTAATTATAGAGTTCATACAGTCTTTACATGGAAATGTATTTACATATATTGTAGAACCTACAGTTGATATACCATGTCTTGCCGCAAAAGCTATCGCATTTTGTTCTGCATGAGATGCTGGGCAAAGTTCTAAATATTTTCCTGATGCGTAATCTGGCATTGCTCTTCTTCTACATCCCCCTAAATCTTCACAATGAGTTACTCCTCTTGCAGGCCCATTAAAGCCAAATGAAATAGGATTATCATCTTTAACAATAACAGCGCCTACTTTTCTTGAAAGACAAGTACTTCGAAGGGAAGCAAGATCTGCTATAGCCATATAATATTCTTCTTTAGTCGGTCTCATTTACTATCCTTTCTAAAGTATCATACAAACTATCATCAACCTTAACTTCTAATACTCTTTCTAATATTTTAGTTTTTTTAGCTTTATTTATTACATTAATATCTTTTTTTAAGTAAGCTCCTTTACCATTACATTTACCTGTTTTATCATAAATTACTGTGCCATCGGGTGTTCTTACAACACGCATTAAAGAACTTTTTTCACATTTTTCATGACTAACAACACATGTTCTTAAAGGAATTTTTTTCATTATTTATTTCCTTCTTCATTAATTTGTTTCATAGTTTTAATTTCAAGATAATAATGTGTTAAACGAGAAGCAAGTTTAATATTGCTTCCTTTTTTACCAATAGCTGCGGAAAATTCATCATCACCAACAACTACTAAAGCTTTCTTTGCTTTTTCATCAATTATATTAACTATTGCATTTCTCGCAGGAACCATAGCATTTTTAATAAATGTAGCAGGATCTTCACTATATAAAACTAGATCTATTTTTTCACTACCAAGTTCCTTTAAAATGCCTGCAATACGGCATCCTTTTTCACCAATACATGAACCAATTGGGTCAATTCTTTCATTATTTGAATAAACACAAACTTTACATCTAACACCCGGTTCACGAACAACTTGATATATTTCAATATCTCCATTAATAATTTCTGGTATTTCTTGTTCAAATAATCTTTTTACAAAACCATAATGTTTTCTTGAAAGCATAATAACTGGTCCTTTAACTCCTAAAGTAACTTTAGTTAAATATACTTTAATATTTGAACCCATAACAATTTTTTCACCAGGAATTATTTCACTTTTAGGAAGCATTCCACGAGTTCTACCAAGGTCAATATAATAATTTCTTTGATCCTCTAAAGCAACCATACCAATCATTACTTCGCCTTCTTTATCACTAAACTCATTAATAACGCTTTCTTTTTCAGCTTCTCTAATTTTTTGAGTTAGAACTTGTTTAGCAGTACCCGCAGCAACACGACCAAAATCTTTTGGCGTAACTTCTTTTTCAATAGTGTCACCAACTTTAGCTTTAGGATCAATTTTTATCGCATCCTCTAAAAGTATTTGTGCGTCAATATTTATTTCTGGTGGAATAACTATTTCATTACCTTCTTCATCAACACTTTCTTTTCCTTCATCAATTTCAGGAACAACTACTAAATAAGAGTAAACTTTAATATCGCCAGTTTCACGATTAATTTTAACAATTACATTTGTTTTAGAGTCAAAATTTTTCTTATAAGCAGTAGTAAGTGCAAGTGAAAGTCCATCATAAATAACATCTTCACTGATATTTTTTTCTTTTGTAACAAGCTTTACAGCCTTAACTAATTCATTTGCATTCATTTTAATTACCTCTTTCTTTACTAGATATATCTAGAATATAACTATCTTCAATATCACAATATTTATCCACTACTGGATTAATTATATGAGTAGCCTTTACTATCTCATCAATATCAATACCCCCAACTTTATCAAGTGTAACCTCTAAAAAGTTGTATTTTCCTTTCTTTTTATATGATATATCATAAACAAATATATCCATATCCTTAATTGCAATATTTATTTTTTCGATTAACATACTAAAATCCAAAATATATCACCCTCTTTAATAATAAAAGTGGGATTGCAAGCCCACTTAATTTGTCAAAAATATTTTAACATTATTTTACTGTTATGTCCATATTTTTTTCTTTATTTTTAATATTTAATAAATAAACCACCATAAAGGGCATTGGAAATATTATTGGCATAGCGTATCTAAAATAGGTATTCGCAGGTCCCACTACGCAAAAAAGCAAAGAAATTATCATTGGAAGTAAAATAATTAAATACTTATAATTTTTATTTTTAATTAAATAAACTACCATAATAATTAAAAGCCATACATTAAAGCCAATGCTTACGAATAAACCAAGCACTGGAACTACCCTATAAATTTCTGCATATGAAGATAAAAACTTTCTTAAAGAACCTAATTTATTATAATGATAATTCACTAAATTATCTTCACATATTTTATTATAATATTTTGAATATATATACCAGTTTGTATCTCCTGGGTCAAAATAACCATATATATTATTTAAAGTAGCATTTAAATATAAATAAGGATGATAAATTAAACCTTTAACCCATACTTTAAAATAAGATTTTAAATCGGATTTTGTATAATATATATTAAATGTTCCTTTAACTGGGTCAGATAATGTTGGTTTATAATTTTTTTTAATTTTATCATAATCAAGTATTTTACTTATTATAATTTTATCATTTTCAGATATATCTTCTTCTTTATATTTTATAAGTCTTGCAGTTTGCTGAAATGGAATTGATAAAACTTCTCTTATACTTGTTGGTGTAACACCAAGTTTTGGAAGTAATATATTTGTATAAGAATAATATATTACAAATAATGACATAGTTAAAATAGTTAAAATTTTTCTATTTTCCTTACTATAAATAAGTGCAAAAGGAAAAATCATTAATACTAAAAATATACCATTATTTCTAAATAAACATATAAATAAAAGTATTATAAAAAGTAATATAATATTTTTAATAGGAATTTTTTTATTTTTATAATTATCTATAAACTCTACTAAAGATATTATTAACCATATAATTAAAGTTGTATAAATAGTATCTTTATTTGTATTAACTAAATAAAATGAAAAACATGGCATTATTATATATAAAATAAGCATTAAAAATAAATATTTATTAGAAATATTTTTCTTTTTTAAATAAGTAATTGTATAACATAATGTTAATGTTAAAAATAAACCTTGAAAAAAAGTATATATAAATAAACCAAAATTATCATTTATTAAAAGTCTTCCTAGTTTTATACTCCATCCTAAAAGCATTGTATGTAATACTGGATGATGATTTGTAATATGTACATTTGGATTAATTTGAATTGAATAACTTGTATATTTATTTGGTACATTAAATGCTTGCTTTATTTGATTTGAGGGATCTGGTGATAATACTGCAGGATAAAAAGCAATATAATAAATGCTATAAAATATACATAAAATGATAAAACTTACTAAAAATGGATGTTTATTAAAATATCTAATAAATTTATTTTCTTTTATATCAAAATCATTTTTATAGATTATAATAAGTTTTTTAGCTAAAGAATATATATTTATAATTAAATAATATATTCCTATAAATCTTATTATAGTAAATAAAAACATAAAGTTTTTAAATAATATATTTAAACTAGATATATCTCTATAGCTTTGGCCTATTAAAACACATAAACTAAAAAATAAACATAAATATTTATCACATTTATTTAAATTATTTTTATCTTTTTTAAATATAAAATAAAATATACATGAAAAAATAATAATTAATATAACTAATTTAATACTAAATATACTTTGACCATAATATATTTTTTTATATGGTAAAAATAATGCTATACTAGATAATAAACTTATTAATATATTTATAAACTTCTTTTTCATATCCATAGTATATCACCTTAATCATTTATTAGCAATTTAAAAAATAGTCCTTTGACTATCTTTTAATTTATTACAAAAGGATTAGTATATGAGCCATCTCCTGAAGATATTTCAGTGCCAGGTTTGATGGAAACGACCGAGCGCACACCCCCCGAGTAGTTCACGATGCTGTAGTAGCTCCACCCAGCGGAGTTCACTGCCCTGACGACGGCGCTGTAGATGCTGTTAAAGTAGTAGGGAGAACCAAGCCATACATATTGTCCATTATTAAAGTAATGACTACTTCCATAATTTGCTAACCTTAATTCTGGTGCTGTTAATAATCCTATAGGATATTTTAATTGTGCTTTTGGATTATTTACACTAAATCTATCTGTTTCATTTGCACATGCCAAGTTTTTATTATTTTCATCATAGTTTTTAAATTCTAATGAAGTCGTTGTACTTCCGCCGTTTGGATTCCATCCATTTGAAGATAAATTAGTTATGGTTCTATCATTACAAAATACTGTATCTTCTAGTTTACCTTCATATTTATCTTTTATATTTTTTTCATACCAACTATCTATATATGCTTTTATTGTACTATCTTTTGTATTTACATCATTATCATATAGCATTTCATTTAAGGCATCATCTACAGATTTTCCATTTGTTAGCGTTATGTAATATGGAGTACCACCATCAATAGCATATACATAATAAATTGATGTACAGCTATTACCATTTGTTAAGCATGTATAATGGTGTGTATTTACATTTGTTTTATTTGTACTCCATGTATCTGTATTTATTGTCGTAGTATTAGTTAATGTATATGTTCCATTTGCATATGTAAATGATGAACCAAATACATAATCACTTCCATTGTCTGTTCCATCTACATCACCATTTGACAGTGAGTAATAATAAATGTAATATCCACTATATCCCACTATATGATATACATTTGTACATGTTTCAGTTGTAGAACTACTATTACATGTGTATTTTCCTACTAATGTACTTATATTTGAATCTGTTACATTTAATGTTGTCGCATTTGTTAATGTGTATTTTTTAGTGCTGTTATCATATGTTACTGCATCGGCATAAGCTTTTGTTCCACTGAAATATGTACTATTTACTATTGTTTTAGTTGAGTACGTATATACTTTGTTTTCATTATACATATATCCTACATATGCTAGTGAATTATCATTACTATTAAATTTACTTGTTCCTATTTGTGAATCTGTTCCTGTATTATTACATGTTTTTATTATGCTATTTACTTTTCCAAAACTAAATATTACATTATTTCTTGTATTATTTCCACTCGTCCATGAATATTTTCTTGTAAAAACTATCTTTATTACATCTGATGTTGTTAAATCTTTAAAACTTATTTGTCCTGTTATTATTCCCGTAAATTTACCTTGACTTACATCATCTTTAAATATTTCTACATTTATGTTATTTAAAGAATCATACATTGATAAATCAAAATTTAAAACGTAGTTTCCATTTGATGGTGCTGTAAATGATATTGTTGAACTATTTGTTCCAGTATTTGTACTTGTCCATGTTTTATTTGTTTCATCAAAATTATATGAATATGATGTATCATTAATTAAGTTTGAATATTCTGACTGATTTAATGATTCTGAAGTATAAAAATCTTTTTGAACGCCATTATATACTATTTTAACTCCACCGGTATCTGTAGTTCTTACTATTTTCCAACAATAGTTTGCAAAAAGTACATTGTTATTTTCTACATTGCCAGTATAGTAATATATATTATTTGCATATGTTGTTGTATCACCATAATCTGCTCCATTATATAGTTTTACAAATTCATCACCATTATTATATCTTTTCTTAACTATACCATATAAAGATGTATCTTCCTTATAATCAAAATACAAATAGCATTTATCACTTCCTATAAATGAAAATGATACTGTTCCTGTAGAGTTATCATAACTAGTTACTTGTCCATTATTTTCACAATGCGTTTTTTCTTCATTTAATATATAATCACCTTTTGGTATATCTTTTGAACTAGACTTGGTATAATCAGTTGCACCATTTTCTTTTATCATTATAGATAATTTTTCTTCTTTAATAGGTTTATTTTTACTCAAATTATTTTGTTTTAATTTATAGGTTAAAATTAAGCTTAAAACACCTACTATTAAAAATACGAACAACACTATTTTTTTCTTTTTCATAAACTCCTCTTTTTGCCCGTAAATACGGCATTGAGTTTTTTTATATTAGATACATTTAAGAAAATACGAACGCCTATTTACGTACCTTACATCTTAATAATACACTATTTTTTATAAATTTTAAAGTCTAAATAACGATTTTACGCTATATAATTTTCTTAAATGTATCTACTAAAGGAAAATACGAACAAGGTAAATACTGGGTTTGTTTAAGATAAACCTATTTTTTTTAATTTACAAAAAAAATGATGAAATTATTCATCACATGTAGGGCATTTAACTTCACCATTTTTTATTACTAATAAATCATTACATTTTGGACATTTATCCCCTGTTGGTTTATACCATGATGCATATTTACATTTAGGGAAATTATCACAACCATAAAATTCTTTACCTTTTTTAGTTTTTTTAACTATTATATTTCCATTACATTTTGGACATTTACAAATAATTTCTTTTTCTTCTTGTTTTTCATTTTTCTTAATATATTTACAAGTTGGGAAATTAGAGCAAGCTACGAATGTTCCATATTTTCCTTTTCTATATACTAAAGGGTTTCCACATTCAGGGCATATTTCACCAGTTTCTTCAGGCTTTTTCTTTTCCATATTTTTAAATGCATTATCGACAAGTGGTGAAAAATTGTCATAAAACTCTTTAAGCATTTTTTTATAGTCTTCACGTCCTTCGGCAATTTCATCTAAATCTTTTTCCATATTTGCTGTATATTTAACATTTACTATACTTGAGAAAAATTCTTGTAATTTATCTGTTGTTTCAAAACCTACCTCTGTTGGAATAAACTTTTTATCCTCTAAAGTAACATATCCCCTATCTTTAATAGTTGAAATAATTGTTGCATAAGTTGAGGGTCTTCCTATACCCAGTGACTCTAACTCTTTAATAAGTGAGCTTTCTGTAAATCTTGCTGGTGGTTTTGTAAAGTGCTGAGTTTTAGTTATGTCATCACTTACTATAATACCAGCTTTATAATTTTTAAAATCTGGTAATACTGTATCTTCTTGATCTTCGTAATCACTATATACTTTTAAATAACCATCAAAAGTAAGCACACTACCATTTGCTTTAAAACCATAGTCATTATTATCAAGAAGTACTGTAGTTGCATTAAATTTAGCATCTGCCATAAGTGAAGCTAATGCTCTATAATAAATTAATCTATAAAGTTTATATTCATCTGGTGATAAAAACTTTTTAATTTTATCTGGTTCATAATTTATATTTGTAGGCCTAATACCTTCGTGAGCATCTTGAACGTTTTCAGTTTTTTTGCTCTTTTTAACATAACCTACATAATTATCTCCAAACTTTCCCTTAATAAAGTTAAATGCAGAAGAAGTAAATTCATCAGAAAGTCTTATGCTATCTGTACGCATATAAGTAATAAGGCCATGAAAACCATCCTCAAGTTCAATACCCTCATAAAGTTTTTGAGCTATTTTCATAGTTTTTGAAGCAGGATATCCAAGTTTATTTGAACTAACTTGCTGAAGTGTAGATGTTTTAAATACTTCTTTAGCAATTCTTTTCTTTTCTTTTTCTTCGACACTTTTAATTGTAAATGAATTTGATAAACTATCAAGCACTTTATTTGCATCACTTTCAGTATTTATTTCAATAGCTTTTTCTTTATATGTTTCAAGGCTTGCTTTAAATTCTTTGAAGTCTGCCTCAATAGTCCAATATTCTTTAGGAATAAAAGCAAGTATTTCTCTTTCTCTATCTACAATAAGTTTTAAGGCAACAGACTGAACTCTACCCGCGGATTTTCCTGATGTTTTTGACTGCATAACTTTACTTAATCTAAAGCCAATAATTCTATCTAAAAATCTTCGTGCTTCTCCAGAGTGAACTAAATTCATATCAATTCTTCGAGGATTTTTTAAAGCCTTTAAAACTACATCTTTAGTAATTTCATTAAATACAATTCTATCATATTTTTCATCTGGAACTTTAAGTTCATCATATAAATGCCATGAAATTGTTTCTCCCTCACGGTCTGGGTCGGTTGCAAGATAAATATGATCTGCTTTTTCAATTAAATCTTTTAAATATTTTACATCTTTCTTTTTTCCTTTAATAATTTCATAATTAGGTTTAAAATCATTTTCAATATCAATTCCTAGACCATATTTTCCAGATGTGGCTAAATCTCTAATATGACCTTTTGAGGATACTACTGTATAATTATCACCTAAATACTTAGAAATAGTTTTACATTTTGCGGGGGATTCTACTATAATAATATTTTTCAATTTTTAGTCTCCTTTTCTTTTTCTAATGCACTAAATAAATATGCAAAGTAGTTACTTTTTATAGCATTACTACTCATATTCATTTTAGCATAAATTTGTGAATTTATTTCTTTTATTTCTTCGTCAGTATATGTAAAGTCTGTAAAGTAAGTAATTTTTCCTGTAGATGAGTTGTAATAAGCATATTCATTTTTCCAAGAATAATCGTAAAAAACCACTATACTTTGATAGTCAGATGAAAATAAATCTTCTCCCATATAATATCTTGGATCATAATCTAAATCAAATAAATTAGCAATAGTGGGAACTAAATTAATATAACTTGTATATTCATCCATAGTTATAGTTTCTTTTAAAGAGCTATCATATATAATAAGAGGAACTTTTTCATTTTCATAGTTAGTTAAATCTCTATTAAGTATTTCATTTAAAATATCTAAATTTATTGCGTATGGGTAGTGATCACCAAATAAAACAATTATAGTATCATCTAAAAGATTTCTTTCTTTTAGACCATCTATTAAAACACCTATTGCATTATCTAGTTCAGTCATTTTAGATAAATATCTTTTAAGTTCTAATGAATAAGAAACATTTTCAAACTTATCTAAATATTTATCACCATACTCACTTTGTGATGAATAAGGCTGGTGCGTAGTAACTGTAGTAATATAACTCATAAAATTACCAGATATATCATCAAGTTTTTTAAGATATTCTTCCATTAAAGTTACATCACTAGGCCATGCACCATAAACATTTGAATAAGTCATATTAAGAGCATTAACATCATAATAATTTTGACTACCCATGTTTGGATGAATTTTTGTTCTTTCATAATAAGTATTATCATAATCATGAAAACTATTTGTTATATAACCACTATTATTAAATAAATTAAATATACTTTGTGGATATATATTATTTACATATAAATTTGATGTACAATTATTATAAATTGAATAAAGCGAAGTTATAGCGCTAAACTCATTATTACCAGTAGCACAACTATTTCTTGGCGAATAATTATTTTTAAAATAATAACTTGAGGAATATAAACTATAAAAATTAGGAAAATATTGTTCATTTATTATAATATCATTAACACTTTCCATCATAATAACTATTAAATTTTTATCCTTATATTTACCAGTAAACGCATTTTTACTAGGTAAGTCACTATCAATAAAATATCTATTTAATGTATTTAAATTAGTATTTTGCTCATTATTAATAACATTTAGCCATAAAGTATCATCTTTATCACGAGTTTTATTATTATCATTATAAGCAAAAATAGTTTCATTTGCTATTTCATTTTCAACATACTTACTTTTTAAATCAAGAAGTGCATAAGATGTTATACCAAAATCTTTAATAGCTAAACTTGGATTTGAAACATTTAAAAATAATTCTTTTAAAGAAAGTACTTGATATTTATCTGAATATTTTTCATTTAATGTATTATAATATGTTAATGAAGATAATGTAAATATAATAAGTAAAATGCATATAACTATTTGATTTTCATAATAAAAACGTCTTTTTAATTTAAAATCTATTGGATGATTTAAGGATATAATTTTACTAACTATAGTAATTAAAAGGCAAATTATAAAAGGTAAAAAAACTAAATAATACTCACCTTTAGAACTTTTTAAAAAATCAAATATATAGTTTTTTACAGCACCTACTTGACTTACCGTATTAAAGGACATATAAACTCCTAAAAAGTTTAAAAATAAAATTTGGATAAATGAATAAATGCTATCAATTAATACAGTAAAAATAATTAAAACTTTAGATATCTTTTTAGGAAATATTGAATAAACAAGGCTTAAAACTATTGAAATAATATTTACTCCTAAAAAAGTCCTAAAAAAAGATATGTTTGTTATACTTAATTTATTAATTAATCTAAATATAACTTCAATTAACATAAGACTTATTAAAAGTAAAAAATAGTTATTTAAAATCTTATTTTTATTTAATTTCATTATTATTCCTTTCTATAATTTCTTTAACAGGATTATATGTAGTCCTATAAATATCTAATATACCATATTTTTGTAATAATTCAAGATGTCTTTTGGTAGGATATCCTTTATGTTTTTTTAGTTCATACTCTGGATGCAATTTATCTATTTCATCCATTATATGGTCTCTTGTTACCTTTGCAAGAACTGATGCAGCGGCAATTGTTATACTTTTGGCATCACCTTTTATTATTGCTAAAGCATTTTCTCTTTTAAGGTCCATAGCATCTGTTATGATAAAATCTGGTTTTACATCTAAATTGTCAACTGCCTCATTCATTCCAAGTCTTGAGGATTCTAAAATATTTATTTCGTCAATTTTTTTATTATCAATAATACTTATACTATAACTTATGGCATCTTTTTTTATTATGTCAAAATATTTTTCTCTTTGTTTTTCAGAAAGTTTTTTAGAATCTGTTAACCCAGGAAGATTATAATCATTTGGAAGTACTACACTTGCACATACTACAGGTCCACATAAGGGGCCCCTTCCTGCTTCATCACAACCCGCAATTAAATTATAACCTTTTTCATGTAAAACATTTTCAAAGTGATGATTATCTTTCATTAAAATTAAATCATTTATTTTTCTTTTAATAGTTTTATTTGTTTCTTTTTCATATAATGAATTTAAACTTTCAATATTAAAACCATGAATAGTTTCATAATCACAAGATGAATTTACCACGTTAATAAGTTCATTATCTATTTTTTCTTCACCCATTAAAAAGATATAATCACACTCTTTTATAATTTTGTAAAATAATAATGCAGTAGACCCTGTAATTATATATTTATCTTTATCTATATCTAAATTATTTAAAATGTTAATTATCTGTTTTTTCTTCATCTAGAGTAATTCCTTTTATTTTTCCCCCAATAAAATCATTATATATTCTTTCACTTACTTTTGTAAAGTCAGTTTCATTATTTTTAGTAAATCCCCATTTTAAAGATAATTTATCAAAAATTTCTATTACATCATTTCCATTAACATTATAAATATCCTTTAAAATGTTTGGATAATTTTTGATATAAAAACTTATTATATAACTTGCTATATCATTAATATTTAATACTTCTTTTTTAATAGACCCAATAGAGGCCATATTATAAGCATAAGTCATATTATCAAGTTTAGGCCATAATATTCCCGGAGAGTCTAAAAGTGTTATACCATATTTTGTAGGAAGAAAATTTAAAGTTTTTGTTACACCTGGTTTATTTCCTACATTTTGGACTTTTTTACCTACCATATTATTTATTAAAGTAGATTTACCTACATTTGGAATACCTATTACTAAAGCCTTTATTTCTTTTTGTTTTAAACCTTTACTTTTCCTTTTTTCCTGAATATATGATGTACATTTTTTTGTAGCGTCAAAAAGTTTTTTAAAATCTTTATTGTTTTTTAAATCAAGTAGTAAAACTTCATAACCTAAATTTTGATAAAATGAAACAAAATAATTTGTTTTCTTTTCATCACATAAATCTTTTTTAGTCATAACAAGTATTTTAGTTTTACCCTTTATTATTTCATTTATATCCTTTATCATCGTAGATAATGGACATCTTGCATCGACAACTACATAAACTATATCAATTAAATTAATATTTTCAAGTATTTGTCTTTTTGTTTTAGCCATATGTCCTGGATAATAGTTTATTTTTGTTATATTTTCATCCATTTTATTCACTTCCTTTTTATTTAGTTTCATTTTAAAAAAATACTTTCTAATTACACTTTTTAACTAAATGATATTATATCATTGTTTTGTCTTTTAATAAAGTCTAATGCTTTAAAATATTTATCTTCGCATTCCGCAATTTCATCAAACTATTGAATTGCTAACTCAGTATCACAAAACTTCCGTTTCACCGATATTCTCTCCGAGCTACACCCATTACTTGTGTCTGTGGCTGTGCAGGAGTATCTTTAATAATGCACTATCTCTAACAGGAATGTACTTGATGAATGTGTATCAAATTTTCAAAAAATATTTCTTGCTCTTCTAAAAATAAAATAAAAAGGTGTAGAAAGTATTAACTTTCTCTCACCTGTTTCCACACTCAAATTTAACTTTTAAAGTCATAATTTCTATAGAATTATAATATAGAAATATTGCTACCTCTTATGAAAAATTAACTAATAATGCGTTTATCATCATTCATCATCTTCATTACTAAAAATCTCGTTTGCTATAGCAATTACTGCCATTACATCCGTAAATCTAAAATGATTAAATTATCTTTTTTTATGTTTTAAAAAAAAACAAAATATAGTTTTCTTCAAAAAAATATTTAATTAAAAAATAATCACTAGCATACTTATCAAAAATATAAATCATAACTTCATTTTTTCCATAAACCTCTTTAGGTACCTTTATCCTCTGATTAACATTAAACATTCCATCAGTTACTTTGTCTTTGAAAGTGAAAGTCCTCTATCAAACACATCCGTAACACTTAAATAGCACACAAATATTCCCACTAAAACTGTACAAATAGATATAATTATTACTGAATACTTTTTTCTTTCAATTAAATTCTTATAATATTTCATAATTTACAACCTTTCCCTCTACTCTAATAATATTCCATCATTAAATAATAAAAAAAGATAGACATTTACGTCTATCTAGTTATTAAATTTTCTTTTATAAAGTACTGCTCCAGCAAGTCCTAATAATGACACACCGGTAGTAATAATCCAAGTACTAACATTATCTAATGTATTAGGATTTTCCAAATTATTACCACCAATAACATACGTACTAAAATGATCAGTTTCAAATACTAAATAATCACCTTCTATTTTTACATCATGTTTCTCTATCTCACCATTATCTTTAACATAATAAGCAGTTAAATCTAATTTTCTAAGTTCATCATTAAGAGGTACATAAACCTTAAATACACCATTTTCTAATTTAGAAATATTTTTATTTATTGAATCAGAAAATAATTTTAAATCTACTACTAAACCATTATTAATATTTACTTTCTTTAAGAACTCTTTATATTCATCACTTTTAGCATCAATAACTACCGTATTAATTTTAGAATCTAGTGGCACTTCTGAAGAATCAGTTTTAATTGAAATATCAGTTAAAGCATCTACTGTATTCATTACAGGTGTTCTCATTTTTGATGAATCCTTAGCAATAAAATAATAATATTCTTCTTCACCAATAGTAACTTTATAGTATTCACCAAGTGTTTTATTAACATCAACTATATCTTTTAAAGATAATCCTCCAAAATCATTAATATCAGCAATTTGTCCAGCATATTCTATTTTTACATTTGCTTTTGGAATATATTTATTAACTCTATCTAAAGCCGCTTTAATATAAGCTTCTCTAGTATTTTCGGTTTCATCTGGTACATATAAAACGTTATTTTGTTTTACACCAGTAGTATCAACATAAGAATATATAACTCCATCAAATAATAGATTTAAGAAACCAAAACAACCACTTGTAAATTGATCATCCCATCCAGCTCTTGTGTCTAACTTAGTTCCAATATTCATATATCCAATCTTATTTTGAAATTCAGAAGAATAATTAATTATTGAATTAACTGAATCAATCCACTCTCCAAAACTAGGAAAAGCATATTTATAATTAATTGTTTCTAAATCTTCCATCAAAAATAAATGGTCTTCTATATTTTGATTATCAACTACAAACGTCTTAGCATAACCATCTAATCTATTTTTTATTTTTAAATTAGGTGTTGCAAATTCAAAAGTAGTTTCGTAAGTCTTTTTTCTATAAGTTTTTACCTTATCAGAGATATTAATCATGCATTTATTTTTCTCATAGCATCCACCAAAAATACTATATTTATCAGTATCATATTTACTCAAAGCTGAAGTAATAGCTGTATCAGAAAATATAGAATCATCTAGTGGATCAACACTAGCAACTTTTACTTTACCATCTTTAAGCATAGAATTATATATTGCATCCATTTCGGTAAAATCAAAATTATCGTTAAAGTTAAATCTTGTAATATCAAAATAAATATCCCTATCATCTAATGTATATTTACTATACATATTTCTTAATGTCTTATTATCAGCATCTACTAGCTTGCTTTCCATCATACTGTTGCCATCTTCACCACTGATTGTTACACCAGCCATAAGCTCTGCACCAGTATAAGTTTTCTTAAAATTCTTAAAGTCTGATGTTAATGTGTAAGTATACTCTTCATCAGCATTAAGATTAAAACCAGTAATAACAAATGAATACTTGCTGCCCTCTTGACCATTCATTGAATATTCAATATACTCACCAATATTAGTAACAGCACTGTATGAAGCACTACCTCCCATATCATTTTGCCCATTACACTTAATATCGCTGTAAGTTATATAAGATTCATCAGCAAATACTATTGTCGGCAAAAATAAAATAGCAACCAAAATCCCTAAAAAGTGTTTTACCCTTTTCATTTCATCCTCCTATAATAATAGGGTAACACATATTATTAATTTAATCAATTACCAAATTAAAGAGCAGACGTCAAATCTGATTTTACTTAATTGTGTTGCTCTTAATGAATTTACTCTATATCCAACTGATATTATGGCATCTAAATTATAAAATTCAATATTTCTCTTAACACTTCTATTTTCTTCTTTTTGAACTAATTCTATTTTGGAATAAGTTGAATCTTTATCTAACTCATTTTCATTATAGATATTAATTAAATGCTTTGCTATTGCCGGTTGTTCTACATTAAATAATTCCGCAATAGTTTTTTGAGTCATCCATAAAGTTTCATTTTCATATCTTACTTGTATGCCTTTGTCTTTTTCTTGAAGTTTGAATGTTATAAATTTTTCAGTGCTACTTCTAATTATTAAATCTTTTGCCATTGTTATCATCTTCTTTGTCTAAAATAATAGTTTCCCATAAATCACTCTTACATAATTTTTATTAAAAATTGT
Source organism: uncultured Bacilli bacterium (assembly GCA_934098665.1). Classification (GTDB taxonomy): domain Bacteria; phylum Bacillota_I; class Bacilli_A; order RF39; family UBA660; genus UBA6448. The sequence goes on from CAKOOO010000001.1 coordinate 49,232, forward strand.
AAAAAGGATTTTAATTAAAAGTTTTATAAAATAAGGGGTTTTAAGAGAGTTTATATAAGTCGTTCTTTACCAGTTGATTAAACTTTTATTAAACCCCATACCATTATTTTCACTCATTTTTTTCACCTTCTTTATTGTTTCCTAATAATTTTATCTTTTCAGCATTATTAAGTATATCTAATTGATACTTTGCAATTTCATTTAATATTTCAAATCTCTCTTTCTTACTTTTTCCTTCCTTAATTAATTCAGCATTATGTGATTCTAAGTTTGATAATACTGTTAATTCATTTATTGAAGCATAATCTCTAACATTAGAATTCTTTGCTAAACTAGGATTAAGTTCTCTCCATTTTTTAGCCGTTGTATTAAAGAGCACTACATTTAGAATATCAGCCTCTTCAGCATACTTTAACCATTCACTATCTTTATAATAGTTATTATCAGGCAATATATAGTTTTTAATTGCATCGGTATGAATTAAATAATTGTTTTTAGTTAATATTCTTTTAACATCCCATTCTCTATTTTCATTTTCTAATGTCTTTAGTCTTTCAAATTCTTTTATCAAATATAATTTAAAAACAGGACTAATAGATGAAGCAAATTCAAAAGCAATATCTTTATGAGCATAAGTTCCGCCGTACTTACCACGTTTGGAATATATACCAATTGCATTTGTTTTTTCACACCATTCAGTAACACTTAATGTAAATGTGTGAAGCCCTGCACTTTTTCTAAACCCGTCGAATTCGACGGAATTAAAATCTGGATTATAAATTGATTCCCAAGTTCCTAAAAATTCTAAAGTAATTCTATTTCTTAACCAGTTTCTTATAATGTCATCAGTTTTTGATTTTCCTTCTTTGTATTTACCAAAATCAGAAATGCAAATATAATCATTATCATTAATGCTTGTTATATTAACTTTTATATTTTGAACTTCAATTGTTTTATTTATCATATATTCACCTCCACTAACTATTTTAATATAAATTACATAGGGGTTGAAACGTCGTAATCACCTCTCTATGTCTATCATAAATAATACCAAAATTACTATATTTTCATCAAGTTTTAGTTGTTTTGCTCTTTATCTTGTTATAAAAACTATTTATTACTTTCCTCTAATAATAAATCAAAATCTGATTTAAATAATTTCTGCAGTAGTTTGATGTGATACGGCAAAGTGCATTTTGTTTTGAAGCATTTTAAAAAATTTAATTGTTGTAGGAGATGTTTTATCATAATCCACACTTGTTGCATAAAAATCAGTAACTTTTTGATAAAATCGTCTTTCTGATAATCTTATTTCTCTTATTTCGGCAAGTAAAGAATCATAATAGTCTTCATCAAAGAACACACCATTTGCCATTCTTTTTTTTATCTATTATATAGTCTTTTTTTGAAAACTCTTTTAATATATAAGTTGCCCACCTTCTAAATTGGATGGCTCTATCTGAATTCAAATATTAGAAATTCTGCACTACTACTTCTTACAATTAAATCTTTTGTCACTTTTATCATCTCCTTTAACTAAAGTTTTTATATATTTATCACTTTTTTTACCAGTTTTTATTGGCTTGTTGATTCCAACAACCCAATTTTTCATTATTACCTTTCTATTTATTTATGTTTGTTATATTTTCTTTCTAACTAACGCATCTTTCATAAATAAAGTATAGCACAGTTTTAAATTTAAAAAAAGAAAATAATTTTTTATAGGACTATTTTCTTTCCATTTTCACAATGCGTAAAAAAATTTTTTACATTAATTCCATATTTAGGTTTTTCATATTCATAAATAGCTAAATACTCTTTATTAAATTTGTCTATATTATTACCTTTTATAAAATTATTTTTTATGTCATTTAAGGCATCTTTTTCATTTTGATACTCATATATTCCTTTATATTTTTCAAAAGCATGTTCAAAATAATAAAATTTATCATCCTTTTCATAAATTAAAAAAGCATGAGTTGGACAAGTAATTTTTGTATAATAAACTATAAAATAAGTTTTAACTTTATAATTATACTTTTCAAATAAATATCTTTGAAGTTCAACTTGGTCCCAACATACACCAGTCATAGTATTTAAAAGTTCTTTTGGTGACTGAAGTTTATATAATTTTGCAAAGTCATCATCAATAATAGTATGAACATTACCATTTTTATCTACATAACCATAACTAATATTTTCTAGAATATTCATAATATCAATTTCCATAATATCACCCTTTACAAAAATATTTTATCATAAATTTGCAAAATAAAAAGCCCTAACTTGGGCTTTAAGTAATTAACAAACGCAGTCTACATAGCAATCAGTTAAGCATCTAATGCAACATAGACAAGAGCAGTCCATTGTGAAAAATGAATTTGTGGAAACATATGGATTTAAAGAAGTTTCATCTGGATTTGTAGCAAGAACTCTAAATGTACAACAATTTCCTTCGATTTTTTCAACCCTAAATACTGTAGAGCATGTATCACTTGAAGTACCTGCCGGACAAGCTACAGCCTCTTTAGCTACTGGCATTGACCAAGGCTGTCCATTTGCACAACATGTATAAAGCATTACTGGTCTTGTATTACAAATAAGGCAGTTTGCACCCCCACCAAGCATTGGTCTATCACATGTATCTAAACAGTTTTCAGGGCAAGCATTATCTTGAAGCACAAGAATAACTGATAGTATTTCATTTATGCAATTACCGCTTTTTTTTGCGTTATTCATAAAATAATCACCCTCTCTTTTACTTTCATTATAATTTATGTGAAAAAATATAAAACGTGATTTACATAAATAAAATATTTTGATAAAATTACTATTGGAGGAAATATGTTAAATAATATTTATGTACAATATGCTATTATAGCAATTATTATCACATTAATTGTGTTAGTGGTTTTAAAATTAAGAAAGAAAAACTTTAATATTGAAGCAAATAAACTTATTACCTATCTTGGTGGTAAAGATAATATAATTAATGCAGAATGTAATATGAGTAGATTTAAAGTCATTTTAAAAGATACCTCTGTAGTGGATAAAGAAGGTATTCAAAGACTTGGTGCTCAAGGAATTGTAGAAATTGATAACCAACTTAAAATAATTTTTGGTAAAGATGCCAAAGCACTTAAAAAATATATTAGCGATATTGTCTAATATATTTTTTTATAACTTAATAATATTTTTTATATCACTAATTTTAATTTTTTCATTAGTAATAGTAAGTAAATAATTATCTGTTTTACCTACGACAGTGGCTTCTTTAACATCACTTTCTAAAAAAATCTTACATCTTGATTTATAAACAAAATTTTTCGAAGAAAAAATATCATTAATCTTTGCTTTAATACTTTTACTATTATCCTCTAAAAAAGATGATTTTCCATAAAACCTATCTTGTGAATTATTAAGTTTCTTTTTAATTTCAAAAGCAGATACACTTGGTAATTTGTCCATTTTCTTCACCCACTATAATATATGATATTTTTTTAAAATTAGACAATAATATAATTATGAAGAAAAATAAAATAATAATTATAATATGTATTTTACTTTTAAGTGTAATTAGCATTATTAATATTTATAATGCAAAGTATTTAAATATTTTATATAAAAATTATTATATTAAGCAAATTATATGGACTATATTAGGTATTTTAATAATGATTATAATAAGTAAATTAAATATAAAAAATATTTTTAAATTAAGCTATATATTTTATATAATAAATATAATTTTACTTATTTTAGTATTGATAATTGGTAAAGAAATAAATGGTAGTAAAGGATGGTTAAACTTTAAAATAATTTCTTTTCAACCAAGTGAACTACAAAAACTTTCTTTAACACTTTTACTTATAAATACAGTTTTAAAAAAAGAAGATAATAAAATTATATTTTTAAAATTATTTATTTTTACGTTTATTCCATCATTACTTGTTTTTATAGAACCTGATACGGGAGCTGTAATATTTTATATTATAATATTTTTAACTATTTTATTTTGTAAAAAGTTTAGTAAAAAAACTTATATTTATTTATTTTTAAGTTTATTTATTTTATCATTATCATTTGTTTTTATTTTTAAATATCATCCGTATTTACTTAAAAAGGTTTTAGGAAAAGGATTTTATTACCGTATAAACCGCATTTTAAATTATAAAGAAAGTTATCAAATGGATATGGCACTTACAAATATTTTTAGCGTGGGATTAATAAGAAATGGTTTTAATAAAATACTTTTATATGTACCCGAAGGTGTTACTGATTTTATATTTGCATTTTCCATTGGAAATTTTGGTTATATTTTATTTTTTATAATAGTAGTTATTTATTTAATAATTCTATTAAACTTATCTTATTTAATTAAACCATATAATGATAAAAAAACTAATTATTTGATAATTAGTTTCATTGTTTCTTTTTTTGCAAACATTTTTATAAATATATTAATGAATTTAGGCCTTATTCCTATCATAGGTATAACTTTACCTTTTTTATCTTATGGTGGAAGTAATATGATTTTATATTATCTATATATAAGTATTATATTTAATTTAACTAATAAGGATATTTAGGCATATAGTATGAATAAGAATAATTTGCTGATGGATAATATGGATTAAAACCATTATTTACTGGAGCAGCATTAACTATTGGTCTAGGTCTTGAAAGACCTACGACTGCTGAACCAGCAAGGCCTCCTAATAAAAATGGCACGAAAAATCCCCTATTATCATTTAAGTAAACTGGCCTTGGCATTTTGTATGGATAATTTATCATTTAATTCACCCTTTCTAAAATATGCTATGTAACTATTAAATAATAGTTAAAACAAAAGCCTATAAAAGCATATATTTAATTATAATGATTAGAAATTTTCCACCAAATTACGATCCTAATCTTTTTTCAATGGTTGCTGCGATCGCTGGAGCTATAGCCTCTGGTGATTTTGATGATTATGAACTTAACTCAATTGGTAACTGGGTTATTCTTTTTGGTCAGTATCTTTTAACATTTGCAGCCCAGCAACAACTTATTGAGCAAAGAATTGAAGGACATAACATAAATATAAATTCTAGAAAAGCTAAACAAGGTGGAAGTCCATATGATACAGGAAGAAGTAACCAAAATGTTCGTAGTGAAGTTGACTATCTTTTAAAAGCGCTTGAGAAAATAGAAAAAGAATTAAAAGATTTAAAAAATAATTCTAGTTAATTATACTTTTGTAACATTTTGACATGTTCTGTCGAAGTCATTGATTAATATTTTTTTATATGTATAATAACTACTTGAACGTGATGGAACTGGCGTTGCCACCAAATTTCAGGGGGTTAAATATCTGAAAGGAGGATGATGTTTATGACGAAGAAAAAGATTATTAATTTCCTATTCTTTTGCATACTATTTCTCATGAGTCTTTACAGCTTTGAGACAATAGAAAACGCCGTCCATGTTTTAATAAAGTTATTTAGACTTTTAAAAGAGTTTATTTTAGCTTTATTAACATAGATAGCGTTATCTAATCTAACCAATTAGGCAACGTGAAATTCTATCACGTTCACCTATTAATAATATAACATATTTTTATGTTTTAATACAAACTATTTTTTAACTTTCTACTACATATGGATTATTCCACGTACCATCGCCTGATAAATTTACATCTTTTGATATTGAGATGACAGGGCGTATGGCATACCAAGTATTAGATGCATAAACACTTTGTGTGGCGTTATTAATATATACAGCAACTTCAATAAGACTATTTGTACTATTCCAGTAATACGATGTTCCTAACCAAAAACCAGCATTTGCATTTAGATACATATTTGATATAGCATTTTTAAAATCACTTCCAGCTAAAACTAATTCATCTGCTGTTAATAATCCAACCGGAATATTTAATTTTCCATTACCATTAGTCGTACTTACTGTAAATTTATCTTCACTATTAGGGCACAGCAAACTTGGACTTGCTGACACATATAATCTTTGATATGCATCAAAATAATAAGAATATGTAGGGTTAGACATCCAAGTTGTTCTTGTAGTCCTATCATTACAAAATATTTGTTCAGCAATAGCATCATTTAATTGATTTAAATTAGTATAATTATTGTACCAGTTTTCAATATACAATTTTATGTTACTATTATTTTGACTACCATGTTGTTCACCAAGCGTATACATAAATCCGCCATATTCTGTGTTTGAAGCCGTATTATTAAATGGATTTATGCCAATATAATTATTATATGTTGTTAAAACAACCTTTGTACTTTCAGTTGGTTCAGTAATTCCTGAGTAAATTAATCTTATTGAACCATCTCCATTTATTCTGACAATACGCCAATATATATCTTTCCCTAAAATTCCAGTTTGAGAACAACTACCACTAGATGGCTTTGTAGAAGAAAGAGAAGTAGCATCCATACACGCATAAGCATCACTTGTATATTTTCCAAATTTTAACCAGTTATTATCTACGGCTCCTCTAAAATAGTAAGATGTTCCTAAGTCATCTTCGATTGCATACATTCCTTCATTTTCAGTTGCTGCAATTGTAAAATCTGGTGTATCTTTTGCTTCAATTGCATCTTTTCCACCATTATTATTTAAAATTAATAACACTGCTGATGACATAAAACTTATTTCATCAGATACTTTAACATTACCTGTGGCATCCTTTACCCACAAATATGGTGTATCACTTGTTATTGATGTAGATAGTGTATATGGTGTTGTTGGTATATTAAGCCACTCTTCAGGTTCAATATCACTACTACTTGAAAGTCCATAACTTTTTAACATTACATTATCATTAAGTGTTACTGTTAAAATATCATTTTCTACTTTTAAGTCATCACTAATTGTTGGTGCTATGCTATCTTCATCAAAATATAATGTACATCTATCACTTCCTATAAAACTAAAACCCACTACACCACTAACATTATCATAACTTGAAATTTCCCCATTATTTTCACAAAAACTTTTTTCTTTATTAAGTAAATAACTTCCTTTAGGAATATTTTTTGAATTTGTATAACTACTTGAATTATTTTCTTTTACATATATTGCATAACTTTTATTTACTAACTTATTTTTATTTAAATTTATCTTTTTATTATATATAAAAATAATACTTAAAACTCCTATCAATAAAAATACGAACAACACTATTTTTCCCTTTTTCATACACTCCTCTTTTTTCCCGTAAATACGCCATACTTTTTTCTTATATTAGATACTTTTAAGAAAATTGTACATCGATTTTACGTATCTTACTATTAAATTATACATTAATTTTCATGATTTTTAAACCCTTTTTAACGATTTTTTCTTGTTCGTTTTTTCTTAAAAGTATCTACTTTAGGAAAATACGAACAAGATAATTACTGGGTTTATTTGATATGAACCTATTTTTTTAATTTGCATAAAAAAGGCCCCAAAAAAGGAGCACTTAAAAATATTTATAAAAATTTTAATTATATTTGTCATATAGTATTAAAGGTCACTGATAAAAGTAATAAATCAATTAAGAAAATTATTCAAATTAATTTAAACTGCTTTGATAGATATGGCGATGATAAATTTTTATATAAAACAGTGTTATGTGAAGTTTCAAGTCATAAACAGTATTTCGATTTAATCGAAATAGATGATATAAGCCTTTTAACCTCTATAAAGTTCTTTCTAGACCTTCATTTGTTTCAAGCATATTTAAATAATTATTTACATTTGAATTTAGCATACCTAAATTTTGGGGATATTCAGCACTAATGGTCTCAAGTAATTTTTTAGTTTCTGAAACATTTCTATCAAGAATAGCCTTAAATAAACTCATAACATTATTTGTAAGTTCGTTTGCTTTTTGCGCTGATGTAATGCCCATATTTATTGCAACTTCACTACCTATTAAAGGAAGTAAATCATCTCTTGCCATTTCAAGAGCATTTATTGTAACAAAATGATTTATAATAATTTGATTTATTTTAAATAGTTCTTGATTTAAAAGCGTTCTTGTAACATTAAATCTATTATTTTTTTCTTTCATTATCTGTTGCATCGTATTTACCTCTAAAAAAGAAGCATAAGTAAGTGCATCTTCTGGATTAATTTTACTTAGCTTTTCATTTAAAATATTTAAAATTTCATTTGATTTTTTTGAATATTCATTATTTTTATGAAAATAAATTGTGATATATTTTCTTATTAAATCAAATGTTAATAACTCTTTTGAAAGAATTTTTATATTATCATTAATAGCATTTTTTAAAGTACTTATATCTGTAATACTTTTTTCTTCTTCATAAGGTTCCACTAGAAAAGACCAAAAACTTTTTTTAGGTTTATTTTTTTTAGATAGTAAATCATTTATTGTTTGAATAGACAAACTAGCACTATTTATAGATAATGCCTTTCTTTCTTCACTCGAAAGGACTTCATACTCAGCATTTAAACTTTTACCAAAATTCATAACAGAATTTAAACTTTGAATATCAATATTCTCAACTTCTAAATTGTTTAAGTTTTCAATAGTTTCTGAAAGTGATGGAACATATCTTTTAGTATTTGTAAGTTCATATAAAAGTGCTTTTTTATTATTTATTAAATCATCAAAATAATTACTTTCTATTAGATTTATTAATATATTTTGTAAACTATTTTTATATTTATGGCCATTAACTTCCGTAATAAAATAATTTTCTAAGGATACAAAATTTTCTAAATTAATATCATTATAAGCAAATTCACTATTAAAAATGCCAAATTTTTCTATAATACTTTCTTTAGTTATACCATATTTTTCTAAAGATTTTTGGTAAAAATAAATTGCATCATTATCAAAATTCATAGATATAAATTCATATAACATATTTACTTTTATATTAGTTAAATTTATTTTGCATAGTTTTTCAAGTAATTGTAAAGTAGCATTATCATTTTCTATACATAACATTTTTTTATAATCATCATATTTTTTCTTATTTGATACCCTATTAATTTCTTTATCCATATTTTCTTTAATTTCATCTATAGTTTTACCCATAAATAATTTTTTTAAAATTAGACTATTATCTTTTTCTTCTTCAAAAAGTTTATATAAAGTTTTTAATATGCTTTTTTCTAAATATGAACCAAAAACTTTTTCAACCTCTATAGGATAATCAACATTATTAAATTTTTGTTTTAAAGTTGTATTTACTCTTCCATCAGAAAGATTAATTTCTAAATAATTATCACATGAAAATATAAAACTAACATTATAAATATCCTTGAGTGTTTTTTTAAGACTATTTTCATCTAAACCAGTATTTTTCAAAACATCAGATAAAGCGTTTACTATATTTGATTTAAATGAGTATAAAGTTAGCATTATTGAAAATACTTTTAAATCAGTTTTTGATAAAACGTTATTTACAACTTCACAAGATTCTAATTTTTCATAAATTTCATATGATGTATTAAAAAACTCTTTATAAGTTTTATCTTTATCTTTGTAAATTCTTTCGTAAGATTCTTCATTTTCTTTCATTTCTAAAAGTTTATAATAATTTATAACATCACTATCTAGATTATTAGTTTTATTTTTTGTAAATGTATTAAATAAATTCATTATAAAATCACTACTTGTCATAAATTTTAATTTGTCTTTAGCATCTTTATAACCTATTAATATTTCATTTAAATATGTTTGATAGTCTATATATTGAGAGTCACTTAATACAATACTATATTTAGATAAAATCATTTCAAGAGTAATTCCATTTTCTAAAAAATATTTTGATAGTTTGCCATTATTTTGATAATCAAATATGATAAGTGTTAAATACATATTATCATTAGGATAAAGCCTTTTATTATGAGTATTAACGCTATTATACATAGCACATATCAATTGATAATCACCTTTTTCTTTTGGAACAGTATCAGCATAAAATTCTGTAATAATTTCCTCTTTTGAAGGAGTGAGCAAAATACTTTTAGCTTTTTCTTTAGTTAGCCCTGCATTTAAAAATATTTTTTCAACCTCCACTGAGTTAGTTACATTTCTATTAAATAATGCTAAAAATAATTCATTTATATTTTTATATTTTAAATATTTTTCAAAATAATATTTTACTAGTGTATAATCTACCTTTTCATTTTCTATAAAAGTACTATATTTTTCTTTATTTACAATATCAAATTCATAAGTGGAAAGTTTATTTTGAATTTCTTTACAAGAACTAGTTAAAAGTATAGACATTAAAATTGTAATACTTGATAAGTCATTATAGTCACTAAAGTTATCTTTTGCTTTTTGAAATATTATAGATGCATTTTCTACGACTTTAATAACATCAATACTTGCCTTTTCATATAAATCATTTCTGATTTCACTTATATAGTTCATTTCCATATTATTAATGTTATTATCATAAGGCAATATTTTTGCTACACTTACTTGAGGTATAAAGCAATATTCAATATTATTCATTTTATAGCATTGCATTACAACCCTTTTATAAATTTTTAAAGGAGATAATGTTATATAGTCAATTTCATTATTTAAAAAGCAAAAATAAGAATTTAAATTATTAAACAATTCTTCATAATTAGTATTTGGATTGTATGAGGACAATTTGATATTCGCAAGTTTGTGTTCCTCGATGACACCACTATAATAATTAGTTTTTTCAAAATAAACATCATTTTTTAAAATATCTTTTGAGTGTGAACTATAAGGCGTAGTATTAAAAATTTTAATCATTAATACTGCTAACTTGCTTTCTTCAATGGAAAAATATATATTTTTTCTGCAACCACAAACTAAAATATTTCTTAAATACAAATCTTCATATTTTGAATAATTTTTCAAAACTGTAAATACAAAATCTTTTGTTTCTTTTGGAACAAGTTCCATAAATTTTTGATAATTCATAATTACCCCCATAAAGTGAAATTATTGTACCATAAAAAAAAGGATATTTCAATTATCCTAATATTAGAAATTTTACAAAAGCAAGGGCTTCCCTTAAAAGGTTATTTGGAAGATAGTATTCGTTAGAACCCGCAGGTAATCCTTTAGCATTTACGCCATATTTTTTGCCTATCAAAAGAGCTCTATACATATGAAAATTATTTGTAACTATTCCAATAGTTTTATTATCACGGGTTAATTTTTTTGAATTAATTAAATTTTCTTTAGTAGTATGGCTTTTATCTTCAATAATTATTCTTTCTTCATTAATACCATTTTCTATTAAATATTTTTTCATAATACTTGCTTCGGTATACTTTTCATTATTACCTTTGCCACCACTTACAATTACAAAAGTATTTTCATTTTCTTTCAAATAACTTACTGCTTTATCAAGTCTATATTTTAAAACTATGCTTGGTTTATCATCATTAACTTGGGCTCCTAAAACAATGATATAATCTAAATTATTTACATTTTTTATATTCATTTTACTTATAATTAAACTTTCAATAATTAAAAAAATACCTAAACATATAGCTAAAATAATAATAAATATTTTTTTAAAAGTTTTATGTTTATCAAAAAAATTAATTTTTATTAAAATAAACATGGTAAGAAAAAATATACTTATTAAAAACCATATTAAATAAAATAATGTTCCAGAATTAACATTTAAAATAGATATACCATATAAAAATGTAATAACACATAAAACTAAATTTATTATTAATAATATTTTTCTTTTCATATCTATATTATAACTAAATTTTATTAAAAAAAATACTACTTTTTTTACATTAAGTAGCATTTAATTACTCTATTACAAAAGGATTTGTATATGAGCCATCACCTGATGATATTTCAGTTCCAGGTTTGATGGAAACGGCAGAGCGCACACCCCCCTCGCGGCCCACGTTTTCGTTCCAGCTACTGGAGCTCACTCCCAAGACGGCGGAGGTGTTAATGCCGAATCTGTAGGGAGAACTAAGAAAAACATTTTGGCCATTATCAAAGTAATGACCATTTGAATTTGAATATCCCGCTAAACTTAATTCTGGTGCTGTTAATAATCCTATAGGATATTTTAACCTTGCTTTTGGATTATTTACACTAAATCTATCTGTTTCATTTGCACATACTAAACTTTTATTCCTTAGACTATAATTTTTAAATTGTAATTCAGTTGTTGTACTTCCTCCATTTGGATTCCAACCATTTTGTGATTCATTATCCATTGACCTATCATTACAAAATACTGTATCTTCTAGCCTATCATCATATTTATCTTTTATATTTTCTTCATACCAACTATCTATATATGCTTTTATTGTACTATCTTTTGTATTTACATCATCGTTATATAACATTTCATTTAAAGCATCATTTACTGATTTTCCTCCAGTTAAGGTTATGTAATATAACGTTCCATTAGAATCATAATATACATAATAAACGGAGGTACAGCTATTACCATTTGTTAAACATGTATAATGATGAGTATTTACATTTGTACTACTTGTACTCCATGTATCTGAATTTATTGTTACTGTATCAGTTAATGTATATGTTCCATTATATGTAAATGATGAACCAAATACATAATTACTTCCATTATCTGTTCCATCTACATCTCCTTTTGACAATGAGTAATAATAAATATAATTTGATTTATATCCTACTATATAATATACATTCGTACATGTTTCTGTTATAGAACTACTACTACAAGTATATTTTCCCACTAATGAACTTATATTTGACCATGTTACATTTAATGTTGTTGCTGTTGCACTATCAAGTGTATATTTACTCATACTACTATCATATATTACTGCATCGGCATATGCTTTTGTTCCATCGAAATATTCATTATTTACTATTGCTTTACTTGAAGGTGTATATACTTTGTTTTCATTATACATGTATCCCACATATGCTGGTGAATTATAATTACTATTAAATAGAGTTGTTCCTATTTGTGAATTATCTCCTATATTATTACATGATTTTATTATACTATTAACTCTACCAAAACTAAATATTACATTATTTCTATCTCCTATCGTCCATGAATATTTTCTTGTATATATAATTTTTATTACATTTGATGTAGTTAAGTTTTTAAAAACAATTTGTCCATTATCTGTTCCTGTAAATTTTCCTTGACTTACGTTATCTTTAAATATTTCTACATTTATACCATATTCATAATCATTCATTGATAAATCATAATTTATTACATAATCTCCATTTGATGGTGCAGTAAATGATATTGTTGAACTATTTGTTCCAGTATTTGTACTTGTCCACATTTTATTTGTTTCATCAAATGTATATGGATATGTAGCATCATTACTTAAATTTACATATTCTGACTGACTTAATGACTCTGAAGTATAAAAATCTTTCTGTACACCATTATATACTATTTTAACTCCACCAGTATCTGTAGTTCTTACTATCTTCCAGCAGTAGTTTGCAAATAAAACATTATTATTTTCTACATTGCCATCAAAATAATATATATTATTTGCATATGTTGTTGTATCGCCATAATCTGCTCCATTATATAGTTTTACATATTCATCATTTGCATTATATCTTTTAGCAATTGCATTATATAAAGTTGGTTCTAATTCTTCAACTGTACAACTATTATTTTCTACATATATTGTTCCTGTAAACGATTTATCTACTAGTTGTGACTGGTCTAAATTTAAATTATAGTATCTTCCTGTTATATTTATATCTTGTATAGTACTTGTTCCACTACTTTTAATGGTGGCTCCTTTTACAAGTATTTTTTTTGCTCCTACTGTAGATGTTTTTGGTGTCCATGAGCTATCATAAGCAAAATTAGTTTCATTTACATAACTATTTGTTCCACTTGGGCTTTCTACTTGCATCGTAATTTCTTTTGTAGCTCCACTTGTTACATTTACTGTGTTTCCATATATTTCACTATCAAGATTATATTCATATACTACATCATATGTACATGTTGTTGTTACGTTTGGTGCTCCAGTTAAATTAACAGTAAGCGTTGCTGTATTTTCTGCGGCTAGTCCAGTATTTCCCTTAAACATACCACTTTTAGGTACTATTACATTTAAATTTGCACTTGTGGCAATAAAAGAGGTATTACCTATATCATTTGCATAAATATTTACCGCTACTTTATTTTCTAAATTTACTGTAAACATCCCAAAATATGCAAATGATGCCCCAATTAATATTAGAAGTAATACTAAACATGCTATAGCACTTTTTATAGTTATTTTCTTTTTATTTTTCATAAAAACTTCTTTCCTTTCTTTAGTATGTTATTTATTATTTAAATAAATACGAACAATTAAAATTTTTTCAAAATTTAAATCTTAATTTTTTCCCGTAAGTACGCACGTCTTTTTTCTTATATTAGGTAGATTTAAGAAAAATACATAACGTAATTTCGTTATTTAGACTTTAAAAATTACAAAAAATGATGTATTATTTAATAGTAAGGTACGTAAAATCGAAGTAAGATTTTCTTAAATCTACCTACTTTAGGAAAATACGAACAAGATAAACACTTAAGAAAATGAAAATTAATAAATTTTTTAAATTTACATAAAAAAATTAAAGTAAATTACTCTAATTTTCTTATTTATTAACTCCATATTTTTTAGTAATAGGATCTAAAAATAATTCATTTTTTAAGGGATATATTGTTAAAAGTAAATAAAAAGCAAATATAATAAATAAAATAATGCAACCTAAATAATTTAAAACAAATATTTCTTTAACATTATTTATTATATAATAATAAAAGTACTGGGAAACAAATACCGCTATATAAAAAATTAAAATATCTATAACTAAATAACTTTTTTTAGTAAACATTTTATAACCATAAAAAAGTATTGGAATAAGTAAAATAACTATAATAATTGAGATAGATTTTGCAAAAAAATAGTTTATAGGTAAATTTATGCCTTCGAAAATTCCTAATAAAAATGAAGCAGAAAGTGCCATCTTAATATGTTCCCAAGTACTTTCATTTACTGCTGAAAAAATAGATGAAATTTTATTTTTATTAAATAACTTATATGTAAAATGAAAAAATGTACCTAATATACTAACAAATAAAAAACCAATAATTAAATTCATAATATATGATATGAAAAAAAGTGCTACTTTATTCAACAGTAACACTTTTTGCTAAATTTCTTGGTTTATCTATATCTTCACCTTTTAATAAGGCAACTTTATATGCAAGTAGTTGAAGACTTGCAACAACAAGTATAGGGTCTATAATACTATTTATATGAGGTACTTTTATTTTATCATCATAAAAATCTCCCTGTATATCTAAACTTGTTATAAATAGTGAATATGCTCCCCTTGCATGAACTTCTTTAACATTACTTATTGTTTTTAAAGCCAAATTTTCATCTGTAATTATACTCATTACTGGAGTATCATTTTCAATAAGGGAAATTGTACCATGTTTAAGTTCTCCAGAGGCAAATGCAGATGAGTTTATATAGCTTATTTCCTTTAATTTAAGGCTTCCTTCTTCGCAAAGGCCATAATCTATTCCCCTACCAATAAAGAAAGCATCTTTTTTATTATATATTTTTTTTGCGTATTTTTGATAGTCTATGTCAAATACAGTATCAAGTGCTTCATTTACTTTATAAAAATCATTTAAATCATTTACACCTCCCATTTTAAGGGCAATAAGTGTAAGAAGTAAATATTGAGCAGTAAATGCTTTAGTCGTTGCTACCGCTATTTCTGTTCCAGCTTTAATATATAATACTTTACCTGCTTCTCTAGCTATCGAAGAACCTACTACATTTACAATAGCAAGAGTATCTATACCATCATTTTTAGTAATTCTAAGGGCCTCTAAAGTATCAGCAGTTTCACCAGATTGAGAAATAAATACTACTAAAGTATTCTTATCATAAAAATGTTTTTGATATCTAAATTCACTTGCTAAAAATACTTCACACTTAATACTTGCATATTCTTCGAATACTTTTTTAGCAATATCTGCAGTATAACTTGCACTACCACAACCTACAAAATAAATATTTTTATATTTTTTAAACTCAGGCATATTTTCATTAAAATGACCATCAGTAATATAATGATTTAAAATATTATTAATAACTATAGGTTCTTCATGAATTTCCTTAAGCATAAAATGCGGATAATCACCTTTCATTACATCATTACTTGTACCTTCAAAAGTTAAAAGTTTTTTCTTTAATAAATTTAAATTACTATCATAAATATATTCTTTATCAGAAATTTTAACTATTTCATCATTTTCAAGTAAATAAAATTTATTTGTATATTTAAGTGCCGCTGTCATATCTGATACTAAAAAATATTCATTATTCTTTTTTGCAAGTATTAAAGGAACATTTTTTCTAGCACCATATAAAGTATCAGGTTCATCTTCATTAATAATTGCAAGAGCATAACTTCCTTTTATATCGTTTTTAAGTCTTGCTAAAGTTTTAAGCATATCATGATTTTCATTATATAAATGATTTATATATCCACATAATATTTCTGTATCTGTTTCACTTTTTAAATTAACATTAATTATTTCCTTTAAATCTTTATAATTTTCAATAATACCATTATGAACAAGAGTTATTTTACCTTGTTTATGAGGATGTGCATTAATATCTGTTACTCCCCCATGAGTTGCCCATCTTGTATGAGCTATGCCAATGTTTCCATAGTCATCACTAGTAACTAAATTTTCAAGATTTTTAACCCTTCCTATAGTTTTTTTAATAGTTATTTTACCCCCATTTATATAAGCAAGTCCTGCTGAATCATAGCCTCTATATTCAAGTGATTTTAAGCCATTTAATAAAACAGGAATACTATTTTGGTTTCCTTTGTAACCAACAATTCCACACATAAAAAATTTCCTTTCTTGTTTTATTAAATACCTCTTTGTTATAATTTATATTTTATTTTTTCAAAGTATTTTACGAAGTAAAACTTCTCCGCTTACACATCCGCTGAAAAATCGACAATGTAAGTCCTCGTCACCTATAACCGGCCATGCGCTATTATAAAAAAATACTCCTTTCGCTTTCTATAATTTCTAAAAAGATTATACCACACATAATAATTTTTACCAAATTTTTTCATTAAACTATACATTAATTATGTAAATAACTTGCAAATAGTAATTAATTTGCTATAATAATATTTACGAAAAAGAAAGGCTGAAAACATGGAATTGAAGCAACCCATAAATGATTTATATAAACATTGTCACTATGCTAAACATATTAATTATAATAGTTTAAATGAACAAATTGAAAAAGAAAACTTTTATTTAAATAATAATTTTATTTATGAAGAAATGATAAACAGTTTTTTAGATAATAATGAGCAAGTTCATAATAAAAAAACTAAATATAATGAACATTTAAATGAAGATGATTTATTTACTTTAACTTATGATTTTTTTAAAAATTTAGATAGTGATATTTTTAAAACATTTACTATTTTATTTAATAATAAAGAAAATAACATAAGTTTTATAAAAGATAAAATTAATTCTAGATATATTGGCTACACTAAAAAGTATCCAAATAATTTTATTAAAATTGAAATGATTAAAAATAATAATATAACGGATTTATATACCCTTGTACATGAATATGGTCATGCAATAAATCATTTAAATAATGATTTTAACTATACTTTATATAGAAAACCTTTTTCAGAAATTGAAAGTACATTTTTAGAAATTTTATTATCAAATTATTTAGAAAAAAATGGATTTAATCAAAAAGATATTTTATATTATAATAATTTTAAGTTTGATAGCATATATAAAGATGCCCTTTTTATGAAAGCTAAATATTTATTTTTAGATTTTCAAAATTTAAATCATTTAAATTGTCATAATAAAAATTATTATAAAGAAATTAAGCATATGGTAAATATTTCAAAAAAAGATATTAAATATTTATATAGTATAAATTCTTATGAACTTCTTCCTTATGTAGTAAGTCCTTTATATGCTTTTGAACTTTATGATATGTATTTAAAATCAAAAGAAAAAGCTATGAGTGTATATAAAAAAATAATTTCTTTTGATAGCCCATCATCAATAGATATAATAAAAAATTTAGAAAGTTTTTATTTATACCCTAATGAAACTGATACATGTATAAGATATTTAAAAAGGAAGTAATATGAAAGTAAATGTTAATGAATATAAAAATAAATTAAGAAAAAAAATATATATTGATAATAAAAATATTAGTTTTAATCCAAATATAACTAGGGTTATAGAAAACTTTGCTTGTGTAAATAAGGCATCTGACTGGAAAGAAAATTCAGTAGTAAGTTTAACTAAAAATGACATATTTGATCTTACTTATGATTTTTATAAAAGTTTTTTAGATAAGAATCTTTTTAATATATTTGAGTGTTATTTTAAAAACAGAAATGAAAATATTTATTTTTTAAAAAAATCAAAATATAATCTCGAAGGATATACAGATGAAAATAACATAATTAAAATAATTAACAATAATAAATATAATTATATTATCCTTGATACACTTATTCATGAAATTGGTCATGCTATAGCAAATATTTATAACGATAAAAATTGTAATTTAGATTATAAGCTAGCTTATAGTGAAATAGAAAGTATTTTTCCAGAATTTTTATCAACTATGTTTATTAATGAAAAAGAATATTCACAAACTATTTATAATTCATATTTATCATTATGTAACTTAAATAACATTTTAAATTATAAACTTGAGGTATATTACTATATGAAAAATAATAACATAGATATAAATAATAAAGATTTATTTTTTAAACTTAATAATGATTTAGGTTGTGACTATGAATGTCTAGCTCAAACTTATGAAACATCATTTAATTATTATCTTCCCTATACTATTGGTTCAGCTTATGCATTTTTTCTAATTAATATTTATATTGATGATAAAGACTATGCTTTAAAACTTTATAAAGATATACTAAATATGCATTTTTATAATGAAAGATATTATGAAAAATATTTAAGTAATAATGGTATATATCCAAACTATTCTTGTAAACTTTTTAGGGTAAAAAAATAATAAAAAAGAATGATTTTCTCATCCTTAATTATTATTACTATTATTTGTTAAAGAATACATATTTTTCATCTTGAACTTTTTACCTTTGTTATTACCTAAATACATATAAGTACCTAGACCTGCGCCAGTTATTGCCATGCCAAGCATCATATATCCGATTTTTTTCATTTAACACCTCTACTTATAGTATGAGATGTTTTTTTTATTTTATTCATTAAAATACCCTTGAAGATACTCTTTTAAAGAAGTTTTTCTTTTACTTGAATAGTTATTTTGAATAGCCCTTATAAAAGAAGATGGATCCCCTATAATAGTTAAACTTTTTTTGGCACGAGATACACCTGTATAAATTAACTTATTATAAAGCATAATATTATATCCTTTTGATATTGGCATAATAACATGTTCAAATTCACTACCTTGACTTTTATGAATTGTTATTGCATAAGCAAGAGTTATATTTTTTAAATCTTTTTTTTCATAAAAAACTATATTACCATCAAAATCTATTGTAATTTTTATTTTACCATCACTACCCGTAAAAATATTTATTATTTTACCTATATCTCCATTAAAAACATTATTATCGGCATCATTAATAAGTTGAAGTACTTTATCTTTTACTTTATAAGTTTTATCACCATATTTAATAGAATATAAACTATCATCCTTATTATAAATTTTTTCTAAATAAAGATTTAAATTATCAATACCATTTATCCCTTTATACATTGGTGCAAGCACTTGCATTTTAGTTTCATCGATACCTTTTGTAAGAGCATATTTTGCCGCATTTACTACTTTAGATAAAATTTCCTGTTCGGGGCACACTATAAATGAATAATCGTCTCTTTTTATAGTAAAGTCATCTTCGAGATTCTGAGCTTTAATATCTTTAGCAAGATAAGGTATATATGAATTATCACTTTGCCTATAAATAGTTGAAAGAATATTAAAACTTATTACATCACTATCTATTAAATCATGTAATACAAGACCTGGGCCTACTGAAGGAAGCTGGTAGATATCCCCTACTAAAATAAGTTTTATATTTGAGTTATAAGCACAAAGTAGACTTCTCATTAAACTAACATCTATCATTGAGCATTCATCTACAATAACAAGTTTATGGTATAGTTTATTATGTTCATTATATTCAAATGTACCATCTTCTTTATGCCAGCGAAGTAGTCTATGTATAGTACAGGCTCCAAGGCCTGTTGCACAAGAAAGTTTTTTCGAAGCTCTACCTGTTGGTGCAAGAAGGGTAATATTACTAATTATCTCTTCATTATTAAAATTATGTTTTTTAATATAAAATTTTACTATTGCTTCAATAATTGTTGTTTTACCAGTTCCTGGACCACCAGAAATAATAGATATATTTTCAGTTAAACTATTTTTTATAGCCTCAAGTTGTTCTTTAGAATATTCTTTACCTGTTTCATTAGAAATTAACTTTATTTGCTCATCAAAATCATTAATTTCTTCTTTTTTTTGTTTATCAATTAAATATAAATATCTTGCAATATCTTTTTCTTCATCATAATATTTTTTTAAATAATATCTTAACCCATCTTTAATAATTAAATTATCATTTATAAGACTTTCTAAATAATTATCAAAGTCTTCATCACTTAAGGTTATTTCATAATTTGCATTTAAATATTTATATATTTCATCTTTATAATAATATGTAGATCCATCAGAAAAAGATATATCACAAAGTGTATTTAAAAGGCACTGTTTACATCTTAAAGGACTATCTTTAGAAATTTTATTTTTGTATATATCATCAAGTTTTTTAAATTCAAAAATGTCCTTTAAAAGATATAAATTACCTTCGATTATAGGCGTTATATCACTATAATGTTTATTTAATACTTTTGATGCTTCCTCATAATTAAAGCCAAAAGAAATAAGAGTTTTAATAAGTGTTTCATTCATTTCAAAACGCTGAAGACTTCCATATATTTTAGCACTTTTTAAAGTAGTCATCCCCTTAACTTTAAATAAATTATTAATATCCTCGGTAATAAGTTTTATAGCATTAACACCTAAAGTGTCCACAATTCTTTTAGCAAATACTTTTGAGCAGCCTTCAACAAAAGGGCTTTCAAAAAATTTAATTAACTCTTCTTTAGTAGTGGGCATAACTACCTCTATTCTATAAGAATTAAATTGCCATGAATATTTTGGATGATTAATTAAAGAGCCATATATTTTATATTTTGCATCTAAATTAAGATTTGGAAAACTACCTGTTACATGTATTATGTTACTCACTTTACCTTTTAAAAAAGTTTCATCATTTTCATCAAGTTTAAAAAGAGTAACATAATAGTTACTATCCTTGTTTTCGTAAATAATTTTTTTAAATTTTCCAACAATATATTTTTCTTCCATTACACAGTTAATTTATAAATTTCTCCTTTTATAAGTTTTTCATTAGTTTTTACAAGTAAATAATTTGAAGTATGACCTATTGAATAATCATCAGTTACTTCTTCGATTATTACATCCATTTTCTTTCCCTTAAATTTATTATAATAATTTTTTTCAAGTTCATTTGAAAGTTCCATAAGTTTTTTTACTCTTTCATGTTTTACATTTTCTTTTACTTTTCCACTCAACATGCTAGCTTTTGTTCCTTTTCTTTCTGAATATGGAAACACATGTACTTTTGAAAAATTGATTTTTTTAACAGTTTCTATTGTTTCTAAAAACATTTCTTCAGTTTCTCCGGGAAAACCCACTATAATATCTGTGGTTATAGAAATATCAGGTCTTACTTTTCTAATTTCATTTATTTTTTCTATAAAATAATTTAAATCATATTTTCTATTCATCATTTTTAAAATACATTTACTACCAGACTGAATTGGTATATGAATATGATTACATATTTTATCATTTATTTTAAGTTCATTTATAAATTTATCACTAATTTGTGTAATTTCTATAGAGGACTGTCTTATACGTAAAAGATTATCTATTTCACTCATTTTTTTAATTAAATCAGTTAAATCTTTACCATCATCATAATATGAACCTGTATCAATACCCGTTAAAACGATTTCCTTAAAGCCATTATTTGCAAGTGTTTGGGCTTCATTTATAGCAAGAGAAAATTTTTTGCTACGAGTCATACCTCTTACAAAAGGAATTACACAATATGAACAAAAATTATCACAACCATCTTCGATTTTTATATAAGCTCTAGTATGGTCAAATGATGTTATTTCCATGTTTTCAAATGGTAATGCACGAGTTTTAGCAATATATTCAAGGGGAGTCCTTTTATCTAAATACTCATTAATAACATTTACTATATTATGTTTATTAATATTTCCCATTAGAATATCTATATCATATTCTTCATAACTACCTTTATTATTTTGAACAGAACAACCACATACCACTAAAATAGCATTAGGATTTTCCCTTTTAAGTCTTCTTACTTCCTTCATACTTTTTTTATCTGATGTATCTGTAACCGTGCATGTATTTAAAATTAAAATATCACATTTTTTATTTTCATTACAAAAAGAAAACCCATTTTTTATTAAGGCTTCCTTCATAAAATTACTTTCATAACTATTTACTTTACAACCAAGTGTAATAATATTAAATTTCATAAAACCACCCTTTTAATTTAAACTTTTTTGTAACTCTTTTAAAGTTTTTAAAAATTCTTCTTCTTTTCTCAAACTCATTAAATGAACTTCCATTTTAATTGGTTCACTTTTTTTAACATTTATTAAATTATTTAAATCAACTTTTTTAACTAAAACATCACCAGTTTTATCTTCATCTAAATAGTTAAGTTCATATTGACCTGTATTTGATAAAAGTTCATCATAACTTATTATTGCTTTTTCTTCCTCTTCTTTTTCATAAGGTGTAAAGTCAATTGGTTTAACATTTTTAAGTGCTGTTGCTATTTCTTTTAAATCATTATCTTTAATATTATCAATATTAGGATTATTGTTTACTTTTTCAATTTCATTTAATACTAAATTTTCACTTTCCATATCATTGCCATTTACTTTTATAAAATATATTAAAGACACCACTAGTACGATTAAAAATACTACTGTAAAAAAGAAAACATAATCAATAAATGCTAAACTTTTTAAAAATACTATTATATCATTAAGCATATTATACACCTTCCATAAAACTATTGTAGCAGTATTTATCTTATTTTTAAAGTATTTTTTTATTTATTTACTTTCATATTGTAAAGTGTGTAAAGGTGCATAGATTATTATACATTGATATTAAAGTTTATGTAACATTTTGACATGTAATGCCCTATCGCTTACAATATTAAAAATATATTTTATAATATCTTTTGAACGTGCAAGAATGGCGTTACCTTCTAAATTTTTGGGGTTTTGGATAACAAAATCTAGAGATGAGGAATGTATGTGAAAAAGAAAACGTATGAAAGACTACTTTTCTGGATCATATTACTTTCTTGGTTATAACATATCAAGACAAAATAAGAAGCGTCATCCGTAGTTTACTAGATTTCATCATTTGCTTACTGCAACTTTTGATTTCTAGTATAGGATAACGCTATCTTCAAGAAATTCTAGGTAACATTAATCTATCAAGTTCCTCATTTATAATATATCACTTTTATATAAATTTATGCACGTGTTTTTAACCAATATGATATGGACTGGTTTGAGAACCAGTGCCACCTACTATTTTTATAGCATCACTATCTAAATAGAAAGTTGGACGGACTGCAAACTGGTTGCTTCCGACAAGGTAGTTATAGTTGTAGCTGATGTTCACAAACCCTGGCGAAAACAAAATAGCAGCATTATTCGAATTCGAAGAAAAAGGGGAAAGAAGCCATTCTCCACTACTTACAAAACTACTTTGTGATGTAAACAACCAATCATTATTATAACAATCACTATATGATGAATCGTCCCAATAATATAATGCTTTTGCTCTACAACTTGACTTATTTGTTGTAGAACCTCCCACTGTGGCATAACCATAATCACTTGGGTACATTAATCCAATTTTTGCAAATATACTGCTTGGATTACCACTATATATTGCACTTGTATTTCTTTCCTCTGTATAAATACCTTCTGCCGTTAAAGTACCATAATTCGATGAACTCGCTCCACCTAAATGCCATTTTGCATTTGCTACCCCACTAGATAGTTTACTATTTACATTTGAAGTGCCTAATATAGTAGTTAAATATGTACCATTAATTTCAGTTTTTAATGATACGATCTCCCAATTATTTGTTCCTGATGAATTCCAATACTTTCCACTTGTTCCACCATAGTTATTTGTATCTATTACTTTTAATAGTTTTTTAGTTCCACTACTATTTGTTCCATCACTTGAATACTCTTCATCAAATAATCCAATTATTCTAAATAATAATGAAGTACTTGAACATGTACCTTCTTTTTGATTATCTAAACATATGTAGTTATTTGGATTAGCTCCTTCATATCTTATTCCATTTTCGTCAAATATATCTGTATTGTTTGCTACCATTAATGTTTCAAATGATGTTCCAAGTGATATTGTAAATTCTTTTATAGTTTTATTTCCTGCACTATCTTTTACCCATAGAAAATACGTACCTTCACTTTCTATAGTAATATTTAAATTATAGGTTGTACCAGTTATTTGTGTCCAACTTGTTGGCTCTACATTATTACTCATACTTAATCCATATCCAACCAAATTATTATTATCTGATAATGTAGCGGTTAATATATTTTCATTTACTGTTAAATTATTTATTGTTGGTGCTATGCTGTCTTCATCAAAATATAAAGTACATCTATCACTTCCTATAAAACTAAAACCCACTACACCACTAACATTATCATAACTTGAGATTTCTCCATTATTTTCACAAAAACTTTTTTCTTTATTAAGTAAATAACTTCCTTTGGGAATACTTTTTGAATTTGTATAACTACTTGAATTATTTTCTTTTACATATATTGCATAGCCTTTATTTACTAACTTATTTTTATTTAAATTTACTTTTTTATTATAGATAAAAACCATACCTAAAATCCCTATTATTAAAAATACGAACAACACTATTTTTTTCTTCTTCATACACTCCTCTTTTTGCCAGTAAATACGCACGTCTATTTTCTCATATTAGGTAGATTTAAGAAAATTACATAACGTAATTTCGTTAAAAAGGGTTTAAAAATTATAAAAATTAATGTATAATTTAATAGTAAGGTACGTAAATACGAGATAGAATTTTCTTAAATCTACCTACTTTAGGAAAATACGAACAAAGTAGATACTGGGTTTATTTGATATAAGCCTATTTTTTTAATTTATACTAAAAAACCACTAAAAATAGTGTTCTTTAAAACAAAAATATTGAAAATATATAAGCAAAATGCTACTTTATTTTTAAAATAATTTTATCAAAAAATGGATAACATAAACTTAAAATAAGTGATGTAATATAAACTCCTATATTAATGTCAAAAAATGAAAATAAAAATGTAAATAAGCCTAGGGCAAAACCATAAATATAGTTTCCACCTTTTGTATATGGTGTAAAAATAGATATAGTATTTAAATAAACAAATGCAAATATTAAATTATTATTTAAAGTAAAATTTATATCAGCATTATTACCTAGTAAAAATGAAATTGTTATAAGAACATAATATACTACAAAAGCTGTTATAGGAATATGTTTTTTATATTCAAATTTAGTTATTAAATAGATAAAAGATAGTATACTATAAATTGTTAATGTATTAGATATTCCCCCACTTCCACATCCAAATAAATAATTTGTTAATGTATAATTGTGAACTACACTTTCTTCATATATATTTTGATAGCTTAAATTTTTAAATAAATAAGAAGTAATTATATATAAAATCATATATATAAGTGGTATATTTAATTTTTTAAATTTATATAAAATATTTAATAATACTAAAAGTACTATAAAAACTATAATATTTGTTTTCGCAGGGGTAATTATGCTTATAAAAATATTTAAAAGAAGTCTATATGATATAAAATCCTCTTCAAAAAGTTTTTTTAAAATATAGGTAGTTATAATAGAAATGCATACTAAAAATGGTACTTTAAATAAACTAAATAAATTAATTAAATCTTTTTTATAAAGAAGTATACCATTTTTATAAAAACCATAAAGTGCAAATGGAATCATTAATAAAAGTAATAATTTAATAAAACTTTTACTATCATTTTTAGCTCTTAAATAAACATTCATTTTTCACTCCTTAAATATTTTCTTAAGTTAATTTTACATGGACAAATATATGAGCATAGTCCACAGTCTATACAGCTTTTGCTTTTAATACCTGTGTCCATAACTTTTTTAGGATTAACTTTAACAGGACATATTTTATAGCACATACCACACAAATTGCATTTTTCTTCTTTAAAAGTATCTTTATTTGTTATAATAAGTCCCTTTGTATTTTCAGTAATAACTTCTTTATCTAGATCTATTTCATAACCTGTCATTAAACCATTACAAATATAAAGAGCATTATCAAATTTTTTTATGTTTAATTTTTTTAGTACATCTTTAATAAGACTACCATTTTTAACGTTTACAACAAAACTTTTTGGTAAAAAAGGACTTACTATACTTACAAAAGTTGTATATGATAGTTCATCATTTAAAAGTTTATATATTTTATATAAATCACTTGCACTTATAACTAAACTATCTTCATTTAATAAATTCATATTTTCAAGTAAAAAATAGTCTTGTGCTAAAAGATAATAATCATTAATTAAAGATAAATTTATTTTAGGATAAGTACCTATTTTTGATAAAAATAAATTTATATTATCTGTATCATTACTTTTAATAGATATAAATGCATTATCAATTTGAAATATATTTACAAAATCATCAATTAATTTAAGAAGTTTGTTTGCATATTTTTTTAAAATAAATGGATTATTTTGAATATATGGTTCATCTTCCATACCATTAATAATAAGATTTTTTATATTCTTATTTTCAAGCATTTTTGCAAATGAAAGATAATTATTTTCAGATAAAGTACTTATAATATTTGCTCTTGTAAGTGTTACATTTTTATTATTTATTTTTTCTTTTTCTTCATAAGTATTTTCAATAACTACACATTTAGTTTTTTTATTATAAATATTTAAAAAAGTAGTTCCTTTTATAACACCTGATATAGGGCTTTTAATTTTATTTAGTTTGTTTTCAACAACAATTTCATTAATTAAAACTTTATCATCTTGTTTTTTTAAAAGTTCAAAGCCATCATATATTGGTAAATATACATAATCAGGATTTAAATATTCATAAATATCATTATCAAATAATATATTTAATTTTTTTTCTAATTTAATTAATTTTCTCATAAACTAATGATAACATACTTTAGTTTTCATTTAAATATTTTTTTAACTCCATAGCTATTTTTTCAGGAATTATTTTTTTAAGTTCCTTTATATCCGCATTTTTTATTTTTTCAATACTACCATAAGTTTTAAGTAAATTATTTATTCTACTTGAACCTAAACCTTCAACATTTGCAAGCATACTTTTAAGCATACCTTTACTTCTTATAGTTTTATGATAAGTAATAACAAATCTATGTACTTCATCTTGTATTCTTGTTAAATAATTAAATACATCTTCATGGTTAGTTAAATCATAGGTTTTATATGTATCGCTATCTAAAAGAGCATTTGTATGATGATGATTGTCCTTTTTTAAACCAACAACTTTAATATTTAAATTTAAAGTATTAAGAACTTCTTTACAAGCATTTATTTGATTTAAACCACCATCTAAAATTATTAAATCAGGTATTTCCTCATTTTCTACAATACATCTAAAATATCTTCGATAAATTACTTCTTTCATCATATGATAATCATCATTTTTGTCTACACTAATTTTGTATTTACGATAATCATTTTTACTTGGTTTACCATTTTTAAAGACAACCATTGCACCAACAGAAAATGAGCCAAAAAGGTTTGAATTATCAAATGCATCTATACGATATAAACTATTCATATTAAGAATTTTTCTTAAATTTTCATTTGCTTCGAATACTCTTTTTTCATCATTTTTAAATCTTTCTAAACTATTATCTAAAGTTATTTTAGCATTTTCATATGAAAGACTTAATAGTTTTTTCTTATTTCCCTTTATAGGTTTAATAAAAGTTACTGATAAAAGTTTTTCCAAAACAGACGTGTCAATTTCGCTTGGTACAATTATTTCTTTAGGAATTTCATGTTTTTGATAAAATGAATATAAATAACTTATTATCTGTTCTTCATTAGTTTCAATTGGTACAATAATATTATTATGACTTCCAAGTAGTTTACCAGACCTTATGAAAAGTATTTCAATAGAAAGATAGCCTTTATAATAGTAATATGCTACTACATCACGGTTTACAAAATCATTTGACTGAACTTTTTGCTTTTCGGTAATATAGTTTATATAATCAAGTTCATTTTTGAGTTCTAAAGCTTTTTCATAATTTAAATTTTCAGAGAAAAACTCTATTTTTTCATTTATCTTTGAGGTAATTATTTTATCATTGCCCCTTAAAAAGGAAAGAATTTCATTTTCCATTGTTTTTATTTTTTCTTCATTAGTATTTTTTACGCAATATCCAAGACACTCACCAATATGATAATAAAGGCATACTTCTTTAGGCTTTCCCTCACATTTTTTAAGAGGATATAATCTATTTAAAAGTGATACTATTTTCCTTGCCGCATAAGCATTTGGATATGGTCCAAATAAAAGTTTTTTATCACTTTTTTTAACATTTGTATATCTAGATACTTTTAAAAGTGGATATGGCTTTTTAACATATTCAATATATGGATAAGTTTTATCATCCTTAAGTAAAATATTATATTTTGGATTATATTTTTTTATTAAATTTATTTCCAATATAAAACTTTCAGTTTCTGTTTTTGTAACAATATACTGAAAATGATGTACTTCACTAACCATTAAGGCTGTTTTACCTGTAACAGTTCCTCGAAAATATGAATGAAGTCTTTTATTTAAATCTTTGGCTTTTCCAACATAAATAATTATTCCATCACTATTAACCATTTGATATGAACCTGGTGCATGTGGAACTAGTTTTAATTCTTCCTTAAACATACTTTTTTCTCCCTATAAAAATATTATACTACAAAAATACTTAAAAATAAGATATAATTTTTATGAGGTATATTATGTTATTAAATGAGTATGAATTAACTATTAAAAAATCTAAATTTATTGGTTTACTATATAAAATAGATAAAGTGGAAGATGTAAAAAATATAATAAATGAATTAAAAAAAGAGCACCCTAAAGCAAACCATTTTCCTTATGCTTTTATACTAGATAATAAAGCTGGCAAAACTGATGATAAAGAACCTCATAATAGTGCGGGAATGCAAATATATAATATGCTTAAATATAGTAATTTATGTGCTCATTTACTTGTTATAATAAGATACTTTGGTGGAACTAAACTTGGTGCAAGTAACCTTTTAAGAGCTTACCTTGAAGTTGCCAAAAATACTATTAAAAAATAATGTAACTTTAATAATCATAAAAAAAATCACAAATTAATGTGATTTTTTTATTAGTTCATTTTTTTCTTAAGTATTAATGCAGTTGCTCCTAAAAGTGCTAAACTCATAAGAGTAACTGAAGTATAAACTAAAATTCCATCAACTGTATTAGGATTTTCTACTTTATTAGTTGTATTAGAATTTTCTACTTTATCAGTTGTATTAGGTTTTTCTACTTTATCAGTATTATCTTTAGTTTCAGTTTTTTCTGGAGTATAGAAACTAAGTTCAAATGTAGAGAAACTTTCTGTTTCAATTTCAATATATTTTTGTCCATTTTCTTCCTTAATTTCATATTCTTTAGTATCAATTACTGTTTCTCCATTTTTATGTACTACTTTTGCATGTGTAAATGTAATTTCATTAGGAACCGCAACTTTAACTTTTATTTTACCAGTTATTGCTTCATTTGGAAGTACTTTAGCTTCTTGATTAATTATATAATAAGGTTTAATATCAAGAACTAAAACACCTTTTTCTTTATCATAAGATTTAATTTCAGTAGACATTTTAACTTCAATTAAAGTGTTTTCTACTCCCTCGATTTTAGATGAATCTATAGCATCTTTTAACCCTGTAACAGTATCAGTAAGTTTTGCATCAGTTAATTCTTTAGCAACTTTTTCGTCTACTTTATCACTAACTTTAACTTCTGGAGTAGTAACAACTAATTCACCTTTGTTTTCACTTACTATAGTATACATTTCACCATTTTTAACAGCTTTTACACCTGTTACTAGTTTTACTCCACCTTTTTTAGCAACTATTTCATCAGTAAATGAACCACCAGAAATTTCAATTTCATCAGGTTTCAACATATCAATGTTTCCATAGAATCTTCCACCTTTAACCTCAACTGAAGTTACTAGTTTACTATTTACAACATCATCTGCATTTTTTTGTGCTATGTAATGATAAATTGAATTTCCATATGCTGAATGGTATTCCCCACCTTCAATAGTAAGTTCAATATTTCCAGCATATCCATTATTTGATTCAATAGCAATTGCAGCACCCGTGGCATTAATACCATCGCCATTATATGTACCTTTAACTTTCTCTCCAGTAGCATATATTGTAGCATTCTTAATATTAATTTTTCCGGCTTTTATACCAAATCCACCTTTATCGCCTTCAATTGTAGCTCCATCAATATTCCAAATTGCATATCCAGCTGCATATAGTCCATAATCCTTACTAATAAATTTAGCAGTATTATAAATGTTAATAACAGGACAATTTTTTATCCTTTTATT
Source organism: uncultured Bacilli bacterium (assembly GCA_934098665.1). Taxonomy (GTDB): domain Bacteria; phylum Bacillota_I; class Bacilli_A; order RF39; family UBA660; genus UBA6448. The sequence continues at coordinate 80,257 of CAKOOO010000001.1, forward strand.
ATTTCCACTTATAGTAAATGCAGGTTGTGGAACTTCACTAACAGATTTAAATGTACCTTTAAGATTTACTGTAACACCAAAAGCATCCCAGCTAATATATGTTCCATAATCTCCTTCTAAAGTTACATTTTCATCAACAGTAAGTGATGACCAATTTGTATCATTTTCATCTTCTGAACCATAAATAACAACTGGAGCAGCAAGATGCATAGTACCATTAATAGTACCTTTACCTGTAATTGTTAAGTAACCTTTATTAACTTTAATTCTATTGTTTTGAGTTAAAATGTTATGATCATTTAAATCAAGTGTAACAGTTTTACCATCATTAACATTAATATCGCCAGTTAAAGTTAAATTTTCAGTTAACTTAGCCTCGCCGCCATTTTTAAAGACTTCGGCAAGTTCGTCTTCTGTTTTAACTTCTTTAGTTTCCGCAAATACAATTGAGGGCAAAATCATTGCAAAAACCATTACTAAAGTTAAAACAACTCTTTTTAGGTTTTTCATTAATTCCCTATCCTTTCTAGCTTAATGTTATCATAAGTTAGCAAATTATACAATAATAAAAAGCAAAAAAATTAGTCTAACTGTAAACTAATTTTTATTTATAACATTTATATAGTTGTAAGGTATTTCAATATTATTTTTATCAAACACTTTCTTTAAATTTTCATTTAATTGACAACTATTTTCAAAACTTTCAGATAAATCTTTACCCCATACATAACATCTAAGTATTATTGAGGAACTATCCCATCTTATTACTTTAACATTTACTTCATAATCATCTTTATATAATTTTTTAAGTTCTTCCTTTGCAAGTTTTATAGCCTTATCTATATCAGCTGAATAAGATATACCATACTCACAAAAAGTGCAATGTTTACTTTCATTATAATCATAATTTTCAATTGTAAGGGTATTTAAAACACTATTAGGAATAATATATCTTTGATTGTTATATCCTTTTATTATAGTATGTCTCATTGATATTTCAAGTACAGTTCCCGAAATATCTTTTTCTAAAATGTGAACTTTATCACCAACCTCAATTGGATGAGAAAATAAAAGAGAAATACTACCAAATAGATTCTTAAGAGCTTCTTGAGCCGCTAAACCTAAAATAGTAGTTAATATACCTACTGCAGAAAGTAATGTAACAGAAAGTGATTTAAACATTTTAAATTTTGATAAGCAAAGTGTTACACCTATACCAAATATAATTACCGTTTTAAGTCTATTAAAAAATATTAAAACCGTTTTTAAATTCTTATTATTTTTTTTATCCATTACTTTTTTAATAAATTTATCAATTACTAAATTTATTATATAACTTATTAAAAGTATTACCACAATACTTATTATTTGTTCTAACATATTATCACCATACTTATTATATAATTTATAAAAAAAAGAAACAAGTTTATTTTACTAGTTTCTTAGAAAATTAATATTCATCATAAAAACCTTTAGCATATAGTTTTTGTTTAGTAAGCATTTTTGCTTTATCTAAAGGATATTTTTTTATAAATTTATTATATATTTTTTCATATTCTTTTTGATATATTTCTTTATCAGAAAACTGTATATTATTTAAATAAATATTAAAATTAGTATAACCTAAGTTTCTTAAATCAGCACTTACTTTTTGAATAAACATTTTTTTTGAAAGTCTCTTATTAGTTTTAAGTTTTTTATTAATTATTTTATTTATTCTTTCTTCATTAATATCATCAAATAAAGTTAAATACTTTGAAATGTCTTCTTTTTTAAAACCATTTTTCAAAAGCTGTCTTTTAACTTTTTCTGGTCCATCTAAAGAAAGATTTATTTTATCATTTATATATGATTTTATATAAAGTTCATCATTTAAATAGCCTTGCTTTTTAAGTAATTCTATAATTTTATCTTGCTCTTTTTTTAATATGAATAAACTATTTAGTTTTTTTCTAATTTCATTTTCTGTTCGAAGACGAAAACTTACAAATTTTATTATTTTATAATATGCATCATAAAAGCTATTATCTTTTTTAATATTTTCAAATAAAACATTATCTATTTCTTTTTTTGAAAAAAGCAAGTATTTTATAATTGTATCTTGATATAAATTATATTTTTCATTATCAATTGTTACTACATACTTACCATTTTTATTTACTTTAATATTTTGAATTTTCAAATTAATTTTGTTCCTCTGCAAGATAATTTGATGCTACTTCATCTAAATCTTTTATTAAAGCATCAACATCTTTCTTTTCACTTATTCTTGCTCCAGATGCATATTGATGTCCACCACCATTATATTTTGAAGCAACCTCATTTATAATTGGTCCTCTTGAGCGAATATTAACTTTATATATTTCATTTCTTTCATCATAAGTGATAAAACACCAAACGTTTAGTTCTTCGATGAAATTAAAATTATTAATTAGCACTGAAGCAGCAGATAAATCTACTTTATATTCTTCGACTACTTTATTATCAATTAAAATATAGCCAAACTTATTATCAGTAATTACTAAATTATTTATTATATAAGCCTCAAACTTACACTCATTAAAACTTTTTTGATATAAATTTCCATAAAGATTTGTAAAATCAAGATTATAATCTTTACATAATTTAGCAGCCATTTCAAAAGTACCAACTGTCGTATTTTTAAATAAAAATCTTTCACTATCAGAAACTATTCCTAAAAATAATTTTTCTGCAATTTCTTTATCCATATTAAGTTTTGTTTCATAAATAAGATTTGCAACCATTTCACAGGTTGAAGAATAATCACTTGATGTAAAATCAGCAGTACCTATGATATCTTCTTTAGGATGATGGTCTATTTTAACAATGTCTTTATAATCTAAATCATCAGTTCCATCTACTCTATAAAAGTTAGGTACGTCAAGTACTATCAAAAGGCAATTTGTCAGACTATTAAAATCTGGTTTATCTAAAGAGCCTAAATATTTAAATTTACTTACTCCAGCGCCTACTGCATAAACTCTTTTATTTGGAAATGTAAGTTTAATAGAATCACGAAGAGCAATTTGACTTGCAACAGCATCTGGATCTGGTCCAATATGTCTTGCAAGCACTATCTCATCATATTTTTTTATTAACTTAAATATCTTTTTGTATATTTCCTTATTTATATTAATCACCCATTTCAATTTTTAACTTCATTGTATCTTGGGCAATTAAAAGTTCTTCATTAGTTGGTAAAATGTAAACTGGAATACTAGAGTCTTCAGCAGAAATTTTCTTATATTCTCCACGAACATTATTTAACGTATCATCAAGTTTTACACCTAATGATTTAATTCTATCAACAACCATTTTTCTCATTCTTGCACTGTTTTCACCAACACCAGCAGTAAATACTATAGCATCAGCTCCACCAAGCATATTGTTATACACAGCAATATAATTAGCAATTTTTTGTGCATACATATTTTCCGCTAAAACAGCCATTTTATTTCCTTCCATTGCGGCATTTTCAACATCTCTTGCATCTGATGATATTCCTGATACTCCTAAAAAACCACTCTTCTTATTTAAATCATTAGTAATTTCAGAAATAGTTTTACCAGTTTTGTTACATACATATTCTAAAATAGATGGATCGATATCACCACATCTTGTTCCCATCATAACACCTGCAAGTGGAGTAAATCCCATTGAAGTATCTACTACTTTGCCTTCATCAATAGCACAAAGTGATGCACCATTTCCAATATGGCAAGTAATAACTTTTAATTCTTCATTTTCAAGTTTTTTGCAAAGTTCTCCATATACAAATCTATGACTTGTTCCGTGGAAACCATATTTTCTTACACCATATTTTTCATACCATTCATAAGGTACTGGATATAAGAAATGTTCTTCATCCATTGTTTGATGAAAACCTGTATCAAATACCCCAACATTTATTACTCCAGGAAGAGCTTTCATAAATGCCTCAACTCCAAGAAGGTTTGCGGGATTATGTAGTGGTCCAAGTTCGTTATATTTACTTATTCTTTTAACTACATCTTCATTTAAAACTACTGGATGAGTAAATTCTGCTCCTCCGTGTAGTATTCTATGGCCTATACCTTCGATTTCATTTAATGATGAAACAATATGCATATCCACTAAATCTTTAATTAAGCATTCAACTGCTACAGAATGATCCTTTAGATATACTTCCTTTCTTGTTTTTTCACCATCATATTTAATTGTATAGAAACTATCTTTTAGACCTATTTTTTCAAATACACCACTTGCAATAGCTTCAGTTTTAGGAAGTTCAAATAAAGTAAATTTTAAAGATGAACTACCTGCGTTTATTGATAATATTTTCATTTCTTTCACCTCAAAATTATTATACAAGAAAAAAGTAGTTTTTGCTACCTTTTTCATTTTATTTACTTATTTTTTTTATCAATGTTTTTATTTTATACAAATGAATGCAAAATATTTTTTTAAAACTACGATAAAATAATATAAATGTTTAAGCATTTAAAAAAAACTTCACTAGGAAGATTTTTTAATACTATTAATATTACATGAAGATGTCTTTGAATATATATCATAATTATTAACTTTATCTTTTCTTTGAGAAGATAAATTAAATCCATAATCATTAAAATATTCATTTAAAAGTTTTTCATTTCTATTTTCCATAACAATTTTTGATGATTTATAATATCTTTTATTCATATAATTATTATGGTTTTTTATTTAAAAATTATAACAAATCTTCATAAGTTTTATCATTTATATTTAAAGTAATTACTTTTTCATTTTTTATAGCTTCATAAATTAAATTATCTTTATCCACTAAAAGTTCATATTCTTTAGCAAGTTTTAAATCCGGATGAATTACTGGATGTTTAGGTACAAATATGGTACAACAATCCTCATATGGTCTTATGGAAATATCATAAGTACCTATTTTTTTAGCTAAATCAATTATCTCTAATTTATCAAAACAGCATACTGGTCTAATAACTGGTTTTTTTATTGATTCATTTATAACTTCCATACTTTTTAATGTTTGAGATGCTACTTGGCCAACACTTTCACCATTAATAATAACATGAGCATTAACTCTATTTGCAATAATTGCAGAAATTTGATACATAAATCTTCGCATAATCGTAATTAAATAAAAATTAGGTATATTTTTAATAATTTCCTCTTGAATATGGGTAAAATTTATAACATGAACTTTTATATTACCATTATAAATCGAAAGTTTTTTTGCTAAATCAAATACTTTTTCTCTTGCCATATCTGATGTATGAGGTGGTGAATCAAAATAAATTGCCTCAAGTCTAATTCCTCTTTTCATAGCAAGATATCCTGCCACTGGAGAATCTATTCCTCCAGAAAGCATTAAAAGTCCTTTACCAAGTGTTGAAACTGGATAACCACCTAAACCTTTTATACCATCAAAATATACAAGTACCTCATTTATTCTAACTTCAACAAAAATTTCTAAATCATACCCTGTCATTAATACTTTTTTATTTTCTATATTTTTTAAAATATATGAACCAATTATTTTTGATATATCCACTGAAGAAATTTCATAATGTTTATCACTTCTTTTAGTGGTAACTCTAAATGAATTAAAATCTATGTTTTTTATTAAAGAAAGTATATTTTCCTTAATAATGTCAATATTTTTATCTTTAAAAATATAACCTATCATAATTTCATGAATACCAAAAACATTTAAAAGTTTATTTTTTACTTTTTCTATTTCATCAGTATAAATAACCATTCTACCAATATCTGAAACTATTTTATAATTAATGTCATTTAAACTTTTTTCTATATTATGTTTTAATGTTTTAATAAAAAAATTTATATTATCACTTTTGGTAGAAAGTTCTGCATATTTTATAATTATTACTTTTTCCATTTAATCCCCCTTAACTAAACTATTTAGTGCTTCATAATTTTTATCAAATATACATAAAAATTTATCTATTTCTTCGGTAGTTGTTAAACTTGAAAGGCTTATTCTAATCGTATGAGATGCCCTATCTTTATCATGATAAAGAGCATAAACTGACTTTGATAAAAGCCCAGATGCACAAGCCGTATTTGTAGAAACATAAACTTCATCATTATCAAGTGCATGAATAAATGTTTCTGGTTTAATATTCATAAGCGAAATATTAAGTATATGTGGAATTGAATATTTTGTTTTATTAATTAACACACCATCATACTTTTTTAAATGAAGACAAATTCTTTCATTTAATAAATTAATATATTTTTCTTTTTTCTCAATTCCTGTTAAAGCAAGTCTTAATGCTTTAGAAAAGCCCACAATTAAAGGAAGTGCTGGCGTGCCAGGTTTTAAATCATTACTTTTTCCACTTCCAAATATTAAAGGTTTAATTTTAACCATACTATTTTTATAAAGCATAGCAATTCCTTTTGGACCATATATTTTATGGGAGGAAATTGTTGCTAAATCAGTATCTAAAAGTGATACCGAAATTTTACCTACTGCTTGGGTCATATCACTATGTAATATTACTTTAGGATTTTCTTTTTTTATTATCTGTCTTATAAGTTTAAGAGGTTGCCTAATACCAAGTTCACTATTAACACAAGCAATACTTACTAAAATAGTGTCTGGTCTGATTAACCTTTTTAATTCATCAAAATCGACAAGACCATCATTATTTACATTTACATAACTTATTTCAAATCCTATTGATGATAAATAATCACATATATCATAAACATCAGGATGTTCAAGTGTTGAAACAATAATATGTTTACCAGTTTTAAAATAAGCAAGTGCCACTCCAATTATAGCAAGATTATTACTTTCTGTTGAAGATGATGTATAAGTTATTTCACTTTCTAATATATTAAGTTCATTTGCAATTTGTTTTGTTGCACTATTTAAAAGATTTCTAGATTTTATTCCAAGTCCATTTAACGAATTTGCATTGCCAATAAACTCTCTAGTAACTTTATTTATAGTATCTTGAACCTCTAAAGATACTGGTGTTGTTGCACTATAATCTAAATAAATCATATATCCCCCTTAATCTTTAAAATTTTCTAGTAATTTTTTATGAATACCTGGTTCAACTATATTTATTGCACTTATAGCTTGCTCAAGACATAATTTATAATTACCTTTATAAAATGAATTTTCAGCTTTTGTTAAACCAAAATCAACATCTTTATTTACTACTCTATATCTATTACCATACACAATTGCCATTTCAGCCATTTTAGCGGTCTTTGTTGTTTCATTTATTGTATTATATACTTTTAAAACTAAATCTCTTGCAGTATCAACACGCATATTTAATATTTTAATGGATATAGGTCTTTTTTCAAGTTCTGAAACCATTTCTTTTATAGCAAGTGTAGCCTCAGCAAATTCAACATAATAATTTTTAGGTATAACGGGTAAATTATACTCTTTTGTTTTACTTTTACTTTTTTTCAAAATATCTTCGATTTCTATAAGTTGATCTCTTGCACGTAGCTCATCATCTTTTAAACTACTTAACGTTTCAAGAGTATGATTTAACCTTTCTTCATTTTTTAAAAGTTTACTATTAATGTTTTCCATTTCACTTGCAAGACGCGAATATGAAAGTGTTTTATTTCTAAATAGTTCAATAACATGATCATAACTATTATGATTATCCACCAAATTATCTTTTATTTCTGTAATTACGGCAACTTCATCATCTGTTAAGTCATAACTATATTTTAGTTCACCAATTTTTTTATATAGTTCACTAGAAATTTTTTCAAGTTTAGAAAGTTTAATTCCAATAGAACGCATATAATCATCAAAAAGATTTTTAGAAAGTTTTTCTTTATCAAAATCAGCATATAATGAATCAAAATAATCATGCATTGTTTTAAGTTCAAAAATAGAGTCCTCTACATCAAGTACATTTAATCTTTGAAATATATCCACGATTTTCTTTTGTGCTTCTTCAATATTATACTCAATATTTAAATAGTCTAAATTATAACCACTTTGAAGCATTTTTTTATAAATAAGTTTAATATCTTCGATTTTTTTAGGAATTAAATTTTCACCATATAAAACAATGGTTTTAGTATCATTAATAATCTCTTTTAAATTAGACACAATATCATCAATTGCTTTAACAATTTTTGGTGCTTCAGTATAAGCATTTTTATCCATCGCTTCTTCGAAACTTGCAAATAATTTATCAACATTTTCAAACTGAAGTTCAATAGGAACTTTTATTTTACTATATCCTTCCATATCTTCTTTATAAGTATTAATAACTTCACGATATTCTGCTTTAAGTTTAGTAATTTTTTCACGATTTCTTTCTTCACTTAATGTTATCTCTTTTATTTCATCAAGTAAAAAATTTGACTTTGTTTGTAAATAATTTAAATCCATTTCTGTTTTAATAATCGAAGATTTTAAATTTTGATAATCTTTTGTTTCAAAATATCCTTGAACATCAGTTATTAAATCAGTTATTTTAGGAATGTCTTCATTTTTTATTTCATTAAATCTTTTTTGCCAATTGTTATATTTTTTTCTTAAATCATCATTATTTATAAGTGATTCTACTTTATTAAGTTCAGAAAGTATCCCTGCTGATATAATTAAATTTTTTTGACGTTCTAATTCATTAATTTGTGATTGATATTTCTTTTTTGTTTTATTTGATATCACAAGCAAAACAATAACAATGATAATCATTGCTAGAAAATAATAACCAATAGCAAATAACATAAACATCTCTCTAGTCATCCATTTTCTTCCTTTGTATTTTAATTTTACCATAAAACGAAAAAAAAAAGAATATGATTTTATTGATTTTTTTTATATTTTATATTATAATTAATTTGCTTTTGAGAAATGCGCCCATAGCTCAACTGGATAGAGCGTTTGACTACGGATCAAAAGGTTGGGGGTTCGAATCCCTTTGGGCGTACCAATTTTATAATGTACACGCAAAAATTTATTTGCAAAATGGAAATTATATGATATAATAAGTTTGTTTTCGAGAAGTAGCACAGTTTGGTAGTGCACTACGCTTGGGACGTAGGGGTCGCAGGTTCAAATCCTGTCTTCTCGACCATTTAATAATAACTAGGAATTTCCTAGTTTTTTTTATTTTTCTTTTTGAACCATTTTTACATCACTAATATATACATATGAATTTTTATCAATATCATAAACTATTTTATATAGATTTTTTAAATTTTTTTTATTTGTATTAATTATTAACAATTGTCTTTCTATTTTGTCATAATTATTATTTAAATCTAAAATAGAAAATTTATAATTATTTTCATATAAAGTATTAAATAAAATACTATTATTTTTTTCTGTAATTACGTTGATATTAACTGATGTTTTTATAAAATTATTTGATATATATGAACCAATTAAATTTCCAGTGGAATATCCAAGTGCATAACTTATTGGTATCCATATAGAATTTAAATTTACATTTAAAGCTTGCCTTGCCACCATAAACCAAATTAAAACTTCAAAAAAAGAAATTACAGTTGAAAATATAGTTTTTCCCTTTAATGTATAAAAAGTTCTAATAGTATTTAATGAAACATCAAGTATTCTTGCAAAATATATTTGTATGCATAAACTAATCATTTAATAAGCCTTCTTACTTTAGCAAGAGCACATTTTTCAATTCTTGATACTTGAGCTTGAGAAATATTTAAAGTATCCGCTATTTCGGTTTGTGTTTTACCAATTACATAACGCTCTAATAAAACGTTTTTTTCTCTTGTATTAATTTTTTTTAGTGCTTTATATAAAGATATCATTGTATCTTTATCTACATTACTTCCCCTTGTGTCCGCAAGTTGGTCCTCTAGATAGATAGTATTATCACCATCACTATAAATTGGTGCAAAAATGCTAACTGGATCTTTTAATGAATTCATCGCAAAACCAACGTCATATTCACTCATATTTAAAGATGATGCAATAACACATGTTGTAGGTTCTTTTCCATACTTATTAATATACTGTTCTTTAAATCTTAATATTTTATAAGCGTCATCTTTTATACTTCTTGCAATACGCATTTGGGTATTATCTCTTAAATATTTTTTTATTTCGCCAATGATAAGCGGAACTGCATAAGTAGAAAGTTTTAAATTATATGATAAATCGAAATTATCTATTGCCTTGATTAAACCAATTACCCCTACTTGAAATAAATCATCTTGATTTATACCAGATTTATTAAAACCCTTAAGCACTGATAAAACTAATTTTAAATTTCCATTAACAAGATCCTCTTTTGCAAGTTTATCTCCATTATGATATAAATTAAATAACTTTATATTTTCTTCATGAGTTAAACATTTAAGTTTACTTGTATTTATACCTGTAATATCTACTTTGTAATTACTCATATCTTTTTCCTTTCAAAGATATTTTGGCAAAAAATAAAGATTTTTATTCAAAATAAAAAGTGTGAAACTTTTTTATATGTTTTTCTTATTAAAAGTTTCACACAATATTTAAATTTTACGATAGCATTTATTCATTAGAAAGTTCATAATTTCATCATCAATGTCACTTTCATAATACTTTATAAGTAGATTTTTATATTCTGAAACTAAATTATCTGGTATAACTATTAAACCTTTTCCTTTGCTAATTAAATAATGATTAGCAAATATTACTGAAGTTCTTTTATTTCCATCAATAAACATTTGAGATTTAACTACATATAATAATAATTTAATACTTTTTTGAACATCATCAATATCTAAACTAAGAATATTATTTAAATTATCTTTTATATCAGCCTCAATTGGAAGTTCAGGTGTCCAAGACGTACCACCAATTTTAACTGGAGTTGTTCTAAGACTTCCCGCTAAATAATAAAATCCTTCCTCAACAAATTTATTTATAGAACATAAAATATTATAATCAGTTTTACTTAAAATAACATTTTTATTTAATATAAATTCCCAAGCGTGTTTTAAATTAACAACTTTTAATATATCATCAACAATCATATTATTTACTTTATTACCATTTATAATATTTTCTATTTCAGAAAGTGTTGTAGCAATTCCCTCAAGTATTGCTTGATTATAAATCGTATCTACTAAATGTTTTCTTGCAAAATCAATATTTTTAGCAACATCTAAAGGTAAATCTTCATCAAAATAATTTAGTTTATTTAATTCTTTTTCTATATTACGAATAGATTTTTTTAATGTTTTAGCTTTAATATTATTATTTAACACTAAATTATATAATTCTTCTGTGTATTCACCCACATATTTTGTGGATTGTAAGCCATCCTCTTTTGTATGCAAATAGATATATTTTTTGCTATCTTTTTCTCTAATTTCAATAGCTCCATATACAAGTTCATTAAGTAAAGTTACATATTGTCTTTTTTGATTCAATAAATTTAATATTTTTATTTGATTTTCCATATCAACACCACCGCTATCATTATACAACAAAAAATAAAAAATGTGAAACTTTTTTAATATTTTTCTTATTAAAAGTTTCACACTAATTATCTTCGATATAAATTATATCTATATTCTCTTTCAGCCTCATGTTTTAAATAATTTGCATCTTTACAAATATCTTTCATAATTTTTTCTTTACTACAAATTCTATCTTCGCTTGCCTTAAATTCTGCATAGATGTATATTCTTTTACAAGGAACCTCTAAACTATTTAAGGCCTCTTTTATAAAATTTAACATTACCAAGTTTTAAAAGTAATACTATTAAACTATTTAATATACTTTTTAAGAATATAAGGTTTACCAAATTTTCTTTTATTAAGAATCCTCTTTAATGTCCAATTCTTATTAAATGTTTAAAATCTAATTTTAATACATTAAAAAACTTAGACATTTCTATCTAAGTTTAAAATTTTTTTTCGCTTTTAATTGCAGCTTGTACCACAGTTTAGTTCGGAATGCTTTGATATTTTTTTTCAACTAATTGACTTAACGTTTTTTCTTTTAAATTTTTTTATAAAAATAGGGCTCTATCCTAAAATAGACCCCTTACAAAAATGATTTAACATTTTTTCCTTGCATAGATAATATATCATAAACATTTATCTATGTCAAACTATTACTCCAAATTTTCTTTATAATTTTTCTCAATAATTTTATCAAAATAATTATATATGGATTTCAATAGTCCATTATTATTATAGTATTTTCCATTCAAAATTATTCTTCCATAAAATAATTTTGTAATATCGTGTTTTACATTATTTTTTACGCCATCACTACTTACTATAATATTAAATATATATAAAGTATATGTAATTTGTCTTATTCTTGAATTAGAAAGTTTAGTATTTCTATTCTCTTTCCCAATATCACAATCCTTTAAATAATTAATAACTAACGTATCAGCTCTATGTGTATTGTCTTTTTTGTCTAGTTCACATAATACACAAGAATTATGAGCAACAGCATTTCTAAGTTTATTTACTTCTCTTAAAATAAATATATATTTATTATCGTCTAAAACATAATGTTTAGTAAAGAAATCAAAAAAATTAATCAATTCACCAAATGTGATTATTTCAAGAAATTCCCAAATAGGTATATTTTCTATTTTAGTATCTTTATCTAAATCGTATTTAGAAAATATTTTTTGATAATACTCATTTGAAACTTTTTTTCTAATACTTTCATGCATTCTTTTAGGACGTTCCTTGTCATTAAAATCTTTTTTCAAATATAAATTAACAATTTTATAACCATCTTCTTCTGATATTTTCTCAATAGTATTTAGTATTCTTATTTTTAAATAATGTTCTATATCAATTATCATTTTAAATAATACTAATCTAGTTCTATAGTCTATAATAGATAAATCTTTTAAATATGCAAAATCTAAATCTATATATTTTCCTTCAAGCTCACCACATTGATATTTAACAAAATTATTTTTATATGATGTTACATTATAATAGTTATTATTCTCTTTTAAATATATTTCAGCATCTTGTTCTGAGTAACATTCAAATTTAATGTTTTTATTTTTCAAATAAGGAACCATATCAGATATTTTCATCATTGGTCTTAATATCAAAGTTTTATTATTCATAATTACCCTCCTATTTGGATTTTTTAATAGATAATTATATTTTATCATAAATATTAATATTTTTTTACTTTAGATACAAAAAAAACTGAGATTTTTTCCTACTACAATGGTTTATCTATGCATTCCATTATGTTCATTTGTTGGTAAAATCATATGATCAGAATACGTTCCATCATTTGATTGAAAATTATAATCTACTGGTTCTTTCATCATTTTTTCATACTCTTCTCGTAATGCTTGTAGTGAACCCTTTTCAGGTGAGTTTTGATTATTTATTTCTTTAGAATTACTATTTATTATTCCTTGTAATTCTTGCATGACATCTTTATTTAAACAAATATTATTTGGATCAATATTTAATTGTAACAATTTACTTTTTAATTTTCCAACAATCGAATTAACAAATTCATAATCAACTCTTTGTATAGCTGATAATAAATAAGATACTCCTTGATAGTATGAAACTTTATCTCGTTTGGCTTTATAGTAATCTTTACCACTATCATTCATCAAACTATCATCTACTAAATCTTTTGCAAAAACAGGGGTTATTCCATCAGATCTTACTGACATATTTGGGTGTGTATTAACCCAATCTCTTACAGACTCAACTAAAACTTGTGATACATTATCAGACATCAATCCTGTAAAACTTTCCTTGCCTTGTAGTTGTTTATTTTCTTGTGCATAGCCAATCCAATTATCAATATTATTTGTAAATTCGTGCGGTCTATTAATCTGACTAATTAATTTGGGATTATTAATTGCAACTGCATTTAATACATCAATTGTATTTTTCAATTCATTTGAACTTGAATAAATAACAATAAAATCCTTTGGTCCTTGAATATGTGAGGTATTAATTTTAAAATAAAAAGGTAATTTTCTATTTTCAAATTCTTTAATAAGTTTTTCACTAAATTGTGCTATCACTTTTGCATTTGCATTTATATAAAACCTATGACTAATCTCATTTTTCCCATATCCACCATTATTTGTTAATTGACTTGATTGAAAAGTATACCATCCTAACTGATTATTTGAAATTGGATTAGTATATGTAGTATTTCCGTTTTCGTCTGTTTTTGTGATAGGTTTCATAGTATTAATTGCTTGAAAATGCTTTGAAGCACGATTAACAAATTCATTGATATAATCAAAATCTTGACTAGAACTTGCACTTTCTTTTGATGAATTTAAATATTGCTTAAATATGTTTTTTAAATGCTCAACATCACTATTTTGGTGTAATTGTGAAGTCATGTTTTGAAATTCTAAAATCATTTTTTTAACAAAATCTTCATTTACTGATTTGTTATTACTATTAATTAATTTATCTATTGTTATCATCTTACACCTCACATCTTATCAATATTTTCTAAAAAAGTATTTAATGATTTATACCACTCAAACATACCAAGTTTTCTATTTTGATATCTAATTAGTTCTTCTTCATTATAATTATTATTTATTTCTTTCCATCTATTTATTACTCTCTTATAACACTCTTCTACGGAAGTTCTTATAATTATTATTTTTCCTTTTAATAATTTAATTTCTTTTTCTGTCTTTAAATTTCTAAACTGTGCCGAATCTATAACTAACGTTTTATCAGTATTTTTATAATAATCTAATATATCATTATAAATGGTACTAAACTCATTACATACATCTGGAATGCTATCATTATATTTTTTATTTAAAAATTCTCTAAATTCAATACAATTTTTATTATCGGTCGGTCTATCTTTAATTATTTCATCAGTATCTATTACAATATATTTATCATCATTTTGATATTTTTTAGTATATGTTGATTTACCACTTCCAGACTCTCCTGTTATATTTATAACCTTATCATCTGTAATATATTTTATATATGGTTCTTTATCAACAAATCTACTTATTAATAATTCTGATTTAACTTCATATAGATAGTTCTCTATTTCTTTAACAAGAGCATTTGTATCTTTTCTATCATCTTTATTACCAAGTGAAATAAAATCATTCCATTCTTCTAAAACCTGATTTATATTATTTTTGTTAACTTTATCTCTAAATATTGCATAAGCCGTTTGTTTGTAATTCATAATACTTACAACACCTAATGCTTTATAATATGACTTTTCTGGTATTTTTGATATTTTGTAAAAATGAAGTGCCAACTTATCATCAACTTTTCTTGGATTATTAATAATAATTTTATTGGTTCTATATATTGTTGTCGCACCATCTAATCTAATATTTTCTGCATCAGCAGGAATTTCAACATCATAGATTGTATCTCCACGATGTAACCATCTTAATATACATTCTTCGCTACAATAATTAAATCCTCCAAAATCTCTCTCATTTTCAGCATTGGGATTCCAATTTTCACTTACATTAACTTCATTTATTTTATATTCAAAATCTCTTTTTGCTCCACTTGTAGTTCCAAACATTACTTTTACAAATTTGCTCATTTAAACACCACCTAATCATGTTTTATATTTCAAATATTAATCTCTTTCTTCAGTCAAAACATTTTTTTGTCCATACATCATATGTTTCAAAACCTTTTTTCATATAGTAAACAATTTTTTACATTTGTTATATTGAACCCTTTGTTTAATTTATTTTGCCAAATATCTTTCTAAATTTTTTTTAATTCCATGTTTTTACCTAAAATCGCCATAACACTCTATTACACTATTAAAATAATACTATAAAAATTCATTAAGAAATTATTTGATTATTTTTCACTTTTAATTGCAGCTTGTATTGCTATTTCATCTAACATTTTCTTTTTTAAGCCATCTATATCAGTAAAAAATAAATTAGTTCCTCTTTTCTTTAATCCAATCATATTTTTAAATAAACTTTTAATTTCATTTTGCAAATTTGTTGGAACGCTTAACGGAACACCATCTACAGTGTGAACATGATCAATATACTTTTCTAATGTAGGAAATGAGTTTTGAAGAAGTATTACTGCATCTTCATCTGCAATTTTTCTAATTATAATTGTATTACAAAATCCATATCTCATTATTTTCTTATCAATTATTTTTTTATATTTATCAATTTTAGAACTTATTGGTATAAACCATAAAATATCTTTATCTTTAATAGTAAAATAAGTTGGTCTTTTTTTACCTTTTTCATGATTTTGCATTAAGTTATTATCATTTACAACATCGAAATATTCATCTTTAATATGATATAAATAACCTGTTTTAATTTCCATGTGTATCATCTCCATATATAATATATCACAAAGAAAAAGAAAACTCCATCTTTTGATGAAGTTATCTACATTTTCAACCAGGATCATTTATTAGTCGCACCACCTGGAAGCGAAAAACATTGTCGCCTAGAATCATTTATTATCCGCACCATCTAGAAGCGGAAAACATTTTCACACTTTTCAGTGCAATTTAAATATACTATATTTTTACAAAAATGTCAATTAGTATACCCTTTATATTATATTCAATTATACTTCGAATATACATTAGAATTCAAATTAACACTCTATATAGATTAATTTATTATTTTTCACTTTTGATTGCAGCTTGTGCAGCAGCAAGTCTAGCAATAGGAACTCTATAAGGTGAACAAGATACATAATCAAGTCCTACATTATGACAAAATTCTACACTTGATGGATCTCCACCATGTTCTCCACAGATACCTAAATGGATATTTGGATTAGTTTCTCTTCCTAAAGTAGATGCCATCTTAACAAGTTTACCTACACCTTTTTGATCAAGTTTTGCAAATGGATCATTTTCATATATTTTCTTATCATAGTAAGCTCCTAAGAATTTACCAGCATCATCTCTTGAGAAACCAAATGTCATTTGTGTTAAGTCATTTGTTCCGAATGAGAAGAAATCTGCTTCTTTAGCTATTTCATCAGCAGTAAGTGCTGCTCTTGGAATTTCAATCATTGTTCCAACATGATAAGTCATATCAATATTTTCATTTTTAATTATTTCATCTGCTGTTTCACAAACTATATTTTTTACATATTTTAACTCTTTTACTTCACCAACAAGTGGGATCATAATTTCTGGAGTTATTTTAGTATTTAGTCTTCTTGATACAGCGATTGCAGCTTTAATAACTGCTCTTGTTTGCATCTTAGCAATTTCAGGGAATGTAACAGCAAGTCTACAACCTCTGTGGCCCATCATTGGGTTAAATTCATGAAGTGATGCAATAATATTTTTTATTTGTTCAACTGTTTTGCCTTGAGAATCTGCAAGAAGCTTAATATCAGCTTCCTCAGTTGGTACGAATTCATGAAGTGGTGGATCCAAATATCTAATTGTAACACCGTAACCTTCCATTGCTTCATATAATGCTTCAAAGTCTTTTTGTTGCATTGGTTCGATTTTAGCAAGGGCATTTTCTCTTTCTTCAACTGTATCAGAACAAATCATTTCCCTAATTGCGGCAATTCTATCTTTTTCAAAAAACATATGCTCAGTTCTACAAAGACCAATACCTTCAGCACCTAATTCTCTTGCTTTTGCAGCATCTTTTGGAGTATCAGCATTTGTTCTTACAGCTAGTCTTCTGTACTTATCAGCCCAAGCCATAATTCTTTCAAATTCACCAGTAATTGCAGCATCAGTTTTTGGAATTAATCCTTTATAAATTCTACCAGTTGAACCATCTATAGAAATTTCACTTCCTTCAGTAAATGTTTCTGTGCCTAAAGTGAAACGTTTATTTTCTTCATCCATTACTATTTCTTGGCAACCAGATACGCAGCAAGTTCCCATACCACGAGCAACAACAGCAGCGTGAGAAGTCATTCCACCACGAACAGTAAGAATACCTTCACTAGCTTTCATTCCTTCGATATCCTCTGGAGAAGTTTCAAGTCTAACAAGTACAACTTTTTCACCATTTTCATGAGCTTTTTTAGCATCTTCAGCAGTAAATACTACTTTACCTGCAGCAGCCCCTGGAGAAGCAGCAAGGCCTTTACCAATTTCATGAGCATCTTTTAAAGCATTTACATCAAATGTTGGATGTAAAAGTGTATCTAAGTTTCTAGGATCAATCATAAGTACTGCTTCTTTATCAGTAATTTTTCCTTCATCAACTAAGTCACATGCAATTTTTAAAGCTGCTTTTGCAGTTCTTTTACCATTTCTTGTCTGAAGCATATAAAGTTTTTCATTTTCAATTGTAAATTCCATATCTTGCATATCATGATAATGATTCTCTAAAGTAGCACAAATATTTGTAAATTCTTCATAAACTTTTGGCATAACTTCTTTTAAATGAGAAATAGGTTGTGGAGTTCTAACACCAGCAACTACATCCTCACCTTGAGCATTCATTAAGAATTCACCCATTAAATGTTTTTCTCCAGTCGCAGGATCTCTTGTAAATGCAACACCAGTTCCTGAAGTTTCACCCATATTACCAAATGCCATCATTTGAACATTTACTGCAGTTCCCCAAGAATAAGGAATATCATTATCTCTACGATAAACATTTGCTCTTGGATTATCCCATGATCTAAATACTGCTTTAATAGCTCCCATTAATTGATCAACTGGATTATTTGGAAAATCTTCCCCAACTTTAGATTTATATTCTTCTTTAAACTCTCTAGCAAGCTCTTTTAAATCTTCAGCAGTAAGTTCAACATCTAAAGTTACGCCTTTTTCAGTTTTCATTTTATCAATTAAAGTTTCAAAGTATTTTTTACCAACTTCCATTACTACATCAGAATACATTTGAATGAATCTTCTATAGCAATCCCAAGCCCATCTTGGATTTCCACTTTTTTGTGCTAAAACCTCAACAACTTCTTCATTTAAACCTAAATTTAAAATTGTATCCATCATACCTGGCATTGATGCTCTTGCACCACTTCTTACTGAAACTAAAAGTGGATTTTCAGTATCACCAAACTTTTTACCAGTTATTTCTTCCATTTTTTTGATATTTTCAAAAATTTCATTTTCAATATCTTCACTTATTTTTTTACCATCTTCATAATATCTTGTACAAGCCTCTGTTGTGATAGTAAATCCTTGAGGTACAGGTAAACCTAATTTTGTCATTTCTGCAAGATTTGCACCTTTACCACCAAGTAAATTTCTCATATCTTTATTTCCTTCTGAAAATAAATATACATATTTCATTGTTATTCCCACCTTTCACAAACCTTATTATAGCAATTTTTAAACAAATTATATATAAAAAAAATAAAAAATGTAAAGTAATTTTACACTTTTTTTGTAAGGTTTTGACATGTTTTGTCGAAGTTCTTGATTTTATGTTTTTTGTATATATAATAGGTAACATGAAACGAAAAGACATTAGCGCCATCTAGCTAACTATCCCTATTCTTACTACTTTTCGTTTCATTTTTTTAATTTACGAACATTTACTTTATTATATAGTACACATACTCTATCATTATAATTAAGTTCAGCATTGGGACTCACTAAATGATTGTTTATATAGCCCCCAATTACAAAATTTATTAAAGTAGGATCAATTTTATAAGCAAAGTCAATTATAGTGGAACCTTTAGCAAGTTCATAAACTACCCCATTTGAATCATAAACATAAATTATATTTGAAAATAATTCTTTTTGAACATTTAAAACAAAATCTTTTGGGTTTTGATATTTTTCATTTAAATATGATATCGTTTTAAAAAATTTAAAATTGTTTTTTAAATCAAAAAGCATGTCATCTTTAGCATTATTTTTATACATATCCCAATAGCTTGTTAAACCATAAGAATTAAAATTATCCATTTGTTTAGTTCTAATTTGAAATTGTATTAATCGATTATTTGGTCCAAATACCGTTGTATGAAGACTTTGATACATATTTGTTTTAGGCATAGAAATATAATCTTTAAATTTGTAGTTTATAGGATGAAATTTTTCATGAATATAGCATAGAGTTTTATAACATGACACTTTATCATCCACTACTATTTTAATTGCCACTAAATCATGGATTTCATCAATTGAAAATCCTTTTTGCATTTTTTTATATATACCATAAATATTTTTAGTACGTACTTTTAAATAATTATTAATATTCTTACTATTTAAAAAATTTTCAATTTCATTTTCAATACAAAATATTTCTTTATAATTATTTTCTTCGAAAAAACATTTTTTTTCCAATATTTCATAATATTTTTCAGGGTTCAAATATTTAAAGGATAAATCTTCGAGTTCAGTTTTAATATGATATGCTCCAATATAACCCGCTAAAGGGGCATATACATCCATTGTTTCTTGTGATTTTATTTTTCTTTTATAATCTTCTTTAAAATCTAAAGTGCGCATATTATGTAATCTATCAGAAAGTTTAATTATAATAATTCTTGGGTCAGTTATAATACTTGTAATTATCTTTTTAATATTAGCATAATTAGTTTCCTCTTTTGTATGAAAATCTATGTCTTTAAAGTTAGTTACTCCTAAAACAAGACAAGCCACATCTTTATTAAATAATGTTTCAAGTTCCTTTGCACTTGCACTGGTATCTTCAAGTGTATCATGTAAAAGGCCAGCACAAATTGTATTACCATCTGCATGCATTGAGGCCAAAATATATGCTACCATTAAAGGATGGACTATATAATCTTCACCACTTTGTCTTTTTTGTCCAAAATGCATTTTGCATGCATAGTCATAGGCTTTTTTTACCATATCATGAGCATCTTCATTATATTTATCGACGGCAGAAAGGAGCATTTGGATATTAATTCTATTCATAATGCACCTCCCTTTTAATTTATATTTAAAATAACACTAAAAAAATATAATGTCAATGAAAAAGAGTGAAAAAATCACTCAATTTTATTTTTCTTTTTTCTTTATTTCTTCCTTAACTGGTTCAGTTAATTTAAAACCATAATGGTCTTTAATTTTATTTTCAATTTCTATTTTTAAAGCAGGATTATTTTTTAAATAATTTTTAACATTTTCTTTTCCTTGACCAATTTTGTCACCATTATATGAATACCATGCACCGCTTTTATCAATAATATCAATATCACTAGCAAGGTCTACAATTTCACCTTCTCTGGAAATACCTTCGCCATACATAATATCAACACTTGCAGTTCTAAAAGGCGGAGATACTTTATTTTTAACTACCTTAATATTTACTTTATTTCCCACTACTGTATCACCAGATTTAATTTGTTCACCTTTTCTTATATCAAGTCTTACACTTGAGTAAAATTTTAAAGCTCTTCCACCTGGTGTAGTTTCAGGATTTCCAAACATTATACCTACTTTTTCTCTTAACTGATTAATAAAAATACAGGTTGTTTTACTTTTATTCATATTTCCAGAAAGTTTACGTAGTGCTTGACTCATAAGTCTTGCCTGAAGACCAACGTGAGAATCGCCCATTTCACCATCAATTTCCGCTTGAGGTACCAAAGCTGCTACAGAGTCTATAACAATTAAATCCACTGCTTCACTTTTTACAAGAGCATCACATATTTCAAGTGCTTGTTCACCAGTATCAGGTTGACTTAAAAGTAAATCATTTATATTTACGCCTAAATTTCTTGCATATACAGGATCCAAAGCATGTTCTGCATCAATAAATGCCGCGCGTCCACCTATTTTTTGAACTTCTGCTATAGCTTGAAGGGCAATGGTTGTTTTACCACTACTTTCAGGACCAAATATTTCTATTATACGGCCTACTGGAAAACCACCTACTCCTAAAGCAATATCAAGTGCAAGTGATCCTGAAGAAGTTGTATCAATTTCTATATGTTCTTCTTCACCCAAACGCATAATAGCCCCTTTACCAAATTGCTTTTCAATGTCTGCTAGTACTGATTCTAGAACCTTATCTTTATCCTTTTCATCTTTTGTGTTTTTCATAATATCCTTTCTAAAACTCTGACATTTTCATTGTATCTTAATAATAAAAATTAATCAAGGACAATTTTCATATCACAAGTTTATTATAATATAATTAATTTTTATTGTCAAGTACATTTGTTCGTATATTATTCACAAAAAAAATAAACAAGAATATCTTATTTATTTTGAAGCATATTTAATAAATCTATTTTAAACATTTCTTTTGAAGCATTTTGTTTAGAAATCATTATACCTTTATAAGTTGTAAGTTCACTTCTGTGGCCTTCTAAAAGAATATCTTCTGGAGTTAAAGTTTCAAGAAGAACAATACCTTCTTTCTTATGAACTGTATATAAAAGTTTAACTTCACCATGTATTTGTGTAAATATTTTATCACTTGGAAGTTTAAGTTCATAACTTTCAGTACCATTTTTCGCACTTTTAGAAACCATTTCACCTACAAAATTACCACTTCTAAGTGATGGATAATACTCGAAATTTAACTTCTTAAAAGCAATCATATTATACTTTTTTAAAGCCCTTTCAAGTTTTCTAAACTCATTTTCATTTACATAATCAAGTACATAACCTTTCATTCTAATTCCCCCTTATTACACTACAATTATAGCATAATTTCTAAATAATGTCAAGTTTACACCTCATTAGTAGTATTTACCTAATGGAACCTAATTATACAATGAATTTTTATTTACGTCAAGAAAAACTTAATTACGCCTATTTTTAGAGATTAATTCTATATCAATAGAAAGCATTTTTATTCTTTCAATTATTCTTCGAGCCTTTACAACATCAGTACTTTCTTTAGTTATAGACAAATGTTTTTCAAGTTCATTTATATTTAAATTGCTTGTGAAAAAAGTAATTTTATGTTTATTCATTCTTTCTTGTAAAATAGTACCTAATATTTCATCTCTAGACCAAGCTGTAACATTTTCGGCACCAATATCATCAATTAAAAGTATATCTACATTTGCATAATAATTTACTTTTCCCTCAACTAAAGATAAATTATCTTTTAAAGAGCGTAGTAAAATTGGATAATAAATAATTTCATAATTTGCATGTTTTTTATATTTTAATTCATTTAAAAGTGCCGCTATTAAAAAGGTTTTACCACATCCAAAACTTCCATGTAAATAAATTCCTTTTAATGACTCATTTTTATCATAATTATCATAAAAATTTTTTAAATATTTAATAAGTTCAATTCTATTTTTATCAGTTACATCAATATCTTTCATTCGAGCATTTTTAAGTTCATTATTTTCATCTAAGGATTCTTCTTTTTGTTCATATTCCTTTAACTTTTTACATTTAGCGTAACCAAAATATAATGTACTTTCTTTTTTCTGAGGATAATATACATAACCTTTTATTTTATTTTTACATTCACTTAAACATTTACAGTTTTTACAATTTTCAAGTTCTATAATACTATCTTCGAAAGAAGATAAATTAGTTTTAACTTCTTTTTCGGTAGCATGAACTTTTTTTATTAAATTTACATATTTAGGATCTAATTTTATTTTTAAATAATTTTCTTCTAAAGCATTTTTTTCATAATTTATTTTAAATTTTTCCATTATTTAAACTCCTTTAATAAATCATTTAATTCATTTTGTTCATCATTTGAGGCAATATTACTTTCTATATTTGCATTAAACCAAGCAGGCTGTGTAGTTTTTATTTTTTCTTTAGAAAGACGTTTACTTAATTTTTTATGTTCTTTTTCTGCAAAAGCCATAGCTTCTTCCGCAGTTTTTAAATCAGCTCTTTTCCACTGAGAAGCGACCGTTTCAACATAAGCATTTGTAAGACGATTATTATTTTTTCTTAAACAATAATCTAAAAGTACATTAACTACCGCTGGAGTTAGTTCAAGGTCCACAAGTAAACTTTCCACAAGTTTTAAATCTTTTGCAGTTGGTATTGCACCTTTATTTTTACACTTTAGAAAATCATATGGACTTATACTTTCAAACATTGATACAATTTGTGCATGAAGACTATTATCACCACTTGGTTTAGTTAAATATTTAGGTTGTGTACGATAAACTAATGTCGGTAAACTATTCGAAGATAAATTATAACTTTTTCTAGCATTAAGTCTTAGTTCATTTTTATCAATCATACCAAATTCGTTTAAACTTTTTCTAATTAATTCAATCATTTTTAAAGTATCATAATTATAAATGAAAGATAAATTATCAATAAGTTCTTTAACTCTTTTATTAAAGGCTTTTTCACTAATAACATTTTTAGGAATTGTATTAATTATTAAATCATAATCAATTTTACTATTAAGTTTTATTTCATTAATTTCTCTTTCTTTAACTCCACTTACACTAAAGAAATTTTCAGAGCGATATACTTCATCCATTTTTTTAGTTACTTCTTCATAAGAAGAATAATCATATTTTTTCTTTTGATGTAAATGTAATAGCTTTTCATATTCTTCACTACCAATATTATTATACAAAACAATGTTAAGTATTGGATGATTAAAAAATTCTGATGGTAAAAGTGGTGAATAAAGTTCATATATAAATGATTTAACATTTTCATTTTTTTGATAAGTTTTTAAAAGTCCTACTGCCTCTAAAGATGTTCTTGCAAGATATATATTTTCTTTGCTTTCTTTTAAAAGAGTAATTAGATGATTATGAATAAGGTCTTCACTTTCCTGTTCTTTATAATTTAAATCTTGCCATAAAGTTAAATATAATGAGACAGCAAGTGTACCTATTATAGGCATGTAAAAAGAAATTAAGTTTTTTTTATCATAATCACTTAATATTGTTTTATTAATAACTTTATATTTATCTGCGGGCAAAAAACTATTTTCCATATATTCCTCTTGAATATATTATAAAGTAGAATTTAAAAAAACTCAATTAAAAAAAGATAATCTTTTGACTATCTTTCTAAAGCTTGTTCTTTACCTTTAATTTTAATTTTAATTGTATTAACTCCAACCATGCATTCAACTTCAGAACCAATTGCTTGACCATAAATAGCTTTACCAATTGGTGAATTTGTACTAACTACATCTTCAGAATAACCTTCAACATGATTAACAAGTCTAATTGTGCATGGTAAAGTAGTTCCATCAGGATAACTAATTACAAGATCTACTATATCACCATCACTAATAATATTTTCATCATTTAAAGAAGGATCTACGATTTCAGCTTTTGCAAGTTCTAAATCAATTTGCATAATTTCATTTCTTGCTAATTCTTCGAATTGAGATAATACTGCAAAATATGGATCATCATTACCTGCTCCGGCAGAAAACTCGGCTCTTTCTTTTCTAATACTTTCTAGTCTACCTTTAAGAAAATCAATTCTCTCATTTTTCTTTTGTACTTCTTCTGGAGTATATTTCATTTAAACCATCCTTTCACTATTTTAAATATAGCATATTTTTTTTAATAAAGCAATAAAATTAGCCACAAAAATAATAATTATTTATTTCTAAATTTTTAGTTAAATAATTTGCATCAACATAAATACTATTAGTGAATTTATCATAATTTACACTATAACCCAAAAATGAACAAATATCTCGAAGTGAGGCAAAAGATGCTCCATTATTAATGAATACTTTTGATTTTAATTTCATCACAAGTCCATTAACATTTGCAATATCACTTCCCACTATTAATTCAATGTTATTTAGACCATCACTTATTTTAATTATACCTTTTTCATAAGTAACTGTGCAGTTTATTTTTTCACATATATCTCTTATTGGATAATAATTTGTACCTTTAATTTTAATCGAAGAACGTGAAAATTCTTGAATTTCACCATTTAGATAAATACTAGGTTCACTATTTTCAAGTTTTTGTTGTTCATTTAAAGTTTGACTTGCTAAATTATTAATAACTTCAATTAATTTGTTAGCATAAGTTTCAACAAATTCATCAGTATCGCCACTAGGCCAAGGAAATTCCAAAAGCATACCTTCTGCACCTAAAGTTGTTGCCCAAGATGAATAATATCCACTTCCATATCCACCTGAATAAGGCATTTTAAAAGTATCATTAAATTTCTGATATAAAGAGTAGCTTCCATAATAACCATTTAACCATCCATGACAGTCTACAACAATATCAGGACTTATTTTTTTAGTTAAATCACGAAGAGCCCGAGATTCTTTTGCACTAAATGCATAAGGTGTATAATTTCTTGAATTTGAATAACTTATGTAATTATAGTCAAAATCTCTATTTAAATCAATACCATTACTTTGGCATCTACCATAACCATTATTTGTATTTCCATCATAAGTACCATCTGGATTAGAACATTTTACAACATATAATTCATAAGTGCCAAGTTTATCATAATTTTCGTTATAATACTCAACTATTTTATCAGCTATAGCAACAAGAAGTTTTCCATCATAATCATAGGCATCTTCAAATCCATGTATAGCAAAATTTAATAGCATTTTAGGACTATTTTCACTTTGTTTTTCGTTTTCAATATGATAATACATTAAATCCTTTCCAAGTTCACTTTCACCATATTTCTTTTCTTCAAAAATGTAAGGAACATCTATAGTTTTAGCTTTAACCTTCATAGTTAAACTTGTTAAAAAAATAGACAGTGCAAGACTTCCTGCAACAATGTTTTTTTGTTTCATTATTCCTCCTAATTTTAATTTATCAAAAAATTAAGTACTTGTAAATAAAAAAATGCAAATATAACTGTTAACAGCTTATTTGCACTACATTATAAGAAAAAGTTATAGGGCTAAATGTTAAATGATTTTGGTCTAATTTATTAATATAAAATTTAGTTACAATTTCATAATCTTTACTTTCATTTTCTTTTATTACAAAATCTATTAAATCAATAACATCACCTTTTTTAAAGGAAGGTATTTCTTTTTCTACACCATTAAACAAAAAAGTTAACTCTTTATTTTGATTATCTACACCTATTGTTTTTTCATAATCTTCATTGCCTATTAAAACAAGCTTTAAACATTTTTTACTATCACCAACATAGCTTACATGCATGTTTGTTTTAAGACTCGTTACTTTTTCTTTATAATCAATATTTTTACTAATAACATTATCTTCATAATTTACAATTAAATAAGAATTATTTTCTTTTTGATTATAGTTTACTTTATTAATTTTTGTATAAGCTAAAACTGCAGTTATAAAAAAGAAAATCATACTTACACAAGAAATAAATATTTGTTTCATTTTTGACACTCTTTACAATAATATGTACTTCTTCCATCTATTTTAGTTTTAATTATCTTATTATTACAATTTTTACAAATATTTTTTTTATGCACAAGTAAATAATTTTGATAACTACCTATATGATTTAATGAAAAAGTATAACTTTTTATAGTGGTTCCATTATGTTTAATTGAATTATTTAATATTTCTTTCGATGAAGATAATATTAATTTCACATCATTTATAGTAATATCTTTGCCTTTTTTAAATGGGCTAATTTTGGCTTTATATAAAATTTCATCAGCATAAATATTACCTATTCCCGAAATAATATCTTGTGAAAGAAGAAGTGTTTTAATCATTTTATTTGATTTATTAAATTTATTTAATACATAATCTTCCTTTATATCACTATTTGCATCAGGACCAACATTTTTAAAATAAGTATCAAGTTCATCTTTATTAATTAATTTCATTCTACCAAATTTACGAGTATCATTATATCTTAAAGTAAATGATGGAAAAGTAAATATAACATGTTCATGTTTTTCTATTTTGTCATTTATATTTTTTATATTAAATTTACCTTCCATACGTAAATGAGAAATTAAATAATTTTGATTAGTTTCAAATATTAAGTATTTTCCCCTTCTTTTTATATTAATAAAATAGTTATTAATTAGACTATTTTTAAATTGTTCTATATCATTTTCGATCATTTTTGGATATAAAATTTGAATATCTATTATCTTTTGATTTAATATATTTTCCTTTAAATATTTTCTTACAGTTTCAACCTCTGGAAGTTCTGGCATATATCCTCCTTATTTTAATTCATACCAATTTTTACCGGTATCAGTGCTTACCTTAAGTGGTACAGCAAGTTTAACTATATTTTCCATTTCATATTTTGCAAGTTTAATTATTTTATCAAGTTCTTCATTTTTTACATCAAATATAAGCTCATCATGGATTTGTAAAACGAGTTTACTTTGTAAATTTTCTTTTTCTAAAATCTCATCTATTTTAATCATTGCCATTTTTATAATGTCTGCGCTAGTTCCTTGAATTGGTGTATTAATAGCCATTCTTTCACCAGCTTTTCTAACCATAAAATTAGCATCATTTATTTCACTAATTACCCTTTTTCTTCCATAGTTTGTATATACAAAACCATTTTCTTTTGCATACTTTATCATACTATCCATATATGTTTTAACCTCAGGATAAAGTTTATAATATTTTTCTATAAACTCATCAGCTTCTTTTTTAGATATATGAAGATTTTCTCCAAGGCCAAATCCACTTATACCATAAACAATTCCAAATATAACAGCTTTCGCAGAACTTCTTTCTTTTTTTGTAACATCTTTTATATCTTTACCATGTATATCGGCAGCTACTTTTGTATGAATATCTCCATTGTGCATAAATGTATCTATCATAGGTTTACAAGAAGCCACAGAGGCTAAAATACGTAGTTCAATTTGAGAATAATCTAAACTTAAAAAAATGTCATTACTTGGTAAAAATGCTTTTCTAATTTGTTTTCCTTCCTCGGTTTTTACTGGAATATTCTGAAGGTTTGGATGAACGGATGAAAGTCTTCCTGTTCTAGCAACAGTTTGTTTAAAAATAGTATGGATTTTATTATCAGTGCTAATATATTCCTTTAGACCATCAATATATGTTGATTTTAATTTAGCAAGACCGCGATACTCAAGTATTAAACTAATTATTGGATGAACATCAATAAGTTTTTCTAAAGTTGCTTCATCAGTTTTATAACTTGTTTTATTTTTTTTACCTTTACCAATCATCATTTTTTCAAATAAAATACTACTTAATTGTTTTGGTGATGAAATATTAAAATTTTCACCTGCATATTCATATATTTTATTTGTTACTTCATTAAGTCTTATATCAATATTCTCCTTTTCTTTATTAAGTATTTCTTTAGAAACTTTCATCCCATTTTTTTCCATTTTAAGAAGTACTTTTGATAATGGAAGCTCTATATTATTATAAATATCATTTTGCTTATTTTCCTTAAGTTCAGATAATATATCATTTTCTTTTTCATACATAAATTTTACTTTTAATAATTCATTTTGAATAAAATCTTCTTCGCCCATTTTAAGTAAACTACTAAATGAAGCTATTTCATATCCATATTTTATAGATATAAAAGAAATATCGTCTTTTACATTTAAGCCATTTAAATAACAAACTAATATATAATCAGTTGTAACATCAAGATCTTGATTTAATAAATATGCATCTTTTTTACTATCATATGAAATAACTTTTTTATTAGATAAATTTAAATATTTAAGATTATCTTTTGAAAAATAGTAAAAACGCTTTCCATCATAAATTGATGCACATAAAATATTTGCATTTGGATAATCATCACTATCACACTCTACATATAATGCTACTTTATCATTTGTTATAACATTTATATTTTCATCTGCGTTTATATAAGATATTTTTTCTTTTTCTTTTAAAGTATTTAGTCCATTTAAAAGTGAAGTAAACTCAAGTTCTTTGTAAATATCGAATAAAAGAGGTTCATTAATACCTTCATATTTTAAATCATTTAAAGTAATATCAAGTGGTACATCTTTATATATTGTAGCAAGTTTTTTAGACATAAAGGCATCATCTTTAAAGGTAACAAGTTTATCATGAACACTTCCCTTAATTTCATCAATATTATCATAAACGTTTTCAAGTGTAGAGTATTTTTCTAAAAGTTTTAAAGCACCTTTTTCCCCAATACCCTTTACACCAGGAATATTATCAGAACTATCTCCCATTAATGATTTTAAATCTATCATATTTATAGGTTTAATTTTATAGTCATTTATAAAAGTTTTTTCATTATAACGTATATAACCAGTTTGTTTTAAAAGTTTAACATCTGTTTCAAAATTTATAAGTTGAAGTAAATCTTTATCTGATGAAATGATTGTCGCATCAAAATCTTTATCTTCTTCACACATTTTAACAAGTGTTCCAATTATATCATCTGCTTCATAAGGCTCAAGTTCTAAATATTTTATGCCCATAGCACTCAGTATTTTTCTAGCATAAGGCATTTGCATTTTTAGTTCATCTGGTGTATTTTGCCTTCCCTCTTTATAAAAAGAATATTCCTTTTTACGAAAGTTTTTACCTATATCAAAAGCTACGGCAATATAACTTGGATCTTCCTCTTTAATAATTTTATTTATCATATTTGCAAAAGAAAAAAGTGCATTTGTTGGAAGTCCCTTACTATTTTTCATATTTGCACCACTATAAAAAGTTGCATAATAACTACGAAACATTAAATTATTTCCATCAATTAAAATTATTTTTTTCATAAACTATCCTTTCATCTATTTAAAGAAGTATCATTTGTAAAATCTTTAGTACTTACATAAATTGGATCTAAAAGTGGATTATATCTATTTTCTTCATGATAACCAAAATTATTTATATAACTACTATCTATTATAATCATTAAAGTTGTATCTATAACTTTTCCCTCATTTAATATCCAAGTATGTCTTCCATCAATTGAGTTTACTGTACCTATTAAAAAGTCCACTGTTCCACCGCATATATATGGGCTATCAAAACTATAACTAACTTGTTTTGCACAAACTGTGCAGTATCCTAAATTAGCGCCATCTTTTAAAACCTCTAAAAAAGAGTTTACTCCCCTTGAACGTATATTTTGGCTATCTAATTTATCAAAAAGTTCATCTGAATACCCACTTACTTTACCTAAAGAAATACCATCATCAAGTACTTTTTTAAAGGAAGGATTTTCATTATATAATTTTTTTAATAAATCATAACACTTATAATCTTTGTAATTTTCATTTATAACATAATCTAGCATATATACCTCATATAATTATTTTATCATGAAAATACTATAATGTTAATTTAAATTTTTAGTTATTTCAGCAAAAAATTCTTTATTCCATAAATCTAAACTTTGATTATTTTTAATAAAAGGTATAACATCTTTTTTTGCTTCTTCATAATCTATTTCATTAAATTTTTTTATAAGCATATCCTTTAAAATATTAATATCAAATTGCTCATCTTCCTTAATAAAATTTGATGCTATTAACTTATTTTTTAATAAAGTAATATTAATTTTTACATTATTTGCTAAAAAGAACACATAATCGTATAAATCTCTTCCTTTAACCCTAGAGTGGTAATTCCGACATAATATTGCATGCACTTTTCCCGCGAATAAAGATGATGCATCATAAAGATTTACTTGATGAGGTGAAGGAAGAAGTTTATATTTCATTTCATAGTTTGCCCCAATTGGGGGATTAATATCTACTTCAAATTTTATTTTAATATCTTTTAATAACTTATTATACTGATTATCTTCTTTAGGGAAAAAACGTAAGATGTGTTCAAGCGTATTTCCTTTTAAAAAAGCCGATGCAATATTAGACTCAAAATTTTTTTCTTTTTTAGATATTTTTAAATTAATGCCATATGAATTTAACTCACTTTCAACAAAACTAAAATATTTACTTAAATCAAAATTTTTGTTTGGAGATATTAAAGCAAAATCTAAATCTTCCGAAAATCTATCTAAATTATAAAATATTCTTAATGCTGTTCCACCATAAAAAGCAGCGTTATTAAAAAAGTCACTTCTTGATAGTCCACTTAATACAACTTCTTGAATAATTTCTTTTAAAGCATTTATTTCATCGTTTACATTTTTTATTTCATATTTAGAAAGCATTTGATTAATAATATTATTCATTTATATTCCTCCTTAAAAATTTTTCTAATAGAATTACATTAGTTGAGTGATATAACCTACTTAATTTTTCTATTTTATTATAATCTAATTTGTAAAATAACTCTTCATCAATTCTTAAATCATTAAATAACATACATTTTAAATTTTCTAAAGTATTTAAAGGCTTCAAAGAATATAACTTATCACATAAAGCTTTTTCTTTAGAGGCCATTATATAAGAATATTTTCCTTCATTATTTAAAAATATTTCATATGGATATGCAGATGCTGGAACATCTTCATAAGTAAATGTACCAAAATGATTACGATATATTTTTTTCTTTTTTTTATTAAATGTAGCACATGTTATTGTAGTAACTCTTTCTGGTATTAATCCATAATATGAAAGAGCGTATTCAAAAGATATATATGATGGTCCATAAATGCTACTTGCAAGTAAATAACCGGGAGTATTTTTATCTGTTTCATATAGTCCATTAACTATTCTATATAGTTTTTTATCTCTTATCTCTCTACTTATTTTATTATTTACATTAGAATAATCCCTTAAATTATTCTTTAGCATGCCATTAGTAATTAGCATATTTTCACCTCTAAATACCATTATACGGTATTTTGTGGAGAAAATCAAGTAATTAATCTTTCATAAATAAAAAAAATCTATTACGCATTTTTCAAATTTTTTTGATTTTGCGTAATAGAATAAAATACTATTAATTATTTAAATTATTAAATTCATCAATTGCATCTAAAATTTTATATATACTTGTATGTGGATTTGAATTTAATAAATCACCATTATTTTTATTAATTTTTTGTTCGAGAGATTTTGCAGTATTTCTTGCATTATTTGTTAAGTCTTTAATAACTTTATACATATCCATACTTTCTTTATAAGTACCATTTAAGTTTTGTAATTCTTTTTTTACATCTTTACTAGTTTGAAAGTTTAATCTATTAGTTCGGTAATGCATAACGTACCATATTTCAAAAGTTGGAGCTGATGATATTATTTCTATATTATTTTCGATACATTTTTGTTTTATTTCTTTTATTTCATTTATTCGACTTTTACTTAAATCTGTATCCAATACTAGAAATATTTTATAATTTTCTTCAGAAAGAATATCTTCATTATGAATATATTTTAATAAATCATCTAACATACCTTTAGGGTCAGTACTATTTCCTGTAGAAAACTGGATTCTTAAGTTTCTATTAGCAAAATTTCTAAAGTAATAATATTCCGAAGATTTTTTCCCACCCTCTGATGAAATGACAATTAAGGGTCTTTTCTTATTATGTTTTATTTGTCTTCTAGCCATAGGTCAGTATCTTTTATAAATGGAATTGCTCCGTATCTTCCATTTACATATCCTTTTTGAATATTTTCATCTTTTCTTACAGAAAATGAATCAAGTGGATATAAATCTGATATTCCATTTTCAGGATTTTTCTCTGTAAACCAAATTTGATCTCTTCTTAACAATTCCAAATTTAATAAATTAATAGCATGAGTTGTAAATATTAACTGACTATTAGCCTTATTTATTTCATTATTATTAAATAATTTAACTATAAATTCTACTAAAGCAGGATGTAAGCTTTTTTCTAATTCATCTACTACAATAACTTTTGACGTTTCAAACGCTTTTTTTAAAAATGGTGCAAATGCAAACAGTACTTTTGTTCCTGATGACTCTTCAATAAAATTTAATTTATATGTATGAGTTACATTTTTATCATCTATAACTTCATGTTCCAGTTCTATATTAAAATTTTTAACTTTTAACTTTCCTTTTTGATTATCTATTTGTAATGCTAATAAATTATCCACTTCTTTTTCTTCATAATCAACATTAATGTCTTTTATTAAAATATCTGCTTCCTTTAATAATTTTAATGCAAATTCTTTTAAATTTTCTTCTTTATTACTATAATCCACTAAATCTTTATCAGCAATACTTTCAAAAGAATCATAGGTATCAATTATATTAGCAAACCATAAATAAGCATCTTTTGTTTTGGAATAATTCCAAGTTGTAGCTGTAGATAAAAATAATTTATTTTCAGTATTATTTGTTGATAACGACTCCAATTTATTTTTATCTATATTAAATTCATAATTATTTGTTTTAGTTCTTTTAAAAATATTAGTAGGTTTTTGGCTATAATAAGCATCTAATACTTCGTCATAAATTTTATTTGCATCAGCACTAAAAAAATACCTATACTTAATATTATTTGCTATAAATATAAATTCAAACTCACTTGGTTTATTTTTACTAACTTCATCAAATAAGAAAGGTTTTATAAAATTCCATTTACCACCCACGGGTATCAAATTTGAATTTCTAACCATTAATATTGCACAAGTTAGAGCTTTTAATATATTAGATTTTCCTGAAGCGTTTGCGCCATATATTGCAGCACTTTTAAGTAAAGAAATATTTTCATTAGATATTACATTATCTAAATTTTCTTCTCCACTACCCTTTTCCATAGATAATGTTACTTTATTTTTAAAAGATAAAAAATTTTTTATACTAAATTCTATAAGCATTTTTATCTCCTCCCATAAATATTATATATTAAAATTATTAAAAAGTATACTTATTTTTATTATTTTTGTGATTTTTTTACAAATTTATTAGAAATATTTTAATATTTACAATTATTTTTTAAAATTTAAATTATTAAATAAAAAAATCTATTACGCATTTTTCAATTTTTTTTGATTTTGCGTAATAGAATAATATATTATTTATTATTTTAAAAAATATATATACCCATGTTTGTTAAAACATGAGTATAAATTAATTATTTAATTTGATTCATTACTTCTTCAGCAAAGTTATCATTTCTTTTTTCTAATCCTTCGCCAACTTCATAACGAACCATAGAAATGATTTCTCCACCATTATTTTTAACATAATCATTTACAGATATGTCGCCATTTTTAATAAATGGTTGTTCAGCAAGACAAATTTCTTTATAATATTTTTTAATTCTTCCTTCTACCATTTTTTCAGCAATATCAGCAGGTTTTCCTTCATTAATTGCTAAATTTCTTTGAACTTCTCTTTCTGCATCTAAAACATCAGCAGGTACCTGGCTTGTAAAAACATAAAGTGGTTTCATAGCGGCAGACTGCATTGCTACATCTTTTGCTACATCTTCACTTGCACCTTTTACTACAGTTAATACTGATATTTTACCACCCATATGGATGTATGCACCAAAATGTTCATCATCATTTTTAGTAATTTTTTCAAATCTTCTTAAAGAAAGTTTTTCACCAATTTTAGCTGTTTTTGCAACAATTAAATCATTTAATGTTTCACCAGCATATGGTAAGTTTTTTGCTTCCTCTAAAGTAGTAGCATTACCTTCTAAAATAGTTTTTCCTAAAGCATCAACAAATTCTTTAAATTCATCATTATTACTTACAAAGTCAGTTTCACTATTTACTTCGATAATAACAGCTTTATTACCATTTACATAAATATTTGATAAACCTTCAGCAGCAATTCTACCTTCTTTTTTAGCAGATTTTGCAATACCTTTTTCTCTTAAATAATTAATTGCTTTATCTTTATCACCATCGCACTCAGATAGAGCTTTTTTACAGTCCATCATTCCTGCACCAGTAATTTCTCTTAATTCTTTTACTAAACTAGCAGTAATTTCCATTATATCCTCCTTAGTTTAAAGCATTTATTAATTCTTCTTTTTTCATTGAAGAATAACCTTTAACACCTTTTTCTTTAGCAATTGCTTTTAGTTCTGCAAGTGTTTTAGAACTTAAATCATCACTTTTTTCTTCTTCGTCTTCAACGATATCATTAATTAGGTAAACATCACTTTCTTTACCTTCTTTAACTTTTTCATCGATAACTTCATCTTTAATTAATTCTTCCATTGAAGCATTTTTCTTATTTTTGTCTTCCTCAGTTACATAATCAACTATTTCTAAATTGTTTGCTTCACAAATAGCGTTTGTAAGTACTCCAAGTAAAACTTTAATACTTCTTACAGCATCATCATTTCCAGGAATAACATAGTCAACTAAATCTGGATCTCCATTAGTGTCAACTACACCAAATACTGGAATATGAAGTTTTCTAGCTTCTTTAATTGCATTGTATTCTTTTCTTGGATCTACAATGATTAATGCCTGTGGAAGTTTAGTCATT
Source organism: uncultured Bacilli bacterium (assembly GCA_934098665.1). Classification (GTDB taxonomy): domain Bacteria; phylum Bacillota_I; class Bacilli_A; order RF39; family UBA660; genus UBA6448. The sequence continues at coordinate 116,453 of CAKOOO010000001.1, forward strand.
TCTCTAATACCACAAAGAAGTGTATTTAATTTGTCATATTCTTTCTTAATTTTAATAACTTCTTTTTTAGGTAGTGCATCAAATGTTCCATCACTTTCCATTTTTTCAATGTCCTCAAGTCTTTTAACTCTTCTTCTAATAGTTCTAAAGTTAGTTAAAGTTCCTCCAAGCCATCTTTCAGTTACATAGTATGAACCACTTCTAAGTGCTTCTTCTACAGCAACTTCTCCTGATTGTTTTTTAGTTCCTACAAATAAGAACTTTCCTCCATTACTAGCAATAGTCTTAATTTCTTCATAAGCCTCCTCTAGTAATTTTTGTGTTTTTTCAAGATCAATAATATAAATATCATCTCTTGAATTAAAAATGTACTCTTTCATTTTAGGATTCCATCTTTTAGTTTGATGTCCAAAATGAACTCCTGCTTCTAATAAATAACTCATAGAAACAACGGCCATAAAATATCCCTCCTTCGTTATTACACCTTAATGCTTCTTCCTAACATTTCACCCTCTTCGGGCACTCGAAACATTAGTCCACATTAATGTTTATTTGCTTTTAAAGCCAATACTATATTATCAAATATTGTTAATAATTACAAGTCTAAAAAAATCGCTCTTCACAAAAGCGAAGAACGATTTATATTCCTAGTCTATAAGGATTAGTTTTACTTCCTGTTCCTCCAGTTACATACACATTAGATTTTAGATATAAGACTGGCCTAGCCGCGCGACCATAGGAAGCCGAATTGAAGTACAAATTGCCGACGCTAGTCACGGTAAGAGGAATCGAAGAATTATGTGCACTCATAGTCCACTCTAAGCCATTTGAAAATAACCAGTTCTTATTCATATAACTTGCTGGGCTTCCAGCACTTCCTAACACTTCAGTAAATCCTTCTATTGCGTATCCCCAATCACTTGCATACATCAGTCCTATTTTTGAAGTACTTGTTGTATGAGTTGCTATTTCTTGTGTGTAGTAATTATCTGCTGTTTTATATGTACTATCTCCTGCTCCTACATTATAGTATACATCTTCTATCATATTTCCATAATAATCACTTGCATCTATTCCATCTGATGAATAGTTACATAATCCTACTGCTGATGTACCTGAATGGCAATAACTATCACAAGATGATGCTTTTCCTAAATAACATGTATTAAGTAAATTTTGAATATTACTTCCCATCCATGTTGAGTTACTTCCATATTTTATTGCTCCTATAGAATCATTTCTTATTAGTTTTACTCTATTTTGAGTTGTTGCACATCCACTTGTTAAGCATACTGGTACGTTACCTATTATTCTCCATAATTCATCATTAAACCATACATAATTATTTGGATCTGTTCCTTGATATCTTTTTCCATGTATTGTAGAAGTACCTTTACTATCAACCACATTACTTAAATTACTAGCATTTGAATTAAATGAAATATCACACGTTACTGTTCCCTTTATTTTTGTTATTTCTAGTTTCCATGTTTTAGGGTTCCATACTCCTTTTCCATGTTCACAATTAACACTTACATTATATTTTCCTTTTGATGGAAAAGATGTTGCATCATTTCCATCTACTTTTAAAGCTATAATACTTCCATTATAATTAAATGTTTTAATGCTTTTACTACTTATAACTATAAGTAAAGTAAAACTTATTATTATAAATATACTACATATTATTATTTTTTTGTTATATTTCATTTAACATCCTTCTTTCTAATAATTTTATTAATTTATATTTTGTATAATAATATAAATAATTATTTTTTTCATATTCTTTTTTTATTTCTATTTCTAAATTATTTAATACAATATAATTTATATTATTTAAATTTTTTATATTCTTATATATTAATTTATCTTCATAAAACGTATAATATTTATTATTTTTTTTAATTAATATTAAATAATATGGATAAATCATTTTTAATACTTTATATCTTTCTTTCATATTTATTTTATCTTTAGCGTCTATAGAAAAAATACGTATATTTTTTCGTCCATCTATTATTTTTTAAAAGTTAAAACTTTTAAGGATAATTAATATTTCTTATGCTAACACTTTGTATAGCCTTAACCATATAAATTTCAAACATAAGAAGTTGCTAAAAAAGCCGCGTTCCCGTTAGAAGCATTGTTGCTATTCACATTAAGAGGGTTCGAAGAAGACTCCTTTTTAAAAATAATTACCCTAATATATTTAATAATATCTATTTATAATATGTTTTAATTTATCTTTGTTTACAAAATTATAACTATGTTTATAATTTTGTATTGAATAAAAATATTTTTTTATATCTATTTTAAGTGCATATATATTATTAATTTTATGTTTTAATTTTTCAATATTATATAGTAATAAATTAATAGCATATGTTAGTCCCATACCTTTTCTTGTTGCAGTAATTTCTTTACATAAATATTTTGATAATTTTGGGATTAATATATATTTTGCTACATAATGATTTATTACTTTATTAATTATATTTTCACTCATTACAACTCTTATTTTAGGATCTTTTACTAAAAATATATTATAATTACTTTTAATATATAAATTATTTTCAAGTATATATTTAATATAAATTAAATACTCTATTTTATATTTTTCAAATGCAAGAATTTTCTTTCTATTTTTCACTCCTTTCAATATTTCATTATTATATATATCTAATAAATCATTTATTATTACTATCATGCTCTATCTTATTATCCATCCACTTATTACACATTTTATTTATTTCACTTAACTTATAAGTAACTTTTTTTAAATTACTTTCACTAATATAATGTTTAATAAATATTCTTTCTAATATATAATCTATAACACTAATAAATGAATTTATTTCTACTTTATATATAGATATATTTTTATAATTATTTTCATTATTAACTTTATTTATAAAATATAATAATTTTATAGATAATTCTTTTAATTTATCTTTATAAAAATAATCTTTTTTAGGTATATTTTCTATTAAATTTATTATACTTTCTAAATTTTTCCATAGAACATTTATTTAATTTATCTATTAAAAAATCCACTTTTTTTTATCTAAATTTTTAAATGACATATCTAAATATTTAGAATAAGTATTTATTTTACCAAAGTCTTTTATTAAAGGATCTTTATCTACATCTATAATTTGATAAGATATTTTAGCATCAGATAAAGTATTAATAACTTTATTTATTGATGTATCAGGAAAACCTGATACTCCACCTTTCAATACTTTATAACCAAATAAAGTATTCATAATATAAACATCAATATTTTTACATTGATAAAATTTGCCATGATTTTTAAAAATTATTAAAAATGATTTATCATCATGTTTTACATCATTAGATGTATAGCACTTTACACTTTTATCTATACATTTTGGTGTATCTACCTCCCAGTTTTACATTATTTTTACTTTTATTAAACATTTTCAAATCTAAAACTTCCTTTCTACTTTACATTGAAAATGTAATATTTACATTTTATCAAAATCGGCTTCACAAAGCGAAGCACGATTTTTTATTTTTTATATTCCTAGTGTATAAGGATCAGTTTTACTTCCAGTACCACCAGTTTTATATACATTAGATTTTAGATATAAGACTGGCCTAGCCGCGTACCCGTAAGAAGCATTGTGGATGTCCAAATAGCCGTCGTAGTAGACGTTAAGAGGGGATGAAGAATTATATGCACTCATTGTCCACTCATATCCATTTGAAAATAACCAGTTCTTATTCATATAACTTTCTGGGTTTCCACTTCTTCCGAGTACTTTAGTAAAACCTTCTATTGCGTATCCCCAGTCACTTGCATACATTAAGCCTATTTTTGAAGTTGCACTTGCATAACTTGCTATTTCTTTTGTATATTGGTCATCTGCATTTACATATGAAGCGCTTGATGGTACTCCTACATTGTAGTATACATCTTCTATCATATTTCCATAATAATCACTTGCATCTATTCCATCTGAAGAATAGTTGCATAATCCTACTGCTGATGTAGAATATGAATAACAATAACTATCACATGAGGATACTTTTCCTAAATAACATGTATTTAGTAAATTTTGAATATTACTTCCTATCCATGTAAATGGACTGGATGAGCTAAAGGCAGTTTGATTAAATGCTATTGCACCTATTGAATTGTTTCTTATTAGTTTTACTCTATTTTGAGTTGTTGCACATCCACTTGTTAGACATACTGGTACGTTTCCGATTATTCTCCATAATTCATCGTTATACCACACATAGTTATCTGGATCTGTTCCTTGATATCTTATTCCATGTGTTGTACTTGTCCCTTTTGTATCTACTATAGTAGAAAGTAGCTCACTATTTGAGGGTGTTTTTTGAGTAAATGATATATCACAGTTTACAAAATCTGACCAATTAGATATAACTAAACCATTTAATTTATTATCCCATACTGCACTATTTGTTCCACTGCAATTTGTTATACTTTTTGTATATCCTGATAAAAGGTATGCTGGAGTTGCAACATTTACTGTTACATCTTTTTCTGGTGGAAGAGGATCTCCCATTGTACATTTTGCATTAGTAACTCTATATTTACCTTTAAAAGTTTTATTTGCTAGTGCTGACTGATCTAAATCTAAATTATAAAATCTATTTGTAAAATTCCATGTTTGTTTTTTATCTTTATTTGAGGAAGAGTTTGCTATAACTGCACCACTTACTATAGTTGCAGTTGTAGTGGTTAAATTAAAGTTTTTTTCTTCCACATAATTATTTGTTCCTGTATTTGGACCTTTTGCCTCTAAAGTAAGTTCTTTTGTTGCTCCACTTGTAACAGGCGTAGGACTTTTTCCATAAATACTTGAATCACTATCATAAGTAAATGTAATATCATATGTACAGCTTACTGAATATTCTTCACTACCTGATATTAAAGATACTACTAAAGAAGATGTATTTTCCGCTACATAATTATCTCTATTACTTTGACTCATACCTTTAGGGTCAATTGTTAAAGCAAAATCAGCATTTGTTACATCTAAAATAGAGTTTGCTAAATTTTTTGCAGCTATATTAACATTTGCTTTATTTGAAATATCCACTAAAAAATTACCAATATATGCAAATGCCACTGATACTACAAGTACAATTAATACTACAGATATTATAATAGTTTTAATATTTTTCTTATCTAATTTTTTCATATTTATCTTTCCTATCTTACATTTATAATAATACCATAGTCTTATTATTTTTCCAAGTACATAAATAAAAAAAGTTATAACTAAAATTAATTAATTATAACTTATATTTTCTATACTCCTAAAGGAATATTTTTCTTTTTTAAAATATATTTTCTTATTAAATCTACTATAAAAATAGATAATGATAAAATAAATGTAAATAATAACTCTTTAAAAGAAAGACCATAAGTTCTAAATAAATCTTTACCATTATAAATAATATATATTTGAACTATAAATATAAAAATATTTATTATTAAAAACACTTTATTTTTTAAAATATGAGCAAAAATATTAAGTCTATGAGTACGTGATGTAAATGAGTTACATATACCTAAAAATATAAATAATGCAAAATATGCTGTAAATAATGTTTTTTCACTAGGAAAAAGATTTTTTATAAAAGGAAGTTTTAAAAACAAAAGACATAATATTCCTGAATAAATACCATTTATAAGAATTTGATTAAACATATATTTATTCATAACTTTTTCATTTTTAGTTTTTGGTTTTTCCTCTAAAAACTCTTTTAAAGGTGGTTCATAAGAAAATGCAAGACCTGCAAAAGTATCCATAATCATATTAAGCCAAAGCATTTGAATTATTGTAATTGGTGTTGATATACCAAGAAGTACTCCTACAATAGATAATACAAGTGCACATACATTTACAGTAAGCTGATATATAATAAATTTTCTAATACTTTTAAAAATAGTTCTTCCATAAAGCACTGCATTACAAATTGATTTAATATTATCATCTAAAATAACTATATCACTTGCATCTTTACTTACTTCAGAACCTGATCCAAGAGCAAAACCTACATCACTTTTTTTAAGGGCAAGTGCATCATTTACGCCATCACCTGTCATACCAACAACATAATTATAACTTTGTAAAATTGAAACAAGTCTACTTTTATCTTGGGGAAGCGCTCTTGCTATAACTTTTAAATATTTTATTTGGCTCATAATTTGTTCATCTGATAAACTAGAAAGTTCATTATGAGTAAGTGCTATAGACCCATTTTTATAAAGACCTAACTCTTTAGCAATATTTATAGCGGTTTCTTTACTATCACCAGTAATCATAATAACTTTTATACCTGCATTTTCTATTTGTTCTAGACTTTCTTTAGCATCTTTTCTAAGTACATCAGATATAATAATTAAGTTAATAAAAGTAAGCTCTTCTTTATTTTTTCCATAAGCATTTACTAAAACTCTATATCCTTTTGAGGTATAACTTTTTATAGTATTTTCTAATATCATTTTCGATGAAAAAAATTCTTCTTTTCCATTTAAAGTTAAATATTTAGTGCATTTTTTTAAAAGTACTTCACTTGCTCCTTTAAAATAGTAAAGATCTGATTTTACCATACTATATTTATTTTCTGATGTAAAAAGAACTTTTTCAGTTATAATATCAGTATTATTAAGTGGTCCAATAAACCTTTTAATAGCTTTATCCGTAATATTACCACCAATAATATCTTTTCCTGAAAATACACTTTCATTATTTAAAAATAAAGATTTAGAAAGTATATTATAATAATCTTTATAATGGGTTAATTCCTCTTTTGATTTAAATATTTTTCCATTATTAGAAATAATATATTTTACATTTAACTTACCCATTGTTAATGTACCAGTTTTATCACATAGTAAAACATTTAATGAACCACTTGTTTCTATACCTACAAGTTTACGAACAAGTACATTATCCTTTAGCATTTTTTTCATATTCGAAGAAAGTACTAAAGTAATCATCATAGGAAGGCCTTCGGGTACTGCTACAATGATAATGGTTACAGTTAATGTTAAAACGTAAAAAATATAATTAAGCATCAAAGGAATATTTTTTAAAGTAAGCACTATTAAATGGATATTAAAATTATTTTTAACAACAATTTGCATAAATAAATATGATAAACTTGCAAGAGATGCACCAATATAACCAAGTTTACTTATACTTTTTGCAAGAACACGTAATCTTCCCTTCAAAGGGCTTTCACTCTTTTTTTCTTGAACGCCTTTAGAAATATCTCCCATAAAAGTATTATCACCAACACTAGTTACTTTTATTTTAGCTTCGCCCTTATATACTGTCGAAGAGCTATAAACAGTTTCATTATAACCTTTGGTAACTTCACGGCTTTCACCAGTAATAAAGGACTCATCTAAAGTAAGCGTGCCAGAAATAATTTTACCATCTGCCGCAATTTTATCTCCCCCTGATAAACACAAAATATCACCAACAACAACATCTTTACTTTGAATACTTATAAGTTTATTATTACGAATTACTTTAGCACTTGTTTTTTGACTTTCTTCGAAAAGTCTTTCAAATGCTTTATTAGAACCATATTCACTTATCGAAGATATAAAAGATGCTAAAAAAATTGCAATAACAATTCCAAGTGTTTCATACCAGTCAAAATTTTTAAATAAAAATACAACTTTTATGGCAAGAGCTATTAAAAGTATTTTAATTATAGGATCAGATAGTGACTCTAATAATATTTTTAAAAATGTATCACCTTTTTTTCTAGTTATTTCATTACTACCATATTTTTTACGACTACTTAATACTTCATTATCATTTAGTCCCAAAGTAATATACCTCCATTTAAGTATATTAAAAAAATATAAAGTTAATGATAATTAAAAAAGAAAGAATTTTATTTCTTTCTAATTTATATTTAAATTATTTTCATTTAATTTTTTATTATTATTTTTCATTCTTATAAGTAATAATGTTATACCTATTATTAAAACAATAATAATTACATTTAATGCACATATTAACCATATATTTGGCATATTAGATTTAGAAATATTTATTATATAACTTTGACTTTCAGTTCCATCAGTTATCTTTATTTCTATTTTGCTATTGTTTTTCAATTTTTCATTTCCAATTATTTCATAAGTTAATTTGTCATTATCATTTTCAATATTAATATCTAGTTTATCTTCGTTATTTATTTTTAAAGTATAATTATAGTTATTTCTATAATAATTTAATATATATCCATTTACACTAATATTTTTAAGTGAAATACTTTCTTTACAAATAGACTCTTTTTTTACATTTAAAGTGTATTCTTTTACTTTATTATCTTCAGCTGTAACTTTAATAATAATTTTATTTTCTCCAACTTTTAAGTTTTCATTTCCGATTATTTCATATGTTGCTTTGGCATCATTTAGCGTTATATCAAGTTTTAATTTATCTACGTTTTCAGTTAATGTTAGATTATATTCTAAAGTATCTTTTTCAAAGTTGAAATCTTTTATTTCTTTTATACTAAATGTTTTAATACTTGCATCACTACTTTTTTGTGGTGTTGTTGTTTGAGGATTTGATGGTTGGGGATTTGATGGTTTAGGACTTGGCGTAGGTGTTGGAGTTGGTTCTGGTGTTGGAGTTGGTTCTGGTGTTGGAGTTGTTTCTGGTTTATTTGTAACAGTTACTGAAGCACTTCCTGAAACATTTACAGCATTTCCATCATTTGCACTTGTTACATCTCCAGAAAGTGTAAGAGTTATTGTTCCAACTCCTGTAGATGTACAAGTAACTGGAAATGATTTACTTGTATCAAGTGCATCTAATGTAGCATCAGCTATATCAAGTTTGCAACCACTTACAGGTCCTGAAGAAGCAACATGTAAATTCCACGCTGCTGCTTCATTCATATTTACATATGCTGTAAAGCTTTCACCTGAATATATGCTACTTGAACTAACTGTTAAACTAGCACTTGCAGCATATACATTTAAGCTAACTATTAAAAATGATAATATTCCAGTTAAAATTAATTTTAATTTTTTCATTTTTTTATCCTTTCTATCCTATTAATTTTGTTCCTATCAAATGTTGTCTTATTCTAAGTAAGTCTGCAGAATTTACTGTGTTATCATAATTTATGTCTGATGCTGTAAAATATATTCCATTAAGTGGTTTTACCCCAATTAGATGTTGTCTTATTTTAAGTAAATCAGCTGAATTTATTATACCATCGCCAGTAATATCACCAGTAACTACATTTGTAAATTCCTTAATTAAGCTACCAGAATCATATATTCTTGTTTTAGAACCAGTATAAATTAAATTATTTGATGAATCAACAGTTACACTATAATTATCTCCAAGTCTAATATGATTTTTAAAATTACTTTCAGTTGTTCCAACAATTATCTTATTAATTGTATTACTATTTTCATCAACTGAATAATCATTTATTGAATATGTGAAACTTGATTTAAATATTGGATATAAAACTAATTCTTTTTCTAAAGTTATTTCATTTCCTATGCTATATTTTTGACCAGTACCATCTACTTTTGTATTCCAAGAGTCAAAATAATAACCAGCCATTTCAATAGTACAATTTTCAATTTTAATAGTTTGTCCAATTTCATATTCTTTTTCATTTTTGTTTGTACAACTATCATCTAAACAATATATAATTTTAACTTTAATTTTTTCCCATTGAGCATATAAGGTTATATCCTCGGTAATGCTTATCAATTGTTCATCTTCATAAGATACACCCGTTCCATCTGCTTTAGTATTCCAATTTTTAAATATATAATTATCTCTTGTAAATATATTTTTAGATAAATTAGCACTCACATTTTTTATTAGTTCCATATTTGGCATATTACCAATACCTTGGTTTGGATTAAACGTAATTGTATATTTTTCTTCTTTCCATTGTGCATGTAAGGTTATATTATTTTGTTCATCAAATGGAATATTATCAAAAATTATAGAATCACTTGATTTTGCAGAAAATTTTATTCCTGTTCCGTCTTGTTTAGTGTTCCAGTTATCAATATAATAATTTTCTTTTGAGAAATCTAAATTTCCAAATGAAATAGTTCCTTCACTAGGATAAGTCATAGTCAAATCAACTGTTTTATTATTATTTGATGTCACACCATTTCCATCAAATGTTATTTTATATTGATTTTCACTCCAAATTGCATATAATTTCAAATCTTCATTTATTCCACTTTCAATTAATTGCTCATCATAATATACTATTCCTGTACCATCTGCTTTAGTATTCCATTCTTTAAATGTATGACCTTTATATGTAAATAAGTTTTTAACCAAATTAAACTTTCTATTAATAGCAACATCTTGTGAACTTTCTTCATTAGATGGATTGTTGCTATTAAATGTAATTGTTTTTGCTTCCATTATTGTAACCTGTATATCATCTTTATAACCATCATACAAACTAGTTATATGAATTGTCGTTACACCAATTTTCTTTGGAGTAATGACACCCGATGAACTAATAGTTAAATACTCATCATCATATGTCCATTTAATGTTCTTTGCATTATTAGTATTTGGGAAAATTAAATCATATATATTCTTTGCTTCCGAAATTTTCATTTCAAAATCATCAATTGTTTCAGTGAAGTCAAATTTATCCAGTAATGTTGTTAATATAGGAAATCTTTTATAACCGTCAATTTCTGGTTGTGTCCATTGTGACTTATGTTCAAAATAATTTGCGTAATTGTTTGCTATTAAATCATCTAATGTTACAGCAGTATTATTATTAATCGTTTCAGTACCATTTGATGTAATTTTTCCATATAATTTGTTTTCATTTGTATACCATACACCACTTATATTTACCGAATTAGTTTGATTAATATAGCCAACAGCTGCACCTAATCTAGTTGCTACTTGTGTTTTATAACTACCAGCACTTATAGCGTTATTTATAGTAAGATTATTTACTAAACCACTATCACCAACTATGCCTCCGATAGCACTATCACCAAGTGAGCCATTACCACTCACTTTGCTATAACTTGCTGAGTCACTAATTGTTACGTTAAGTTTTTGCCCTTCAGCAACACCAATTATTCCTCCGGCAAAAACTGTATCTATGTTACCAACACTTACATTCGAATACAAATTGTACATATTACAATTTACATTTTTAGTAACTGCTTTTGATACATTTATACCTCCTATTAATCCACCATTATAGTATGATGAATTAACTTTACCGCCAATAGCAGATACATTATTAATTTCTATTTCATCTGTTATAGATATTGTACCAGCCAATGCACCAGCATCTAAATAACCATTAATATTTACATCTTTTATTATCAAATTTTTTATGTAATTATTTTTTCCATAAATATTTCCAAATATTCCAACTGGGTCTTTACCTATATCTTTTGGTCTATTTATGTATACACCACTTATCACATGATTATTTCCATTAAAGCTTCCATAAAAATCACTAATTGGTAACCATCCAGCACCAGAATTATAAAATAATCCTTTTGTATTAGTTGTATCATATGATAAATCTAAATCATTAGTTAGCACATAATGATTATCTTTTGTATTTAAATTTCTTAATCCATTTAAATCGGATGCAGTTTTAATTTCATAGGGATTTTCTTTCGTTCCAATACCCAACATTTTATTATTATGTTTCGTTAGTTTCCATTCAATTTTATCATATTTTTCATTATTATAATAAACCTCAACTGTATATGTACCTAATTTCACATTTTCACTATTATATGATAAAAGTGCGTTAATATAATTAGAAACAGAATAATTTCTAAATACATGAAATAAATTTGTAACATCTTCATTATTTTGATTCAATATTTTAAATGTTAAATTATCATTTGATGATAAATTTCTAGAAACTCCTGAAACAACAAATACATTATTATCATCAAAAGTTACTGTATGTGGATCTGAAATACATTTGTTATCATCTAAAGTACATTTAGTCAAGATTTTTTCACTTGTTGATCTAATATTTGTTAAATCAATAAATTTATCTTCACCAACATTACTTGTATGAATAGAGCCGTAATAATCATATTTAATATTATCTCCTTTGAATGTTAATTTAAACTTTTCTGTATTTTCATCTAGAACTATATTGTTTTCTGAAATATCAATAGTGTAAAGTCCTGGTTGAGAATATGTTTGAGATTTTAATAATTCATAACTTGAAACATATTCATAATCTGAAACAATTACTTCATTATTTCGATAATAAACATATATAGTTTTATTGTATGAATTAACAAAAAATTTAACTTTTTTTAATAATTCTTTTGTATTTCCTTTTGTAAATGTAGTATATTGTCCAGTTGCTCTATAAGAATTGTCATAATCTACTTCACTTACATTAGTTATACTACTATAAGAACTTTTCATTGTATTATAAGGTAAGTATATAAAAGTATCATTATTTCCCCATGAATTTTGTATTATCCATGCCCCATTTATCGTATATAAATCACCTTTAGTACAAGAATAATTATTTCCTACCTTTGTAGCATTAGTTATTTCAAAATCTGTTTTATTTAAACAAATATTATGTGTATAATTATCATCCCACCCAATTACTGAAACTGCGTGGTTCATTCCTGAACTAGGATTCCATTTATAAGGTACATAATATATAACATTTTTTCCATCAGTATTTAATGCTTTTTCTGTTCCAGTTGGTATATATTCTACCGATAAATTTGTATAAGCTCCAACAGAAACATGTATAGAACCATTATTAACAATTTGCTCTTTTAAAAGATTTACTAAAGCATCGACGTCAGACTGATTATTGGTTGATAGCGGATTAAAAAATAGAAATTCATTTAAACTATATTCAGTATTATCTATATTTGTGATTTCAAATGGTGAAAGTTTAGAAGTATAATTATAATCATACTTCCAATATTTATTGCTTTTTATATTTTTATCGCTATTGTAATTTGTTCCAGCACTACAATTTCCAGCGCACAAAACTGGAGAAATACCAATTGCTGTTGAATTAGCAAATCTTAGCATATTTCCGCCCTCATTTAGGTTGTCACCTATAACTGGACTATTATTATATAAAAATGGGTTACTACCTGCATCAATTGAATTTAAGTCTTTAGTAGTTGCATAATCTATTTGTTTTTCAGAAAAAGTTAACATTTTAGTTTTGTTACTTTTTATAGCTAAATGGCTTTCCAAAGAAGTTGCTGAAGAAAAGGCCCAACATAACCCCTCAGAACCTTGGTTATAAACATTTGTAATATAACCATCATCTCTTAAATTATAATATGATAATGATGTTTTTTCATTGGAATCACCTTGTTTAGTTAAAACATCATTTTTATATGAATGTTCTATTATATATATTTCTGGAATATAACCATATTCACTACTCTTACCATTTTTTAAATATTCAACATAATCAGGATTTAAGTATGGCTCTTCATCTTCCTTATTCTTTTCAGTTAAAATAATTTCACCAGTTTCATTATAAATATCCTCAATATATTTTTTAGCTTCCATAGGAAGATAATTATAACTTTCTGATTTTAATACTCTTTCTATTTTATTAGAGCTAAAATGTTTAAATAATATAAAAGTACCTATAACCAAAACCACACTAAAAAATAAAACGATTTTTTTTACACAACTTCTCACAAACTACCTACTTCCTATTATAAATAATAGCACAATTGATATTTTAAGTCTATAGTATTATTTTTAAAAAAATAGACTAAATAAAAATTTGTCTATCTATAAACTAACCTTTGCATCCTTTTCATTTTCATCGACTTTAAAATACTCTTCTTCTTTAAAACCATGAATTTTTGCTACAATAAGTGATGGAAAAGTAATAACCTTTTCATTATATAAAGAAACATTTGCATTATATGCCCTTCGCGAAGCAGATAAATGTTCTTCAGAATCTATTATTGCTTTTTGTAAATTTAAAAAGTTTTCATTTGCTTTTATATCAGGATATTTTTCAATAATAATATTTATTTTATTCATTGTTTCATCAAGTGATGAATTAATATTTTTAAGTTCATTTAAACTCATATTATTACGAAATTTTATAGCACTTAATAAAACCTCTTTTTCATGTTTTGTATACCCTTTTACAACTTCAACAAGATTTGTTATAACATTATATCTTTTAGATAATGCTACATCTATTCCAGATAATGCTTCACTTATTTTAAGTTTATACTTTTTTAAAATATTAAGAGTTCCAATATAATTTCCTAATATAATTAAAAATATAATTCCTATAACTATTAATAAAATATGTTTTGCTTCCATTTATTAATCCTCCTTAAATAAATCATTGTCTAAATCAAGCTGTTCAATAAAATTTATAATTACATCAATATCTTTTTTTATTGTATCTTTAATAATAGTTTCATTAACCTTTTTATGCATACTTGGTTCAAAAGAATCTAAATAATTATTAAGACCTAAATATAGTTTATTATTATTAAAACATAATATTAACCTGCCATTTATTTTTAAACTTAAATCTTTAATTCTTTCCATAAATGATGGTGATAAAATATAAAATGCTTCATGTTCATTTTGAGCATAAACTAAAAAGTTTTTATTAAACTCTTCATCCTCTAAAGCAATTTTTTCATAATTTAAATCATAAAAATTAATAACTGAGGAAGTTTGTGACACACATAAATTTGATTTAAATGCCCTATTAAAATCAAATATAAACCATCTACCCATAAATAATGTTACATAATAAGTTTCTTTATTACCATCTTTATCTTCTCTTTCATGTTCTTCCTCAATATGAACATCTGATGATACAAAATTTACATCCTTGTATTTTCCTTTTATGTAATCGTTAGAATGATATCTGTCTGAGGTATCAATCATTTTAGTATCCATTAAAGTTTCCTCTGAAATGCCTTTTTCTGGTTCATATTCTAAATCAGTAAAAATTTCTTTTAAAGCATTGTAAACAAAATAATTTTTATATAGCAAAGTATATTCTCTTACATATTTTTGACCAGGCAACCCAGCAAAAACTAAACTAAAAATTACTGTAAATGGTAAAACAATATAACAATTAAATGATAATGAAATAATTTGATGTTTACAAAGTATCACAAATAAAATGTTAAGTATAATTGCAATACTATAGCATATAGTATTACATATTGCATATTTTTTTCTAAGTAAATTTAATCTATCTATTTCCATAATTATTTAACTCCTTTTTAAACTCGAAAGAATCCGCTAGTTTAAAACTTATTACAAATAAAGTATATCATAACGTTTACAAAAAACAAATATTTTTAATTTTTTTTACATATTAAGTAAATCAATTTTATTGTAAAAAAAATCTTATTTTGATATAATATTTTTAGAATAAAGAGGTATTAATATGATAGGAACTATTGAACAAATAATTGGAAATGAAATTGATGTAAAACTTGCACTTGATATTAAAAAAGTACCAAATTTAATTAATTTATATGTTTTAATAAAAGATGCAAATAAATCTTTTATTGGTGAAATAACGTCTTTATCTTTAACAGGATGTAAAGTTAATATTTTAGGAAAATTAAATGGTGATAAATTTATTTATGGTTTTGATGAAAAACCCTCTTTTGCAAGTGTAATATATTTACTTAATTATGATTTTGTAAAAAATATAGTGGGTTTTAGTGGTAATAGTTTACTCATGGGAAAAAGTCCCTATTATGAAAATGTAAATATCTTTGCAAATACAAATAATTTATTTGGTTCTCATTTTGCAATATTTGGTTCTTCAGGAAGTGGTAAAAGTTGTGGCTTTACAAGAATTATACAAAATTTAATGAATCAAAATAATATTAATAGTAATCCTAATATTATTATTTTTGATGCTTATGGTGAGTACGCTAGTGCATTTAATTATTTAAATAATGAACCATCTTTTGCATATAAAACTTATACAACTGATATAAATAGTAGTAATGAAATTCTTACATTACCTCCATGGCTTTTAAATATTGAGGAATATGCTTTACTACTCGAAGCAAATGATAAAAGCCAATTAAGTATTTTAGAAAAAACTTTAAGATATGTTAATTTATTTATTAATAATGATGAAAATATTAAAGCATATAAAAATACAATTTTAGCAAAAGCACTTCTTGATATATTAATAAGTGGTAAACCTGGTCCTCAAATAAGAGATCAGTTTGTAGGAGTTCTTACAAAAACTAATACCGAAGAAATTAATCTTGAAAGTCCAATTAATGAACCTGGATATTTTAGAACATTGCGTCAGTGTATGAGAGTTGATGATCATAATAAAATTAACGCTATTGAGCAAGTTACTGATTTTTTACAAGGATTTATTGGTGATGAAGTTACATTTTCACTACCTGATGGAACACAAATGTTTACACTCGAAGATGTAGCTAATGCTTTAGAGTTTGCTCTTATTGATGAAGGTATATGGAAAAATGATAGTGTTTATAATAATATGAACATTTTAAAAGTAAGACTTGATAGTATTTTAAATAGTGATTATAAAAAATATTTCGAAGTAAATAATTATATAAGTATAGAAACATTTATAAATAATATAGTTCATACAAATGCAAATAAAAAAGCACAAATAATTAATTTTAATATTAACTATGTTACTGAAAGTTTTGGTAAAGCACTTGTTAAAATATACTCTAAATTAATATTTAATTATGTTGCTTCTTTAAAGGAAAGAGGTTCTAATCCATTTAATTTAATAATTGAGGAAGCACATAGATATGCAGGTCATGATAATGATTTAAATGTACTTGGATATAATATTTTTGAAAGAATCGCTAAAGAAGGCAGAAAATATGGGGTACTTTTAGGGCTTATTTCACAAAGACCCTCAGAAATAAGTGAAACAACACTTAGTCAATGTAATAACTTTTTAATTTTTAAAATGACTCACCCTACTGATATTTCTTACATTAGAAAAGTTGTTCCTTATATAACTGATGATATAATTGAAAAAATGAAATCAATTGTACCTGGTAATGCTTTATGTTTTGGTTCTGCATTTAAAATGCCCCTTCTTGTAAAGTTTGAATATCCAAATCCTGCTCCAAAAAGTGAAAATGTAAATTTAGATAGTGTTTGGTTTAAATAATTGATATAATATAGATGAGGTGAAATATGAATTGTTTATTTTGCAGTATTGCACAAAATCAAAATGAAAGAATGACTATTTATGAAGATGAAAGATTAGTCCTTATTATGGATAAATTTCCTATTTGTGATGGACATGCACTTATTATTCCTAAAAAGCATTTCGAAGATATTTATGAAGTTGATGAAAAAACTTTTAATCATATGTTTGAAGTTGCTAAAAATTATGCTAAAGTTTTAATGGATGTAACAAATGAAAAAGGATGCACTTTTTCAATTAACTATGGTGATAAACAAGAAATAAAACATTTGCACTTACATATCATGCCAAATTATAAGGTTAAACCTTCTAAAAAAGTAAGCGATGTATATAATTTAGTAGTGAGTACTTATGAAAAAGAAAAGAAAAATTAAAAAAAGTATTAAATTTATTTTTACATTTATAATGTTAATTTCAATAACAATTACTTCTTATTTTTTAATAAGCAAAGATGATAATAAGTTTAATTTTAATAAAATTGTTAATGAAAATAAAGTTACTTATCCTATTATTAAAAAAATCTCTTTAGTGGCTACCGGTGATGCTCTTTTACATAATCCAGTATATTTAAGTGCTTATGATAAAGAAACAGATACTTTTAATTTTGCTCCTCAACTAGAACTTGTTAAGGAACAAATAAAGGATTATGATATAAAATACTATAATCAAGAAACAGTTTTTGGTGGTAAACTTACAGATAGATTTAACTGTAAATATAATATGCCGGGTTATTGTTCATATCCATATTTTAACACTCCATCAGAGTTTGGTGATGCAATGGTTGATGCTGGATTTAATATGGTATCACTTGCATCAAATCATAGTGCAGACTGCACTTATGCATCAGACACATGTTTAACTAATTCCTATAATTTTTGGAAGAATAAAAATGTAGTTTTTGATGGATTTAATGAAGATGAAACAATGGAAAATAAATATAATATTTCTGAAAAAAATGGAATAAAGTATGGTTTTTTAAATTATACAAATACTTTAAATGGACTTGATAACTCAGTTAGTAATATTAAATATAAAATTGATATTTATGATGAAGAAACTGCTAAAAAAGAAATTGAAGATTTAAAAACAAAAGTGGATGTAATTATTGTAGCAATGCATTGGCATAAAGCAAGTGCTGAATATGAAACAGTTCCTACTGCATCTAATAAAGAAATAGCAAATTATCTTGCTTCTCTAGGAGTAAATATTATTTTAGGAACATATTCACACTGTCTTCAACCATTTGACATTATTGGAAATACTGTGGTTTTCTATTCACTTGGTAATTTTATTTCTAACCAAGGAGATTTGCTTGATATGATAGGATATAAAGGTATTGTGGGAGTTCTTGCCTCAATGGATATAACCAAAACTACTTATGAAGATGGTACATCAGAAATTAAAGTAGATAATATTGGTGCAGATCTTACCTATACATATAATAAAAATCATAAAGATTATAAAGTTATTCCTTTTAGTAAAATGAATGAAAGTTATAATAAAGATTATAAATCAATTTATGAAGAATATAAAAATGTTCTTACTTCTTTAAATCAAAATATTAATGTTAAACCCGTAAATTAATGAACTAAATTAGTTCATTTTTTTTATTTATAATTTAAATTAAATTATATCTTTAAAAATCAAACATTTTTATATTAATTTCACATTTTTTTGACCACTTTTAAAAAATAGTATAAAAAAAGAAAAGCATTTGCTTTTCCTCTTAGATAATTGGTCCTATAATTATTGCAAGTAAGATATAAAGTATTAAAACTATGAAAAAATAATTGTTAAATCCGTTAGAGCATTTATCCTCTGGATTTTTTTTATTACAGCAGCTCATATCTCACCTCTAAATATAGGCGCCAACTATGATTATAAGAAGTATAAATAATACTAATATAATCGCAGCTCCAAGACTACCTGCACAATGATTCATATAAATTCCTCCTTTTTGTCTTTTCATAATATTAAATGCTAAATATTATTTTTTGACACAACGAAGTTATTTATCTTCTTCATCGAGTAATTTAATTATCTTATCTTGATTTGCTATTATCTTTTCTATTTTATTATATAAAGTTTCAATGATAAGTTCAGTTTTTAAATCTGTTTTATAATCATTTTCACTACGAAGTCTATCTTTTTTAGCTTCCCTATTTTGACTCATCATAATTATTGGTGCTTGAAGTGCCGCTATACAAGATAAAAGTAGGTTCAAAAGAATAAACGGATATGGATCAGCCTCTTTTAAAACATATAAATTAAGAATTATCCATAAAATTAAAAATATAATTAAACCTATTATAAATGGCCAACTACCCGCTATTTGAGTTATTTTATCCGCTAAAAAATCTCCAAAAGACCTATTTGTATCAATTTCTTTATCGGTATCTATTGATATAGGACTTTTTGTAAGCATATCTACAAGTTCCTCTTCGCTTTTACCCTCTAAATTTTCTTTTAAAAGTAATTTTACAAGTTCCTTTTTATTATTTTGCATATTATCTATCACCATATTCATAATATCACTAAAAAAATGACATGTAAATTAAAAAAATATAATTAAGCTAAAATAGTTTAATTATATCGTTAATTGTTACAATTATCATTAAAAGGAATATTAAGATAAAACCTATTAAATGACAAGTACTTTCAAATTTAGAGTTAACAGGACTTCCTTTTATTTTCTCCACTAAAAGGAAGAATACATGTCCACCATCAAATGCTGGGAATGGTAATATATTTATAAAACCAACATTAATAGATAAAAATGCTAATATATATAAGAAATATTTAATACCATAGTTAACAGTTTCGCCAACGACTTCATAAATACCCACAGGTCCTGATAAAGCAGAAAGTCCTATTTTACCAGTTATTAAACCAGTAATTGTATAAAACATTGAACTCATAATTGAATTAAATTTTTTAATACTATAAACAAATGCTTTAAACACATTAGAGGTATCAAAAGTTGCTATTTGAATACCAAATAGTTTTGACTCACTACCAGTTTTTTCATCTTTAATAATTTCGGGGACAATTTTAATTTCCTCTTTAGTTCCATCAGGATGTTTTACATCAAAAGTATAAAATTCATTTTTATTTTTATAATATAAAATAATTTGTGCTTTATCCCAAGATGATACTTTATAACCGTTTATACTTGTAATAACATCACCAGTTTTTATTCCAGCACTTTCTGCAGGTTTTCCTGAAACTACATTTTCTACTTTCGGAGTAATTGCTCCTCCACCCCAAATAAGGGTATACACAAATAATACTATAATTGCTAAAATAAAATTATTAACAACACCTGCTACTAAAATGATTAATCTTTGCCACCATTTTTTATTACACATTAATTTATCTTTTTTTATTTTTTTATTATTTAAATCTACATCATCATTATCATATACTTCACCAGCCATAGATACAAACCCTCCAATAGGAATTGCTCTAATATTATAATTTATACCGTCTTTTTTACCTTTATGAGTATGTAAAACTGGTCCCATACCTATTGAAAATTCATAAATATACACTCCAAAAGTTTTAGCCCAAATAAAATGACCAAACTCATGAACTAATATTATAATTCCTAACATAAATAATAATAATAATATTTTTAAAATAAATAATCCTATACTTGTAAACATTTTAAATTCTCCTTTATAATAATATTAATGATAATGCTACATATGTAAGAAATATTACAAGTGTGCTATCAAATCTATCAAGTGCCCCGCCATGACCTGGCATTATATTTGAAAAATCTTTAATTGAATTTTCTCTTTTTAATTTACTAAATATTAAATCACCAACTTGATCCATAATACTTAAAATAACTGTTATTAAAATAACTTCTAAACTTAACTTTTTAAAAAATAAATAATAAATAATTATGGGAATAATCGTTCCAAACAAAGTGCCACCAATACTTCCCTCCCAAGTCTTTTTTGGTGAAATATTTGGGCATAATTTGTTTTTACCAAATAGACTTCCTGCAAAAAGTGCAAATGAATCTGTAACTACTGAAATAGAAACTAAATATAAAAATAAATTTAGTCCCATATTTCTTACTAATATTATACTATTAAATCCAAGTCCTATAAATAAAATTAAACCAATTAAATGAAATGCATCTTTTATTGAATATTTTTCATCAAATATAACTGGCACAATAAGACTAAAACAAATTATAGCTAAATATACATAAGAAACACCACTATAATATAAAGAATATGTTGTATTTGCAAATACAATTAAAAGTAAACTTAAAAGTCCTAAATATTTTGGAATGTTGGGAATATTTTCATGAGTTTTCTTTAAATCCATAATTTCTTTATAAGACCATAAACATATAAGTCCTATTGCTATTTTAAATGGATATCCACCCAAATAAACAAAAGGAATAGCAATAATAATTGCTACTATAGCACTAATAATTCTTGTTTTCATTTTAACCTTTCATCAAATTTATCCATTTCGTCAACCTGTGATTCCACCAAAGCAATAAATCTTTTTTTATAACTTATTACTTTTCTTTGTAATTCTTCTGCTTCTCTTTCAATATTTTGTGCTTTTAAAAGTGAATTATTAACAATTTTCGAAGCATTATTTTTGGCATCTTCCACAATTAATTTACTCTGAGCAAAAGCTGCTTTTTGAGCATTAGCACTAGTTTCTTGAGCAAGCAAAAGAGTGTCGTTTAAAGTCTTTTCTAAATTTTTATATTTTTCATTTTCCTCTTTAAGACTTTGTGCCTCTAAAGTAACATTTTTTAATTTTTCATAAATACTTTCATATTCACTAGCTACTTCACCCACAAATTTAGCGACATCACTTTTATTATAACCATAGATATTAGTTCTAAATTTAACCATGGATTACCCTTTCTACCAATCTATTTCCTCAGTTTCTTCCTTTTCTTTCTTATCAGTATCATCAGTTATTTTACCTTGTACATTAACATTTTTTGGTGTACATAAGTAAATACCAACACCTATTTTTTGCATTGAACCACCGATTGCATAAATGCAACCACTTAAAAAATCAATAATTCTTTTTGCTTGAGGTGCTGTAACTCTTTTTAAATTAACAACAACTGAATTACGATTTTTAAGATGATCAGCAATTTGTTGTGATTCAGAATATGCACGTGGTTCAAGTAAAATCATTTTATTACCTGTTTTGTCTGCCTCTTTTACAGCATCTTCTTTACTAATGGTATAAAATTCATCTTCACTTACACTTTGCATTTCATCATCATTATCTTCGAATAATTTTTTAAATTTAAACGCCATACTTTATCCTCCTAGTATCTATTTAATTATACTAAAAAAAAATCTACTTTGCAATAATGCTAAAATAGATTTTTCATAATTTTGTTACTAGACACATTTAAACAAATCTTGTATAATTTAAATGGTGATAAAAATTGAAAAAGAAAATACTTATGCTTTTACTTTTAATGTTTATGATATGTAGTTGTGCTCAAAATAAACCAATGCCAAAGGAAAATCCTATTGTAACTATGGATATTAAAGATTTTGGACAAATTAAAATAGAACTTTATCCGAATATTGCCTTTAATACGGTGGCAAATTTTGTAAACTTAACTGAAGAAGGATTTTATGATAATAACACAATTCATAGAGTTCAAAAAGGTTTTGTAATTCAAGGTGGTGATCCCACTGGTACTGGAACTGGTGGACCTGGTTATTCCATTAAAGGTGAATTTAGTCAAAATGGTTTTAATAACACTTTATCTCATACAAAAGGAGTTATATCAATGGCCAGAAATGCAGACCCAAATTCCGCGGGAAGTCAATTTTTCATAGTGCTATCTGATGATGCTAAAACTTCTCTTGATGGACTATATGCATCATTTGGAAAAGTAATCGAAAAAATGGATGTAATTGAAAAGATAGAAAATACTGATTTTGAAATTGATAATACCGCTTTTGGAACACTAAAAAAACCTCTTATAATTGAAAAAACTACAGTTGATACAAAAGGCTATACATATAAAGTAACTAAAAATTAGTTACTTTTTTTAAAGCAAAAAAGGATAGTTAATCTACCCTTTTAATATTGATACCAACATTATAATTATTAAGCACTATATCTTTATTTAAACTTTCATCATAGTTTAGTGTTACCGCTAAAGTTTCATTTTTTACATATTCTTCGTTATCTTTAATCGAAGAGATAAACTCTTTTTCACCATTTAAAGTGATAATAATTCTATCTGCTATATCAAAATCTCTTTCTTTTCTAATAGCTTGAACTTTTGAAACAAATTCTCTAGCATTACCTTCTTTTTTAAGCTCATCAGTAATAACTGCATTAAGTATAACAAATTTGCCATTATCCATGCCAATATCAAAGCCTTCTTTAGCACTATATCTTATATCAATTAAATCTTTATTAATTGCATAATCATTGCCATCAAAATTTAATGAAATTTCTTTATCATTAATTAATAAATCAATATCCTCTTTACTTAACTTTCCTAATAATGCTTGATATTCTTTCATATTTTTGCCAAATACTTTACCTGCTTCTTTGAAATTAGGTTTAATTTCAAAATTCATATAAGTATTTACATCTTGAATATATTTTACTTCTTTGACATTTAATTCCTCTTTTATTAAAGAAGTAAGTAAACCAATAATATCTTTATATTTTCCATCAATTAATACCTCTGATAAAGGTTGACGTACTTTAATTTTATTTTCTTCACGAACATATCTTCCGATAGAAATTAAATCTCTTACTAAATCCATTTTTTCTTCTAAAGGGTTATCAATTAATTTTTCATTGCAAACTGGATACTCTGCTAAATGAACAGAAGTTTCACTTGTTAAGTTTGTATAAATTTCTTCACTTACAAAAGGAGCAATTGGAGCTATTAGTTTGCATAATCCACTTAAAACTTCGTAAGTTGTTTTGTATACACTTTTTTTAGAATTATCAAGTTTGTTTCCCCAGAATCTATTACGATTACGTCTTATATACCAGTTAGATAAATCATCTGAAACAAATGATGTAATATATCTTGTAACTTTATTTAAATCATATTCATCGAATGCATTTCTAACATTTTTCACTAAATTATTATATTTAGAAAGTAACCATTTATCTATTTCTTCACGTAAAGAATATTCAATTTCACATTCACTAATATTAATATTATCTACATTTGCATACATCTGGAAGAATGAATAAGTATTTTTTAAAGGATTTACAAATTTTGAATAAACTTCCTTGACACCATCCTCATCGAATTTAAGCGGAGTCCATACTGGAGAAGCATAAAGCATATACCATCTTATAGAGTCTGCTCCATATTTTTCCATAATAGCTACAGGGTCAATAATATTTCCAGTAGATTTACTCATTTTTTTACCATTTTTATCAAGCATCATATCATTAACTACAACATTTTTAAATGATGAAGTTCCACTTATAATTGTACTTATTACAAGTAGTACATAAAACCATCCACGAGTTTGATCAATACCCTCTGCAATAAAATCTGCTGGGAAATGTTTATCAAACCACTCTTTATTTTCAAAAGGATAATGGCATTGTGCATAAGGCATTGAACCTGAATCAAACCAAACATCAGCTACATCACTTACTCTATGCATTGTACCACCACAAGAACACTTCATTGTAATATTATCTACATATGGTCTATGTAAATCTATATCTTCATATTTAAGCTTTTGGTCAGCTTTTTCAATTAATTCTTCACGAGAACCAATTACATCAAATTTACCACAATCATCACATACCCAAAATGGAAGTGGACAACCCCAGTATCTATTTCTAGAAATTCCCCAGTCTACCATATTATCAAGCCAGTTACCAAATCTTTTTGTACCAACATACTGTGGATACCAATTGATTTTATTATTTTCTTCGATTATTTTATCTTTATAATCAGTTGTTTTTACATACCACGCTGGCTTAGCAAAATAAATAAGTGGACTTTTACATCTCCAGCAATGAGGATAGTCGTGCTCAATTTTTATTTTTTTAAATAATTTATCATTTTCTTTTAGCCATTTGATAATTGTTATTTCTAAGTCTTTATCAGTAACTAAAGTACCTTTCCAAGGACCAACTGTATATTTACCTGCAAGGTCTACACTTTGAGTCCAACCAAAGCCATTTTCTTGGCAAACTCTATTATCATCTTCTCCATATGCTGGTGCAATGTGAACAATACCAGTTCCGTCAGTAGATGTTACATAGCTATCTGCAACTACTTCAAATGCTTTACCACCTTCAACAGTTGCAAATGGCATTAATTGTTCATATTTAAGCCCTACTAAGTCAGTTCCTTTAAATGTTTCTAAAACTTTATAATCTTCACCTAAAACTTTATCTGCAAGGTCTTTACATAGTATAAATTTATATCCCATAGACTGTGCTTTAATGTAGTCATAATCTGGATTAACACATGCAGCAACATTATCAAGAAGTGTCCATGGTGTTGTAGTCCAAACAAGTAAGTATTCATCTTTACCAACTAATTTAAATGGAACAATTACTGTATTAACTGGATCTAATTGATATCCTTGATCGACTTCAAACTTAGCAAGTTCTGTACCACATCTTGGACAATATGGAAGTATTTTATTACTATGATAAATAGCACCTTTTTTATGCATTTCTTTAAGTAAATACCATTCAGTTTCATGATAATCATTTTCACAAGTAATATACGGATGTTCTTCATCAATAAATTGGCCCATCATATCAGTAACTTTTTTTACTTCACTAATATTTAAAGCTGTATTTTTTTTACATTCTTCAATAAACTTTTCAATTCCCATTGCTTCAATGTCTTTTTTGCCATTAATGCCTAATTTCTTTTCAACATTATACTCAATAGGAAGTCCGTTACAATCAAGTCCAATTTTTCTATCAACTCTATATCCGTTCATAACATTATACTTACAAAAAGCATCTTTAATTGTTTTAGCAAATACATGATGAATTCCAGGTTTAGCATTAGCGTAAATTGGTCCATCATAAAATACAAAGTTTTCATCTCCTTTTGTAGTAAGTGATAAAATATCTTCTTTTTGCCAAGTATCTAATATACTTTTTTCTACTTCATTAGTACTTCTTTCATCTAATTTTTTAAACATCTTTCTTCCCTCCATTAAAAAAAGTGGTTACCAAAAGGGTGCTATTGCACGGTACCACCTTTATATTTAACTTATTATCCTTAATGCGGATTAAACATTTTATCCTATTTATTTAGATAAACAACTCCCAAGTGATCTAAATTACTTATTACTATTAACTTTCACCAAACGTTAACTCTCTTAAAGTTTTTAGGTAATTTCGTCTTGTTCATAGTCTTTTCAAAACACATCTAAATTATATGCTTTTTTTATATAATTGTCAAACAAAATATTTTGGTTATTTTTACTATGATTTTGGGGCCCATAGTCCATTTGATGATTTACAGCATTTTTTTCCCATTTCAACAGTTTCGCATTGTACTTTGTTATTATAATATCCAGTAGGACAATTATTATTACCACCAGTGTTACTTCCACCACCGGAAGAGCCACCTCCATTACCATACTTCGAACATTTTTGTGGGTAACTTAATACACTTTTTTTAATTGTTCCATCCACACCATGGCCATCTCTTGCAGTATATTTACATAATTTGCCACAACTTGATGGTTGACACGAGTGAATATAATAAAGCACATCTTCCACAGTATTGCACCTATTACCACGTAGTGACGTATCTGTGTACTCACAACTAACACCAGGATTTGGACTTGGTTCGGGTTCAGGCGTTGGTGTAGGAGTTGGTTCTGGATTAACACAAGTACAAGGTATATATGTAGGTTCAGCATTACCACAATATCTATTATCAAATGTTGAATATTTTTCATAGTTAATAATTATTTGGCCATAACCAAACAGTGGACTACATTGACAAACGCCAGGATATCTTTTTAAGATTGTATCACTACAAGCATTATAAAGTGTGTATGTTACATCTTTTTTTTGAATATTACCTACATTATCTTTAGCAAAAATATTTATATTGAAAGTCTGCCCACTTCCATTTTCTGATGGTAACGTTATTTGTTTAGTGCATAAATAACTATCACCATTTTTTTGACAATTATTTATATTTATAAATTCATAATCATTTGGATAATTATACATATTATAACCAATGTAATAACTATTCATACCACTGTGATTATCTTTTACAGTAAATGTTACGTTAATAGTATTATTATTATAATTTAAAGTTCCATTTACTCTTTCATTACTAATTTTAGGTTTTTCTTTATCAATATAAACATCAATTTTATCAGTTGCATTTATAGGACATGTTTGATTATTACCTGCTTTATCATATATAATAAAACTTCCTATAGTATCTTTTATTCTTTCTTTTGTGGCGGTTTTAGAAAATGTTTTTACTGCATAAACATTATTATTTTTTTCTATGACTTTTTCATAAGCACCATTTAATTTAATTTTTGCTTCACAACCACTTTCATTATCATGACAACCAAACATTAAGTCTTTATTATTATTTGACCATACATTACTACCAATATAATCACATTGTGGAGCTATATTATCAATTTTTTGAACATTTAAAGTTTTATCATATTTTGTTATGTTACCTGCTTTATCCGCTACACATAAATAATAATTTCCCTCTTTAGTTACAGTATGACTACGCTTTACTTCATTTCCATTTTTATAGAATTTTTTTGTCCAATTTTTATAATCATCATTACAAGGACTATTTGATATAATATAACTATATATTCCAGAACCAATATCTTTTAAGGAAAGTCTAATTTCTTTTTCTTTTGTCCAAATATCATTATTTATTATTTCAACGTTTTCAATAACTGGAAATACGCCATCTATTTTTACTTTTTCACCTTTTGATTTTAAAACTTTACCTGACGCACTTTCATAGCCATTTACATAAAATACATCATTTATGACATTTCCTCTTTCATTATAAATATTTGTTAAATCAAATTTAATACCATTATTTACTGTATTAGGATTTAAATCAGTAGTCCAAGTAAAACTATCAATATTTTTACCTTTTTTATCTACAATTAACATTAAGGGATGATTATACCAAATATCCTCTAAAGGGGCATTTTCTAATTTAATTTTAAGATCATAATTATCCTCAAGTGGACTACTACAATTACTATCTTTTTGGTAATTTAATATAACTTTATCTTGTTCATTTACACTTAAAATTTGACATTTTAATGATTTTCCATCACGAGGGTCTAATATATCCATATTACTATTTGCTTTTAAATAGCCTTCATCAATTAATGTTTTAACAAAAAATGTTGTACTTTCTGTATCTACATAATAATTTTTGCCCGCTAGCTCGATTTCTTTTTTTAAATTTTCATACTGTTTTGCTAAAATATTTTCTCGTATTCTAATACTTGTAAATATACCAATAGTTAATATTACCCCAATTAAAACTATAACACTTAAAAGTTCTATTAATGTAAATCCTTTTTTACTTCTCATAAATCCTCTACTCTATGATTAGTTTATCATAAAAAAAATAAAAATGCCATAATTATAGCATTTTATTCATATATTACAATATCATTATTTTTTAAACTTTTTTGAACATCTATTACTCTTTGATTTGAGGACCCTTTCCATTTTAAAGTTGGATTAGAAAGACTATTTACAAACTGTCCATCCACTAAAACATCAATGTAATTAAGTACTTCTTTACCTTTTAAATCTTTATCAAATAGAAAACCACTCCATACCCATAAAGTTTTATTTGGATATTTTTCTTTAAAAGCTTTAGCAAGCATTGTAGTACCCTCAATATTATTTGGATGCATAGGCTCACCTCCTAAAATGGAAAGCCCTGTTATAAAATCTTTAGAACAAAGGTTTAATACTTCTTCAATGGTTGTTTCATTAAATTCTTTACCGCCATTAAAGTCCCAAGTTTCAGGATTAAAGCAATTTTCACAGTGAAAAGCACATCCTTGCATAAATACTGAAACTCTTACTCCAGGTCCATTAGAAATATCCATTTTTCTAATTTTATGATATCTCATATTTAAGCATCCTTATTATCTATATGCATTACTCTTTCTTTTATTTCTTCAGTTCTACCTTTATTCCAAAAGTTAGTTCCAATATAACCACAAGTTCTACGAGCAACATTTAATTTATCATGATCTTTGTTTCCACAGTTTGGACAATACCACTCTAAATTATCATCAATTAAAATTTCACCAGTATAACCACACGCTTGGCAATAATCAGATTTTGTATTAAGTTCAGCATACATAATATTATTATAAATATATTCAATAACTTCCATTACAACATCTAAATTATTTTCAAGGTTTGGTGTTTCAATATAACTAATTGCTCCTCCTGGAGAAAGTTTTTGAAATTCACTTTCAAGTTTTAATTTTGTAAAGGCATCAATTTCTTCAAATACTGGTACATGGTATGAATTAGTAATGTAATTTCTATCTGTAATTCCTTTTACAATACCAAATCTATCTTTTAAACATTTAGCAAATTTATAAGTAGTAGATTCAATTGGTGTTCCATATACTGAATAATCAATGTCTTCTTCTTCTTTCCATTTTTTACATTTATTATTCATATACTCCATTACTTTTAAGCCAAATTCTTTACCAACAGATTCATCAGTATGAGAATGACCTGTCATATATTTAACACATTCATAAAGTCCTGCATAACCAAGTGAAATTGTTGAATAACCATGATGTAAAAGATCATGAATACTTTCACCTTTACCAAGTCTTGCAAGTGCTCCGTGTTGCCATAAAATTGGTGCTACATCGCTTGTAACTTTTGAAAGTCTTTTATGTCTTATTTGAAGTGCTCTATGACATAGTTCTAATCTATCATCAAATATTTTCCAGAATAGTTCCATATCTTTGTCTGATGAAAGTGCAACATCAGGAAGATTAATAGTAACAACACCTTGATTAAATCTACCATAGTATTTTGGATTACCTTTTTCATCAACATATGGAGTTAAGAAACTACGGCATCCCATACAAGGATAACATTGACCATTTCCATTTTTATCAATCTTAAGTTCTTTCATAATCTTTTCAGAAATATAATCTGGAACCATTCTTTTTGCTGTACATTTAGCGGAAAGCTGAGTTAAATAATAATATTTACTACCTGGTTTAATATTATCTTCCTCAAGAACATATAAAAGTTTTGGAAATGCTGGTGTTATATAAACACCTTTTTCATTTTTCATACCTTGAATTCTTTGTTTTAAAACTTCCTCAATAATCATTGCAAGTTCATCTTTATATTCGTTAGTTTCTCCAAGATACATACATACGCTTAAAAATGGTGCTTGACCATTAGTCGTGGTCATTGAATTAATTTGATATTGAAATGTTTGTACTCCATCAGTAATTTCTTTTTGTAAATCTTCTTTTGCATATTTTTCAGCATCTTCTTTTTTAAATTTTCTTGCTTTATATTTATCTAAATATCTTTCATAACTACATCTAACAAAAGGTGCTAAATGAGTAAGAGTTATAGTGCATCCTCCATATTGTGATGATGATACAGCAGTAATAATTTGTGTAGCAATAGTCATTGCAGTTAAGAATCTATGAGGTTTTTCTATCATTACACCATTAATATTTGTTCCATTTTGAAGCATATCCTCAAGGTTAATTAAATCGCAGTTATGAAGTGCATTTTGAGCAAAATAATCTGCATCATGAAAATGAATAATACCCTCATCATGAGCTTTTACAATATCTTCAGTAAGTAAAAATCTACGAGTAATATCTGTTGAAGTAATACCTGCTAAATAATCTCTTTGAGTAGTAACAATCTTAGCATTTTTATTAGAATTTTCTGTATTCCAATATTCACTTTCACCATCAATTAATTCTTTAATTGAAAGGTCTGTTGTATTACTTTTTCTAACTAATTCTCTTGTATATCTATAAGTAATATATTCTTTTGCAAGAGCATATTTAGAAAGAGCCATTAATCTATATTCAATAATATCTTGAATATCCTCAACAAGCATTCTTTTTTTCTTTAAGCCTTCAATATATTTAATAATATTTTTGATTTGAATATCGCTTACTCTATCTTCTTCAGCAACCTCATCATTGGCTTTTTTAATTGCCATTTCAATTTTCTCTGGACAATAATCTACTATATGTCCATCTCTTTTAACTATTTTCATTTTTTCCTCCTACATCTATCTTAAATCTATTAAAACTATATCACATATTTAAAAAATATATTGTTGCAATTGCAACAATATAAAAAAAATGATAAAATTTTACATGAGAGGTGTAAATGATAAAATTATTTGATAATATTTCTATAAAAGAAAAAAATAAATTAATAAATTATCTCGAAGGGCTTTTCTTTAATTTCAAAAAAAATGCCGATATTTCTAAAACTCTTAAAGACAATATTATAGGTATTATAATAAGTGGTAGTGCTAAAATAGTATATACAGATTATAATGGAAATAAGCTTGTTATCGAAGAACTTTATGAGGATGACATTTTTGGTTCAAACTTATCATATTTATATAATAAAGAGTATGAAGTGCTAGCAAGTGAGGATACAACAGTACTTGTTTTTGATTATGATTTTATTATTAAAAACAAATTAAATACCGATTACTTTAATACATTTTTAAAAAATATTATAATAATATTTAATGATAAAATTAGAAAAAAAAATGATAGACTACAAATAATTTCTAAAAAAACAATTAGAGATAAACTTCTTGAATATTTTGATATTGAAAGCAGTTTGCATGGAAGTAGCATAATTTATTTAACTATATCTTTTTCAGAGCTCGCAGATTTTCTTGCAATTGACAGAAGTGCTATGCATAGAGAACTCAAAAATTTAAAAGATGAAGGTATAATAGATGTTAAAGGTAAAAAAATTACTTTATTATATCGTCACTCGTTTGCTATCTAGTTTATTTTAAAGTATAATATATTTGAAAGGAAGAAGAAAAATGTTTGAAAATAAAAAAATTCACATGATAGGTATCGGAGGCATTTCCATGAGTGGTATTGCTATGATATTAAAATCATTTAATGCAAGTGTAACAGGATATGATGCTACAAAAACACCACTAACAGAAAATCTTGAAAAAAGCGGCATAAAAGTTACTTATGAAACAAATTTAAAAAATGTAAAAGATGCAGATATAATTATATATACTGCTGCAATACACGAAGATAATGAAGAGTTAAAATATGCAAGAAAAGAAAATAAATGTATTTATGAAAGAAGTACTGCTCTAGGGCTTTTAATGAAAGAATATGAAAATGTATTATGTATTTCAGGTACTCATGGAAAAAGCACTACAACAGGAATGATAAGTACTATATTTATGAAAGCTGGTCTTAATCCTACTATAATGATAGGTGCTATACTTCCTATAATAAACTCTAATAATCATATTGGCTCTAAAAAATATTTTATTGCTGAAAGCTGTGAATACGTAGATAGTTTTTTAGAATTTTATCCTACAAGTGAAATAGTTTTAGATATTGATGATGATCATCTTGATTACTTTAAAAATATCGAAGGAATTATATCTTCATTTAAAAAATTTACTAGCAAACTTAATAATAATGGAAATTTAATTATAAATAAAGATGATGAAAATACTGTTTTAATGGCAAAAGATGAAAATAAAATAACTTATGGTATTAATAATAATTCAAATTATATGGCTAAAAATATTTCATATAACAATAATGGTCATGCAAGTTATGATTTATTTATAGATGGAAGTTACATTGATAAAATAAATTTATCTGTATCAGGCAAACATAATGTTTATAACTCACTTGCGGCAATTGCAATGTGCAAACTATATGATATTTCATTAGAAAATATTAAAGATGGGTTGAGTGCTTATACTGGTGTAGGAAGAAGATTTGAACTTATTGGTAAATATAATGATGCACTTGTTTATGATGATTATGCACACCATCCAAGTGAAATTAAAACTACACTTGATTCAGTTAAAAAAGTAAATCATAATAAAGACTATGCAATATTTCAATCACATACTTATTCAAGAACAATAGAACATTTAAATGAATTTGCAGATGTACTTTCTAAATTTGATAATATTATTATTGCCCCTATTTACCCCGCAAGAGAAAAAAATATTTGGGGTGTTAAAGAAGAAATGCTTGTAGATTTAATTAAAGAAAAAAATCCAAATGTAATATATTTAGATTCATTTGATAAAATAAAAAATTATATTAAATCTACTATAAAGCCTAATGATTTAGTTATAACTATTGGAGCTGGACCAATTAATGAAGTTGCAAAGGAAATTGTAAATGAATAAAAAAAATGGATTTTTAGTTTGGATAATATCAACAATTATTATAATATTTTTAATCTTTGCGGTATTTTACTTTATAAGAAGTGATAAAAAAAATAAATTTGATAAACTACTTAATGAGCCTTACTATTTAAGAGTAAATTTTGGTGCATCATCAAAAGTAAATACCTTAAAAGATGTTTCCCCTTTTCTAAAGGAAACTAATATTGAAAGAAATTATTATTTATATATTACTAAAACAAATATAATTTTTGCATACTACACAGATTACTACTATATTTTTGATCCTCTTCATGGATATCATATTGATTTTGAGGCTAATTCAACAAATGAAAATATTCAAAATATTTTAAATGAAATTAATCAAATAAAAGTAAGCACTTTAACAAATAAAAATGAAAGTGAATACTCAGAAATAAGAATAAACAATGAAAATGGCTTTATAAATACAAAAGATTTATTATTAATACTTCAAAAATATAACTATTTTGTAGAAATTTAAAAAAAGTTCGAATTTGAACTTTTTTTATTGTAAACTTTTTAAATAATCATCAAGTATTTTTATAATGTTTACATAAGAAATTTCTTTACATATCATATTTTTTATTTCACCACTATTAGGCATACCTTTTAAATAGTAAAGAAAATGAGTTCTAATTTCAAGTACCGCATTTTTTTCACCTTTTTCATTTACTAAACCAGTTAAATGATTTTTCATCATATTTATTTTTTCTTCATAACTTATAGTTTTTGGAAGAATACCTTTTTCTAAATACTCATTGCACTCTTTTACAAGCCAAGGATTACCTAAAAGTCCTCTTCCTATCATAACTAAATCGCAACCAGTTTCTAAAAGCATCTTTTTTGCATCATAACATGTAATAACATCACCATTTCCAATAACGGGAATACTTACACTTTCTTTTACCTTTTTTATTAAAGACCAGTCGCTATGACCAGAGTATCCTTGACTTCTTGTTCTTGCATGAAGTGTTATAGCATCAGCACCGGCTTTTTCACATATTTTAGCAACCTGCACGCAGTTTATACTATTTTCATCCCAACCACTACGAATTTTAACTGTTACTGGACATGGAACACTTTCTTTGACTGCCTTAACTATTTCAAATATTTTTTCAGGATTTTTCAAAAGTGCACTACCCGCTTGTGATTTTATAGCAATTTTAGGTACAGGACAACCCATATTGATATCAATTATATCTGGGTTCATATATTCATAAACTTTTTTAGCGGCAATGCAAAAACTTTCTTTATCACTTCCAAATATTTGTTGAGATATAGGACGCTCTTTTTCATCCATTTCAAGAAGTTTTTTAGTTTTTTCATTTTCGTAAATAATAGCTTTATCAGATACCATTTCGCCAACTACTAAAGCACAGCCGAACTTTTTACATATCATCCTAAAAGTTTTATTAGTTATTCCCGCCATCGGAGCAAGTACTATTTTACCATTTATTTCTACATTACCTATTTTAACCATAAAAAATCTTTCCTTTTCAAGAAAGATTATAACATTTTTACTTTTTTCATACAACTTTATTTTTTCATCTGCTACAAAATTATATTAATGCGCTATAATTATATTTAATTATCAATTTCAAAGTACAATTTTTGCACTTTAGAACATTCTTTTTACACTTTGACATTAAAAAAAGATGAATTTAATCATCTATAATAACACCATCATCACCTTGATTAAGTAAAAATGCACATGCATCGTCTGTATCAAGATGTAATTCATAATATGCTTTATCTTTCACTTTATAAAAGCACTCAATATAACCTATTTTTTCTTTTCCAACTTTTACTAAAACAGACTGCCCATCTTTAATATTATTTTTTAAAGCATCCTCTTTAGAAATATGAATATGTCTTTGAGCAATTATAGCACTATTTAAACTAACTTCATTTTTACTTGTTTTTAATGTAATATTTTCTGCATCAATTAAATCACCGCTTTTTCTTACCGGAGGATTAATTCTAAATTTTATTGCATCACTTCTTGAAATTTCTACCTGAGTATAATCTCTAAAAGGACCTAAAACCTTAACATTTTCTATTTCATAAAATTCTGTTTTTAAGGTAATAACCTTATCTGTTACATATTCTCCAGGTTCTGATAAGTACTTTATAATACTATAATCATCATCAAAAAGTAAATCATAAACCTTTTTTGTTAAATGAATATGTCTGTTACTAATTCCAATACTAACTTTATTTTCCATTAATCAATTACAAGCGTAATAGCTTTAGCAATTGCTATACCAAACACTATTAATGAACAAGAAAATACAATACTTAAAATTATATTTTTTTTCATATTTTTTTCCTTTCCTAAAAATAAACTTTTTCAATATTTATAATATTTTTATCTTCGAATAAAAGTTTATATATAAAGTAATCTTCTTTAACATCATTATATAAAATATTTTCATTATAATCTAAAACTAAATTATCCTCGAGTGTATAACTATAGTTACATTTACATGTTAAATATCCAAGTATTAATCTTTGATGAGTAAATATAACAACTTTATTTAAATTATTAAGATATACAATATGATTTATTTCTTTATCTAGTCTTTTACCAGCTTCATTTAGACTTTCACCACCTGTAAGTTTTATATTAAAATCATGTTCTTGCATGAAATAAACATCTTTTATACTTTGCAAGTGAATATTTCCAAGTTTTGCATCATTTAATGTTTCGAGTTCATAAACTGGCTTATTTATTCTTTTACTTAAAGTTTTTGCAAATAAAATTGCACTTGGTGATAATGATGAATATATTGCATTTGCATTATTAAATATACTTAAAAGTGAAACATCTTTAGCTAAATCTTTCATCCTATTTACAAGAGGTAATCTAATTTTATTTTTATCTATTTTTAAATTTGAATATATTAAATTATTTTCTATTACGTTATTACTAACTAAAATAATTTCCATCTATTCCTCTTTTAGATATTTTGCACTTAAAAAATAGCCTAAAATAAGAAGTATTAAACCTATAATTAACTCTAAAGATTTAATTTCATAACCAGTAATTAAAACAATTATGTTAATTATTGAGGCAAATACAAAACCTACAATTGCAAAATATGTTTTAATAGTATGTTTTTTAAGTAAATAATTCATAAGTTTACTCATACCAATAATTCCAAGAAGCATTCCAATACCAAATATCATTATTATAAAAATATTAGGATTTAAACTATTAAAATGAGCTGTATCACTAATTATTTTCAAAAGTGGTGAATAATATCCCAAAATAACTAAAATAGCGCTTCCAGAAACACCTGGGACAATCATTGAACCTGCAGCAATAATGCCCACTACAAAAAGCTTTATATATCCACTTAAATTGGCATTTATAACGGCATCAGCATTTCCCCTTAAAAATGATAAAGAAAGTAGTAAAGCTCCACCTACTATTAAACAAATAATATTAGATACGTTAAACTTATTATCACATTTTTTTACTATCATTTTTATGCCACCAAGTATTAAACCTACAAAAAATAATAAGGTTGCCACAGGATACTTATTAAGGGTAATATTAAGAAGCAAACAACATGTTATTGCAGAAACAATTACTCCTAAAACAAATGATATAATAAATATCTTGTTTTGTTTAAATTTTGAAAAAAAGTTATTAATTACATCCAGAAGTCTTTCATATATTCCCATTGTCATTGCAAGTACTGAAGAGCTTATTGGAAATATAATTCCAAAACCAATTATAAATCCTTGCATAAATATTAATAATGGATTTTCTTTTTTACTGCTCTTTTTCATTTTTCACCTCAATTTCCTTGAACTCTACTTTATTTATAGAATCAAATTTTTTAGTAATTTTATCAGTTGTTGTTGAAAGTTCATCAACAGAATTATTAACGGCTTTAATATTTTTAGAAAGTTTTGCCCATCTGTCTTTATATCTTGAAAATTCTATAGATAATTTATTTAATTCATCATGAATAACTTTTGCATATTTATCTCTTTCCATATTTTTAATAATCATAGATATTGTAGATAAAGTTGATATTAATGTAGTTGGTCCAGTTATCCATACTTTATTATTATAAGCATATGTAATAAGTTCTGGATGATATGCATTAATCTCCGCAAAAATTGCTTCCGCAGGTAAAAACATTATTGCTTCATCTGTAGTTACTCCGGGAATTATATATTTAGTTTTTATATCATTAATATGTTTTTTTACATCTTGAACAAACATTTTTTCATAGACAATTCTTTCTTCCTTTGAATATGCTCTATTAACCATTTTTTGATAATTTTCCAAAGGAAACTTACTATCAATAGATATTGTTCCAAGAGGTGCTGGTGCATATAAAAGAGCATCAACAATATACCCATTATCAAACTTAACTTGCGTATTATATATTCCACTTGAGGATGGTCCAAAAGCATTATTTAAAATGTACTCTAAATTTACTTCCCCAAATGTACCTCTTGTTTTTTTATCAGTAAGTACTCCCTGAAGTGAAATAATATCCACTCCTAGATCATCAATTTTCTTTTGAGCTTCATCAATTTTTGTTAAACGCTCTAAAACGTTATTGAAAGTTTTATTACTTTTCTCGAAATTCTTATCAAGTCTTTCATTAACCATATCATTAATTAAAGTAAGTTTTCTTTCAATTTTTTCACTTAAAACTTCAAAATCTTTATTTAAACTACTTGAAAAATCATATTTAAAATCATAAATAGACTTTGTAATATCTGTTTCAAATTTACCTAGTTTTTCTATTATATCGCTATTATTATTTTTTCTTAAAACTAAAATAATTAGTAAAACGATTATTAAAAAAAGCATGCCAATTATTATGTAATCAATCATTTTTCTACCTTTCTTATAATTTTTAATAATGTATTATCCATTTTTATAGGACTTAAATAAATTTCTTTACCATTTTTTAAAGTAATAGCTATTCTTTTTATCGAAGATGAATAAAATGGATTAATATTTTTTATTATATAACATTTTTGAATATCTTTGTAGTAAATATTTTTATTTATAAAACCCGCCCTTATAGTTATATAATCTTTTGTTAAATAATAAGTTCTTACATAGAAAAATATCATCATAAGAACTATTATAACAAATAAAGCCAGTCCCATTACAACATATAAAGTATTTACCTTTAAAACAAATACTATTGTTAAAAGAGATAAACAAACTATAAAGTATATTCCAAAAAATAAATAATTAAATGTATCATAATAATTTTTAACCTTCATTATTTACTCCACATCTAACATTTTCTACATAAAAGTTACCACTAAAGTTTTGTCCCTGAAGGGCTGCTTGACTTTCAGAAAGTAAATAAAATTTTAAGTTAATATTCCAAGACTGTGTTGTTCCTGAAGTGGTATTATCATTTATCACAGCATCCTTTACAACTGTCATCTTTTTATTTGAACAAGATGAAGCAAAAGAAAAGTTTTTTTCTTCAGAAAAGCTATTTGTTCCAGTACTTGGTCCGCTTATTTTTAAAGTAAGTTCCTTATCTACAGAAGATGTAACTGGAGTACTACCACAACCATACATTAAACTATCACTTTCATATTCATAAACTATATCATATTTACAGTTATAACTAGACTGTGTTGAACCAAAAGTTAAGGTTACATTTAAGTTTGAATTACTATCCGCTACAACTTCACCTACACTTTTTTCAATCATATTTGCAAGCGTTGCATGTAAATTAAGTGGCGCAGACGTTGAAATAAATGAAGTATTAAGACCTGCTCCAGTATTTACATTTACATTAGCGTGGTCTTTAGTATTTTGACTAAATGAACCAAAGTATGCAAAAGATGCCCCTATTACGATAAGTGTCAAAAAAGCCATTGCAATTAAACTAACTACTTTAATTTTTTTATTTTCCATTTCCATATTTATCATATCCTTATACTAATATATTACTATATTTTCAAAGTAAAAAAAAGAACAAAAGTAAAATTTGTTCTTTTTTTGTAAAAAATTTATTAATAATATACAATAGTTGCAAATATTAATAAAACAGCTAACATTGCTAAAGCAAACATCCAAATATATTTGAACCATGATTTGTAATCAACTTTTAAGTATGAAAGACCAACCATTAATAGTCCACTTACTGGCATGAAGATTTGGGCAAGACCATAAGTAGTTGTATAAATAGTTTGAATTAATGTAACATTACCTAAATAACTTGCATTAAATAAACTTCCAACTGCATAACCAGTAAAGCCTAAATCTGCATGGAAAATGGATGTTATAAATGCTACAACTGTTGCAATGTAAGGATTAAACTTTTTAGTTAAACCATAAGCCCAGTTAGTAAATGCTGGAATAAATGGTGTAGTATATGCAACAATAAATACTACATAAACTAAAACATATAAACTTACAGGTTTTAACATTTTTTTAGCTCCGTCACCGAAATTAGTTAAGAATTCATTAACTTTTTGCTTACTTGCTAGAGCAATAATAACTGAAGAAACAAGTAAAATTGTTATTAATGAAGTAAGTTCAAATTTACCAAATTCTGTAGCACTAGCTCCTAAAATGTAACTAAAGATTTCAAAGTCTTTACCAATTTTTAAACCAGTAAGCCACTCATGGAATTTTGTAAATACACTTATATTCCAGTTATCACTCCAAGCAACAAATCCTAAAATTGTAAATACAAATAATACTGCAAATAAGATAATTACTGGAACAGTTGATACTTTTCCTTTAACTTCAACTGCAGCATATGGATCTATTTCTTCTTCTTTATCAGTTTTAGTTTTTTTCTTATTACTTCTTACTAAATGAAATGCAAGTAAACCTTCATATAAAACTAGAGCAACACATGCAATAATAACACGGTAAATTAGTCCTGAAGTCATTTGTGTATTCATATAATAATGTAAGAAATTAAGACCATCTGTTCCATATGTTGCAGCACAAAGTCCAGCTAAAAGTGAACCAAAAGTTACTGCAAAAGTAGTTAGTTTATTTGTTTTCATACTAAGTAATATTGAAACTATAAATGGAATAAATATTAAAAGTGCAAAAGTATTTTTAACAAGTGAAGTTAAAATAACAATTATACTTGAAATTATTACCATAAATAAAGTTTCTTTACCTTTAAATTTTTTACTTATATTCTTAACAAGCATGCTATATGAATTAGTTTTTGATAAAACACCATAAAAACCGCCAAGAATAAATAAGTAAATAATTGATTGTAAGCCGAAATAAGCAGCATAATATAGTATAGATGGTATGTCTGTAAGACCAACTCTTTTCATAGCATATTCTGTATAAGTTGCACCATTAAATTGTCCATAAGGAACGATCCAAGTAATACATACTGCTACAAAAATTGCTATTAAAATCCATTTGTATAAGTCACTATATTTGCTCTTGCAAGTCATTACTGCAAAAAAAGCAGCTACTGCAAGTACTAAAACAATTCCGATAACTATTCCCATATTTTTTACCTCCTTAAATAGATTATACTACGTAAAATCAAAAAAAAAAAGTAAATTTAAGTATTTTTGGCTATTTTTAGGGCAAAAAAAAGCAAATGATTAAACATTTACTTCATATAAATTATTTATTAATGTTTTTCATCGTTGGAAATAAGATAACATCTCTTATAGAATCACATTCTGTAAATAACATACATAGTCTATCAATTCCATAGCCTATTCCACCTGCTGGAGGCATACCATATTCTAATGCTTCAATAAAGTCCATATCAATATCATTTGCTTCATCATTTCCAAGATCCCTTTCTTTTAATTGTTCTTCAAATCTATCAAGTTGAGTTATTGGGTCATTAAGCTCTGTATATGCATTGGCAAATTCTTTTCCACCAATAAATAATTCAAATCTTTGAGTAAATCTAGGATCAGATGGCATAGCTTTTGTAAGTGGACTTATTTCTACTGGATGGCCATATAAAAATGTTGGTTGAATTAAAGTTTCTTCAACATATTTTTCAAAAAATAAATTAATAATATGACCTACAGTATGTTCATGTTCTTGAACTTCTATTTGATGCTCACTAGCAAGATTTAAAGCCTCTTCTACACTCATTTCTTTAGAAAAATCAATACCAGTTACTTCTTTAATAGAGTCAACCATACTAATTCTTTTCCAAGGTCCTGAAAGATTTATATCATAACCACACCAATTATATTCCATTTTACCAATTACTTTTGTAGCAATTTCTTGATACATTGTTTCAGTCATATCCATCATACCCTCAAGGTCAGAATATGCAAGGTATGCTTCCATTAAAGTAAATTCTGGATTATGTTTAGGGTCCATGCCTTCATTTCTGAAAGTTCTACCTATTTCATAAACTGCTTCCATGCCACCAACAAGTAATCTTTTAAGTGGAAGCTCTAAAGCAATTCTTAAATACATATCAATATCTTGCGTATTATGATGAGTTATAAATGGTCTTGCGGAAGCTCCTGTTAAAAGTGTTTGTAAAACTGGTGTTTCAACCTCTGTAAATCCACGATTATCCATAAAGTTTTGAATACATCTAATAATTTTAGGTCTAGTAAAGGCAACTTTACGAGAATCTTCGTTCATAATAAGATCAACATATCTACGTCTATATCTTTCTTCTATATCAGTAAGACCATGAAATTTTTCTGGAAGTGGACGAAGTG
Source organism: uncultured Bacilli bacterium (assembly GCA_934098665.1). Lineage (GTDB taxonomy): Bacteria > Bacillota_I > Bacilli_A > RF39 > UBA660 > UBA6448. The sequence goes on from CAKOOO010000001.1 coordinate 158,859, forward strand.
CTTTAACTAAATGAGTGTACTCTAAACATTTAATAGTTACCTCACCTGTTCCAGTTTTCATTACTTTACCTTTAACACCAACAATATCTCCAATATCTGCAGTTTTAAATAAATCATATGTTTTTTCACCAACATCATTAATTGAAATATATATTTGAATATTACCAGTTCTATCTTTAATTGAGAAAAATGATGCTTTACCCATTTTTCTTATAAACATAATTCTTCCGGCAACAACCTCAATATCATTTCTATTTTCAAATTCATCATGAGAAATATCTTGATATTTTTCTTTTATATCTAAAGCATAACCAGTTCTTTCAAATCTATGCCCAAAAGGATCAATACCTAGATTTACTAAATTTTCAAGTTTATTTCTTCTAACTAATTCTTGTTCTGTAAAATTTCTTTCCATAATATCACCACTTCTCGTTTATTTTAACATAAATTATTTTATATATAAAGTGTTTTCATAAAAAAATCTACCATAAAGGTAGATTAAAAATTACAAATCAATTAAATTTTATAAAGTTTTGTTCTTTTTTTAGTTCCAAAATATACACCAGTACCAACAGCAAGTCCTATAGCTACAATTGTTAAAGGAAGGCTAGCACCAGTTTCTGGATTTTTAGTACCAGTAGAATTTCCACTTTCATATCCGATTGAACAATCTTCATCAGCGGAATCTTTTTTTACAGTTACTACTAATGAACCAATTTGGAAATTATTACCAGTATCAGTTGAACCATTTTTATCAAATGTACATGTTAATGTAGATGTTCCATCTGAATTTTTAGTAACAGTACCACCATCAGTTACATATTCACCAAAGTCAGAACATTTAGCTTCAGTAATTGCTTTTCCTAAAGTGAACTTAATAGTTTTTTGAGTAACCTTATGATTTTCAGTATTATTTTCAAGAGTAATCATAATTTTGTATGTTCTTTGTTCATCTCCTGAAGAAAGTGTTGTAGTGGTAAAATCACCAGCATTGCCTGGAACATTAATTGTTTCCTTGTAATCAGCTGCTTTTACCATAAAAGGCATACATAAAAAGGCTCCCATAACTAGTAAATAACTAAAAAACTTTTTCATCCATCAACTCTCCTATCTTTATTATGACCTAATTATATCATAAAATTCAAAAAAACAATATATTTTTAAAAAATTTCTATTAAAAAGTGTCAAATTGTGTTATCATAATTAATATAAGGTGGATAAAAGTGAAGATATTAGTAAAAATTAAAAATAACAAATTATGTTTTATTAATCGAAAAAAATTAAATCCAGACTACAAAAATATGCTTAATACAAATGTAATAAGTAATAATGAACTGGTTTTTAGTGATGAATATATTATTTTAAATCAAAAAATAATAACTACTTTTTTAAATGAACTTGTTAAAACATATAATCTTTCTACTTTAACATTTCAAAATTTAGAGTTACTTTACATTTTCTTACCATTTTTATCTAAAATAAAAGGAATTAATTCACTTTACATAGAATCAAATGAAGTAATGCCTTATAAAGTTTGTGAAAAATTAAATAAAATAAATATTAAATATATAAGTTTTGAATATATACCAAAATATATGTTTGAAATATTAGATAAATCTGGTCATATACCTGAGTCTAGAAATGAAATACTATTTACATCACTTTTTATGCAAACAAATAACTTAAACAATTATTCATCAATATATTATAAAAACAATATTTATTTACAGTTTCCCCTTTCTTATGAAGATATAAATGATTTTAATGTATTTTGTGATATAAATAAAAATTTAAAAGTTATTCACATAAATAAACTTAATAAAGTTGATTTAGAAAAAGTATTAAAAATAATTATTTATAATAAAAAAAGAAATATTAAAATATATCTTCATGGAGATGAACATGAAAGTGATGCTATAGAATATTTAAAAAAGAATAATAAAGTATTAAAGAAAAAATATAAAATATCATTTTCATTAAAATACTCAAATAAATATATTAGTGAAAATATTGCAAAAGAAACAAATAATACAGTTCTTCGAATGATTGCACTATTAATACTAATTATTATAATATTTTCTTTTATATATATATTTTATGATAACTATAAATCTATGATGAAAGTTAGTAAAATACAAAATGATGTAGTAAAATATATTAATGCTAAAGATACTGAAGAAATAAATACAACAAAAGTATTAAATGGTTTAGAGGTTAAAAATAATTACATCTATTCTTTAAAAGATATTAATAATGATATAACATCATGGCTTAAAGTTAATAATACAAATATAGACTATCCAATAGTTAAAACAGATAATAACTTATATTATTTAGATTATAACTTAAAAAAAGAAAAAGATCCTAATGGATGGTTATTTCTAGATTATCGTAATAGTGATGTTAAATTAGATGATAATACTATCATATATGGCCATAATAGATTTGTAAACGGTGTAATGTTTGGTACACTACATAAAACACTTTATAAAAATTGGTATACAGATAAAGAAAATCAAATAATAAATTATGATACAGTTTATGGTTCATACCAATTTAAAATATTTTCAATTTATATAGTTCCTACAACAACAGATTATATAAAAACAAATTTTGATAGTGATGATGAAAAACAAGAATTTTTAAATAAAATAAAAGGAAGAAGTATTTATGATTTTAAAGTAGATGTTGATGTTAATACAAAAGTTCTTACCCTTTCTACATGTCAAAGTGATACAACAAGGCTAGTATTACATGCAGCTTTAATAAACAAAACTGATGAAAATTAATTCACCAGTTTTTGTTTTGCTCAAGTTTTCATCCGTACATTTTTAAGACTTTTAACCGTAAGATTTTAAGATATACTAATAAAAGGACAATTATATATTATAAAAAAATATAACAAATTTATCACAAAAAAACGACCATAAAGATCGTCGTTTATATTATTAAATTGTTAACTTGTTTTACTACTAATTAGCAACAGTATTACATTTAACGTTTTCAACAGCTAAAGTACCTGTGAAACTTTTATTTGCTAAAGCACTTTGATCTTGGCTTGGCATGTTTTTAAATGTAGTAGCTAAAGTATAAACAGCTGTAGTAGCGTTAGCTTCAACATCAGCACTGCTTATTGATTCACCAGTAGCAATAGTAACTTTTGCACCAGTTTGTAGTAATTCCATACTCTTATCAGCACCAACTACAGTTTCAGTTCTAGTTCCAGGAGTAAATTTACCAGTTACAGCTGCTGGAGCAGTTAAAGTATAAATAAATTCACCTTCTACAACTTTAGTATAAGCAGGAGTACCAGTATATACTACATCATATGTACATGTAGTTGTAGCTGCTGTAGTACCAGCAGATAAACTAACTGTTAAACTACCATCACCTTTACCAGCTTCAACAAATTCAGTTCCTTCACCAGCACCCATTTTGTTATCAGGTACAGTATAATTCATATCTTTACCAGTAGTTTTAAATACTACTGATTGTCCTGAACCTGTAGTAACGTTAACGTTTGATGGTTTAAGATCGTCAGTACTAAATGAACCAAAGTATGCAAATGTTGCTCCTACTACTGCTACAAGTAATGTAGCTACTGCGATAACAGTTAACAATAAAGTATTTTTCTTTTCCATCTTGTTTTCCTATCTCCTTTCTATTATAAATTTATCACAAATTATAATCATAAATCAAGTCCTTTTTGTAAGTTTTTAATTTTTTTTAATTTTTACTTACTCAAGGTTAAGGTTTTATCAGCATTTAAGGCCACATTTATACCTGTAATATTTTGGACAGAAATTGAGTCTTGTCCTTGCACAACATAAGATGGTGGTACATTTACACTACTTGTAAGTGCACTATTTGAATATCCAACATAAGATGAATAATTTATAATTTTACTAACAGTTGTATAGTTTGTATAAGCACATGCTTGTAAGTATGAACCAGCTGCACATGTAGTGGCACTTCTTGGGCTTACTAAAGATGTATCCCCATTTTGAACATGAATTGTAGTTTCATAAGTATTACCAGAATAAGTTACAATTAAATTATATGTTCCATTTGGTACACCTAAAAGTGAAAAAGTTCCATCAGAGGCTGTTGTTACAGTAGATTTATTTTTCATATCATTATTTTGAATAGATATTACTGCCCCACTTACAGCACTAGAACCATTTTTTACAGTTCCAGATAAATTATATAGTGATTTGGCTATTAAAGGTTCCTGATTAATACTAGCATCTAAATAAATAAGCTTTTCATCAAACTCATCTGGTGTATTTGGATTAAGCCATGCTTTTATATAATAAGTTTTACTATCACTACTTGCTGCAAAATTAGCATACGAAAGAAGATAAACATCATTATAATGATCTGATGTATCTACTGAAGATAGCGGAAGCTCAGTAATTGAAACAGGCCCTACAATTGGCGTAGTACTACTTTCACTATCAAATACAGCTATTCTAACAAACTCTAAAGGTACTAAATCTTCTTTAACATTTCCTGATGGAATACTTTTCACAGAATATGAAAAATTTATACTATAAAAAACGGTATATTGATTATTTTTAGAAACAGAAAGTTTAGCATAAGTAGTCTGATTTATTCCCTCTTCATCTGTCAAAGGAACAATTTCAGCATTAGTTAAAGTAGTGTATGAAACAGTTGCATTTAAATTACCCGTTTTAATATTTTGATTAACAGTATTCGAAGAAAGTTTAGAAATAAACGCATAACTTGTTCCAAGCGAAACACATGCAAAAGAAATAATTGCAAAAATAGTAACAATCATCATACCTTTTCTTTTCATACCCTTCACCTATTATAAATAATAACACAATTTTTTCTTTGAAACAATATCATAAAAAGTTATTTTTACTTTTTTCAAAATTTTGTAAATAAAAACTTTCCTTTTTACCTAAAAATTTTTTTATATTTTGATTAAAAATTTTTATTATTTCAGCATTTATTTTTTTATCAGTATTTTTATTAAATATGATTAGTTTAATATCTAAACTTAATTTACTAAACATATTTTCCATAAAAAAAATATTTTTCTTAAGTAATTTATTTTTTAAATATTCATACTTATTTATTTCATATTTTATTTTTTCTTTTAAAGTTTTATCTTTTGCATTAAAATAATAATATTTTAGTTTTTCTACAGTATCATTTAAACATATATAAATTTCTTTATGATTCACAAAAAAACACCTATATTTAGTATAAGTGTTTTTATAATAATTATACTTCTTGAACTACTGCTATAATCATTGGTTTACATTCAGTTTCTTCGTATAAATATTTTCCTAATTCTTCTCTAATTTGAGTTCTAATTAAATTATAATCAACATATTTTGGAGTAATATTATCATTAATTACTTTTTCACATATTTTTTTAATTTCTTCGATCATTTCTTTAGAATCTTTTACATATATAAAACCACGAGTTACTATTTCTGGTCCCACTAAAAGAACTTTATCTTTTTTAGAAACAGTGGCGCTTATTAAAACAATTCCATTTTCTGCTAAAACTTCCCTATCTTTAATTACTAAATCACCTATATCATCAGATGATTTTCCATCTATAAAGATATCATCAACGTTAAAATGATTAAATTTATCTAATAGGGTTTTATCTTCAATTTCTACAACATCACCATTTTGTTTTAAAATAATATTTTCACTACTTATACCAAGAGCACTTGCAACATTTGCATTACCTACCATATATCTATAATCACCTTTTACAGGCATATAATATGTTGGACTTACAAGTTTTATCATTAGCATTAAATCTTCTTTTGAGGCATGTTGAAGTACTGAATATTTTTTTGGAATATCAATTACATTACATCCATATTTAGCAAGTTCATTTTCCATTTTAACAAATAATTTTTCACTACTATCATATTTTGGCTCTGCGAAAACAATTGTATCACTATTAAGAAGCGATACATATTTATCATATCCTGTATAAATTTTATTTATGCTTGCATAAGGATTTGCTCTATCATCACAAATAAGTATTATAACGTTTTCATCCTTTAAATTAGATAAATCTCCTATAGTATTTTCTGGTATAGTTAAATAACCATTTTGAATAGAATATGATATCATATTCTGAAGTTTTTTACCCATTAACACAACTTTACGATGAGTATTTTCTACAGCATGAAATATTTCTGCAATAGTATATAAATGATCAGGAAACACACTAAAAATTATTCTTTTTTCGTTATGTTTTACTACATCTTTAAAAAAATCAATTAATTTATGTTTCGGCGATGTATGTCCTGGATTTTCAGAAAATATTGATTCACTTAATAAACATAAAACGCCTTGTTTACCTACATAAGCTATTTTACCTAAATCTGTTTCGTAACTTCCCATCATACTTGGATCAATAGTAAAATCTCCGGTATAACAAATACTTCCATCTTTTGTATATAAAACATACATTAATGCATCAGGAATAGAATGAGAAATAGCGATTGGAAATATTGAACACTCACCAAAAGATATTTTTTTATGAGCTTTAATTTCTATAATATTCTTTTCATTTACGCCATCTTCCATTAAACAAAATTTTGTAAATTTACTTGCATAAATCTTCAAAGTAGGAATTTGCATTAATAAATCGCATACACTTCCCATATTTTCTTGATGACCATGAGTTATAAATACACCTTTAATTCTTTTTTTATTTTTAATTAAATAAGAAAAATCTGGTATTATATAATCTATTCCTAAAAGGTTACCAGTTGCATATTTAAGTCCAGCATCAAATACAAATATATCATCGTCAACTTCAACGACATAGCAGTTTTTACCATTTTCGTTCAAACCACCCAAACCAAAAATTTTAATTTTACTCATATTATCACTCTTTTCTTTAAAGTTTTCTTGGCTAGAAGTATTGTATCAAATAATCAAAGATTTTTCAAGTACAGTAAGTTTATAACTTTTATAAAAATAATGTAAAAGCACTTGAAAGTTAGTAAAACATTTGATAAAATAGTTATGCAAAAAGGAAGGAAGAAAAATTATGGCAAATATCAAAAGTTCAAAAAAAGCAATTAAAGTTATCGCAAAAAAAACTGATAATAACCATGAAGCAAAAGCAAAAGTTAAAAATTTAATCAAAGATATAGAAAAACTAATTGCTGCTGAAGATAAAGAAGGTGCTTCAAAATTATATAGTACTTTTCAAAAAGCATGTGATAACGCTTTAAGTAAAGGCTTAATTAAAGCTAATACTGCTGATAGACAAAAATCAAGATTATCATTAAAAATCAAAAATATGAAGTAGTTATTAAAAACTGCTTTTTTTATTTAATAATTTTTGTTAAAATAATGTTATGAGAAAATTTATTGTTAGCATTATATGTGCCATTTTATTATTAATAGTTTCTTATAAAGCAAATTTTATAAGTGATTTTATATCAAAAAAAATAACCGAAAATCCTAAACTTATCATAAATGATAAAAATGAATATGCTATAGAAAATAATTTTTTATTTGTACAAAATACAAAATCATTTACTGCCTATTCATATAATGATTTACTTAATATAATTTACACTACTATAAATTATGGTTGGGATAACTTTACATTTTATTGTCCTAATGAATATACATCATGTATGAAAGATATAGAAAATATTTCAAAAGATGATTTAACCTTAACTCATATTAATAATTATGTTCATCCATTCAATAGTTTTACAAACATGAAAACAAGTATAATGGAATCTGGTGAAATTACTTTAGAAATAAATTATTTATATACAAAAGAGGAAATAGAAAAAATAAATGAAAAGGTTAATAGTCTTTTAAGTGAACTTATTACTGAAAATGAATCAAACTATGAAAAAATCAAAATAATACATGATTATATTATAAATAATACTAAATATGATGTTGAAAGAAATAAAAATGGTGATAGTCCATATAAATCATATTTAGCATGGGGTCCCCTTTTTGAGGGCTATGCAACATGTAATGGTTATACTGATTTAATGGCAATATTTTTAAATAAACTAAATATAGTTAACTATAAAATAGCTACTACTAAAGAAAGTATTAATACTTCTTCGAATGGCCATATTTGGAATGGTGTATATCTTGATGGTAAATGGCTACATTTAGATTTAACATGGGACGACCCAGTAAGTGAAGATGGAAAAGATTATTTATATCATAAATACTTTTTAGTGGATACCAAGTCACTTATGGAAGTTGATAGTGGTAAAGTTGAAATCGAAGAACATAATTTTGATAAAAATTATTATTTAGAGTATAATGATCAAATTAATAATTTAAAAACTGAAAAGAACTAATTATCCTTTCCAGTTTTTTTTATAAATTCATATATTTCATTTTCTGTTTTTGAAAAATTTTCTATATCTATATTAAACCAATTTAAATTAAGTTGATTATTAAACCAAGTATATTGTCTTTTTACATAATGTCTTGTATTTTTTTTAATATTTTCTATAGCATTTTCTAAAGTTTCATTTCCTTTTAAATATTCAATTAACTCTTTATAACCTATGGCTCTTTTTAATATTTTACTTTCAGGATACTTTTTATATAAATCAGTAGTCTCCTTCAAAAGGCCTTTTTTCATCATATTATCTACTCTTTTATCACATAAAGAATAAATAGTTTTTCTTTCTGTAGTAAGTCCAATAAAAATAACATCATATAAAAGTTTATCTTTGTTAAAAGTTTGCCTTTCTCTATTTAAAAAATTAATTAATCTTACTCTATTATTTTCATGTAATGGAAAGTTTTCATCTTTTTGTTTTGCTAAAAGATATAATTCATGGTTTGTTAAATTATCATAATTTTCCTCTTTTTTTTCAAAAAATTTATAATCATAAAATAATGATTTAATATAAAGGCCTGTTCCCCCAACAACTATAATATTTTTATTTTTATTTTTATTTAAAATTTTTCGAGCATCATTTTGATAATTCATTACACTATAATCTTCATTAGGATTTTTTATATCAAAAAGATAATGCTCTTGTACTTTCATTTCTTCTTTAGTAATTTTTGCACTTCCTATATTAAGCTTTTTATATATTTGAGTTGCATCAGCATTTATTATAATACCATTTAATTTTTCAGCAATAAATTCACTTACTCTTGTTTTACCTACTCCAGTTGGTCCACATATACATATAATCATAAAATTTCCTTTCAAGTTTATTATATTATAAATTGACAAATAATGAAATATTTTATATATTAATTGCATGGAAATAATAGGAATAATTGCAGAATATAATCCATTTCACAATGGACATTTATATCATATTAATAAAATAAAAAAAATGTATCCAAAAAGCATATTAATTGCCGTTATAAATGGATACTTTTTACAGCGTGGTGAAGTAAGTATAATACCTAAATATGCAAAAGCTAAAATAGCCTTAAACTCTAAAGTTGATATTGTTATTTCTCTTCCTTCACTTTATGGAACCCAAAGTGCGGATAATTTTGCAGATGCAAGCATAAAATTACTAAATCATTTAGGATGTAAAAAAATAATTTTTGGTAGTGAGTGTAATGATATTGAAAAACTTAAAAAAATTGCATATAAATCACTTGCACTTGAAAAAGATAAAAATGTAAAAGAAAATTTAAAAAGTGGAATAAATTATCCCACTGTACTTTCTAAATTAATTAATGAAGACTTTAATTATAATCCAAATGATTTACTTGGAATATGTTATATAAAATCTATAATAAAAAATAATTTTGATATTTCCCCTATTACAATTCAAAGAACAAATGATTATCTTGATAAAGAAAGTAATGAAAAAATAGTTAGTGCATTAAATATTCGAAGTAAAATTAAAAATAACGAAGATATAAGTAAATTTTTACCTAGTTATTCAAAAAATGAAATAATTAAAGTTAATCAAAATCTATTATTTAATTTAATAAAAATAACTATTTTAAATAATGATATAAGTGATATTTTAGATGTAGATGTATCACTTAATAATAAATTAAAAAAAGTTATTAAAAATGTAAATAGTTATGAAATGTTAATAAATAGTTTAAAATCTAAAAAATATACTTATAACAAAATAAATAGAATGCTTATACATATACTACTCAATATTAAAAAAGATGATGCAAATAATAAAATAACATATATAAATATACTAGGATTTAATAAAACAGGTAAAAATTATTTAAATAGTATTAAAAGTAATTTAGATGTTTCTTTAAAAAAAGATAAAAATTCAAAATGCTTTGATATAGAATATAAATCATCAATTATATATGATATGTTGACAAATTTAAATGAACAAAAAAAAGAGTTAGAAAATAGACCAATTATTTTCTAACTTTTTTAACTTAATGAACAAGTATATTTTTGAGTATTACGATAATAATTACTTATCATACTATATGATTTTGGAAATGAACCATTATATTCTTTATCTAAAATATCTGTAGTTAAAAGCTGTGCAAGTGTTATTTCATTATTATCATAATCAAGTATTGCATAACCTTTAGTATCATCAACTGTAAGTATACCATCATTAATAGTTCTTACAGCATTTTCATATTCATTTTTAGTATCATATTTATGTTTAAACATCCTTATTGAGGCATTCATATTTTCTTTTTCATTATTAAAAACTATTTTATCAGTAACCATTTCATTTGGACTTACACAACTGAAAATCATTTTAGGTTCACTATCAAGAACATATACAAAAGATGTAACTATATTTTCATTATTTTCTAAATCTGCTACTTTTATATTAATACCATGAATACCACTTTCATTTAATGCGGCACTAACTTCATCAGTATTTTCAAATGTATATGTATAGTTTTCTGTAGATGTTACAAGTCTTTGTGCATTAACTTCATTACCCTTTGTAACATAAATAAGATTTGTTTTAACATTTAATAGTTTTGTTTGCTCTTTTAAAATAACTTTATACACTCCAGATTTTTTTTCATTATTACATGTAACAAAGTAAGTATATTCACCTTCTTTAGTAATATCAACTTTACTTACATCTAATATGCATGAGGTTATATCGACTTTTGAAAAGTTACCATAATCATTAATATTTTGAGATATTGTTCCATTAACATAAGACTCCATATTACTTAAAATAAATAGATTCTCATTTGTATTATTTGCATTATCATTATTTTTAGCAAGACGTAAATAATAGTAAACACCAAAAGCTACACCACCCATTAAAATAAGTATTAAAAGTGTAAAAAGAAAATTTTTTATAAATGAAGTTTTTTTCTTTGGTTTATTTTCATTAGAATTATTTTCTTTTTGTTTATTTTCCTCAGGTACATCTAAAGTTTCAATAACATCCACTAAAGTAGGATCTGTTCCTATTTCATTTTTCACATTTATCACCCTTTATTCTTATATTTAAATTATATAATTTTTACATATTTTTTGCAAGACCAGTAAATTCATCTCCACGAGTTTCAAATTTATCATATTGATCCCAACTTGCACTCGCAGGAGATAAAAGAACTACACCTTTTTTTAGGTTATCATTTTTTATACTTTGCATTGCTACATTTAAAGTATAACATTTTTCACACAAAATATTCATGCTTTTTGCATACTCATAAACTTCATCAGTTGTTTCTCCAATAGCATATATTTTTTTTACATTTTTAATTGCATTATCAAGTTCATGAAAATTTTGGTTTCTTTGCATACCCCCTAAAATAAGATAAGTATCTTCCTCAAAAGCATTTAAGGCAGTAATTGTACTTGTTGGATTAGTGGCTTTTGAGTCATTAAAATATTTTACGCCATCCTTTTCACATATAAATTCAATACGATGTTTTACACCTTTAAAATGTTTAAAATAATCTTTTACAATATCTTTATCAATACCAAATTCATTTATAACAAGTAAACATGCCATAATATTTTCATAATTATGCATTCCTTTTACTAAAATATCTTTTGTATCTAAAATCTTTTCATCTTTAATAAATATTGCATTATCCTTTACATAAGCATCTTTTCCATTAAAATATTCTTTTGTACTATTAATATCACTTGTTAAAATCATACTATCTTCATTTTTAGCATTAATAATAGCAAGATCTTCTTTAGTATGATGATTAAATATATTATGTTTTACTTTTTTGTAATTTTCATATGTTTTATGATAATCTAAATGTGTTTGACAAAGGTTTGTAAGTACACTAATATTTGTTTTAAAATCATGAAAATTTAAAAGTTGATGGTCAGATATTTCAAGTAATAAAATATCATTTTCTTTAATAAGTGGTATAACTTCACTTAAAGGATAACCAATATTGCCTCCAAGGACAACAGGTTTATTCATTTTTTTTAAGATATCATAAATCATTGTAGTTGTTGTTGTTTTACCATTTGAACCAGTTACGCCAATAATTTTTATATTTTTAGGAAGAAAATGATAAGCTACTTCCATTTCATTATAAATAGGAATATTTAGTTTTTCTGCCTCTATTAAAAGTTCATGAAATGGCATAATTCCAGGATTTTTAATAACCATATCAAAGCTTTCATCAAAAAGATTCATAGGATTATCTGTTTTTATAAATTTAACACCTAAACTTTCAAGTTCTTTTACTTTTTCTTCATCTTGATCATTTTTATCAGTTATTAAAATATCATTATTTTTACATAAAAGTTTAGCTACATTATAACCACTTTTAGCCATCCCTAATATAAATATTTTTTTATTTTCAAACATAATTACTCACTTTCTAAAATTGCTTTAATTCTTCTTACTCCCGCAGAAGAAGCCTCTTCTTTTATAATTTTAAATTTGCCTAATTCAGAGGTATTTTTAACATGTGGTCCCATACATATTTCTTTAGAAACATCTTTTATGCTATAAACGGTTACAACATCAGGATATTTTTCGATAAACATTGCTTCGGCACCAGTTTTAACTGCATCTTCTTTTTTCATTTCTTCTACAGTTACATTAAGTCCCTCTTTTATCCATTTATTTACTAAATCTTCCGTATTTTTAATTTCTTCAGGTGTAAGTTTATGATCAGCACTAAAATCAAAACGCATTCTTTCATCTGTAATATTACTTCCCTTTTGATGAACATTACTATCTACGGTAATTTTTAAAGCAGCATTAAGTAAATGTGTTGCTGTATGATATCTAGTTTCAATTTCTGAATCACCTGCAAGACCACCTTTAAAACTTCCTGCAGAGGCTGTTCTTGATAAATTTTGATGTTCTTTAAATTTTTCATTAAAACCGTTTTTATCTACTTTTAAACCAAGTTCTTTTGCAAGTTCAATGGTAAGTTCTATTGGAAAGCCATAAGTATCATATAAATGAAATGCTGTTATTCCATCTATATCTTCTTTTTTACTTGCAACTTTATTAAACTCTCTTAACCCTTTTTCTAATGTTCTATTAAACTTTTCTTTTTCATTTTTAAGTACTTCATAAACAGTGTTTTCATTTTCGGAAAGTTCTTTATAATATTTTGCATATTTTGAAATAATTAATGAGGCAATACGTTTTTCCCAGTCACTATTTATATCAATTTCAATTTTTTTAGCATGTCTAATAGCTCTTCTTAAAAGTCTACGTAAAATATAGCCTTGTCCTACATTTGAGGGCTTAATGCCAGCATTATCTGCGGCTATAAAAACTGACGTACGAATATGATCTGCAATAATTCTTATTGATTTTGCATTTTTTTCATAACTTTTACCTGATATTTCACATATTAAATCAATTACATCTTTCCAAAGTGATGATAGATAATTATCATTTACATCTTCGAGTATTGCGGTTACTCTTTCAACTCCCATTCCTGTATCAACATTTTTTTTAGGAAGTAAAGTTACTTTTCCATCACTTTGTTTATTAAATTCCATGAAAACATCGTTCCATATTTCAACCCATCTTTCATCCTCAGGGTCAAATTTTTCAGGAATTTCATCGTTACTACGAAAATAAAACATTTCTGTATCTGGTCCACATGGTCCAGTTTCTCCAGCTATCCAAAAGTTATCTTCTGTAGTTTTTGCTATTCTTTCTTCTTTAATGCCTAAAGAAAGCCATAAATCATAACTTGTCTTATCAAATCCAATTGTATCATTTCCCGCAAAAACAGTTACAGCAAGACGCTCAACTGGAATATTTAAAACCTTTGTTAAAAATTCAAAACTCCAAGTAATTGCTTCTTTTTTAAAGTAATCTCCAAGTGACCAATTTCCAAGCATTTCAAAAAAAGTATGATGATATGTATCACCAATAACATCTAAATCATTAGTACGAATACATTTTTGAGTATCACAAAGTCTTGTTCCATAAGGATGCTCTTTACCCATTAAATATGGTATAAGTGGTTGCATTCCCGCTGTATTAAAAAGTACTGATGGATCATTTTCTGGAACAACTGGTGCTGATGGTATTTGTTTATGACCCTTTGATACGAAAAAATCAATATATAAATCTTTTAAATTAACATTTTTCATTATTTTACCTCATCAAGTATTTTAAACACTTTTTCTTTTAGTTTATCAAGTTCATCATTTGCAATTACATAATCAAAATCATTATAGCCCTCTAAAGCATTTTCAGTAATATGTGCTTGCTGTTTTAAAGTAAGTTTGCTTTCACTAAACTGATTTACTACATAAATTGCATAAACATTATCAAACGCAGTTTTTATCATGTCTATTTCATTAGGCATTCTTACATCACTAATAACTAAATTTTCAACATGTTTTTGATATATTGTTATATCTTTTATCATATTAGAAACTAAAAAATCAGGATCAATTTTTCTCATTTCATCGCCTAAATTTTGCATAAATTCTCTAGGCTTTGTGTTTTCATTTCCGTCCCAGTCAGTAAGCTCTAATGCAAAATTTTTAATATATTTACTATAACTTGTTATAGCACACTCCTCAAGTTTATATACATAATATTCTTTTATTAATTTGGCTACTACATTTTTGCCACTGCCGGCTTTTCCAGCTATTAAAAATATTCTCATTTTTTCCTCCAATTAATAATTATATAATACCAATTTTACCTTGATTTTTCAAGAAAAAATCAATTGTTAATTACATATTTACTTACAATATTATAATAATTTGTATCCATAAAATAACTACTTAAATTAATTTTATTATTAACTATTTGCATTTGTTTATTAACATAGTTATCACTTACATCACCTTTTTTAATAAACTCTCCAGTAGCGGTAAAATACGTTCCCTTATCAGTAACCCATGAACGATTATCAAACATAGCTACACCTTCATTTGAATCTAAAATATCTTTTCCTATAAAAAGTCTTGAATCATATTTTAAATTAAATAAGTTGTAAAGTGTTGGTATAACATCTATTGAACTTCCAACTTTTGATACTTCTACTTTATCCATTTGACTATTATATAAAATAAATTTACTTTTATTTACTTCAATTTTATCATCTTTTTTATAACTAGAAATTTCATTTATTTCATCTATTGATAGTTCATATGGATAGTGATCTCCGACTAAAGCAATTACTGTATCATCTAGTTTACCAGCATCTTTTAATTTGTTTATTAAACTTTCTAAAGCATCATCAAGTTCCATATTCGCGGCTAAATAAGAAAGTGGTCCTTCACTATATCCAAAATTAAATTTTTCAATTTCTTCTTTATGTTTTCTTGCCATTGCATTTTCTAAAAAACTATAACCTGCATGGCCAGATACAGAGGCATAAAATACCATAAAAGGTTTATCACTATTTAAATAATCATCCATTGTAGCATTAATCATTTCTACATCACTTTGAGGCCATGTATTACAATTAATTCTTTTTTCAAGTCCATTATAACATGCTAAAAAATTATCAAAACCAAGTGTTTTTAAATAAACATTTCTATCTTGAAAAGCATAAGAATTATTATGATATGCATAAACATTATAACCTTCATTTTTAAATAAATTACCTATTCCAAAAGGAAAAGAATTAGTACCATTTCTAAATGCTTTTAGTGAAGAAAAATTTGCATAAAGTCCAGTTAATTCTTGAAATTCTCCGCCAATAGTTGAATATATTGTTGGTGTATAATAATTAGAAAATACAAAACCATTATTTGCTAAATTATAAAGTGTTGGTGTAATATCCTTTCTTACGGCTATTTCATTAAAACTTTCTCCCATAAATAGGATTAAATTTTTACCTTTAAATTTTCCTGTATACTCATTTTGATAAGTATAATTATCTTTAATATAATTTGTAAGTGTTGTAACCTTATTATTACCAGTATAATCATTAAGTAGTGAATCAAAATCAATATTTAATATATTAGGTTCATATGTTGTTTCAACATATTTTTCTTCATTATTTTCATATATTTTTTCTTCGAAACCAAATATAAAACGATAACTATCAATAAAAAATGTATTAATAATACCCTCTTTTTC
>CAKOOO010000002.1 GCA_934098665.1 uncultured Bacilli bacterium
TTTGCATTTTCATCAACAAAATCTGTAAAAGCATTATAAAATATATTATATACTTTTTCATAATTACTTATTTCCTGTGCAATAATTGGTTTTATTTCAAACTCTAAACGCTGTGAAACATCTTTAATTGGTGTTCCAATAAGCATCTTATTAATTATTTCACTAGTTTTAATAAGTTCTTTAATGTTAGTGTTTTCAGGTAAAACAAATTTTTTATTTTCAACTATTCCAGTATTTGTACAAACTAATGCAACAATCTTATTTTCATCTATAGGAATAATACTTACTTGTTTAAGTAAATTATCAATACTGCTACTTCCTAGTACAACTGAAGCATAATTTGTTAAATCACTAATTATTTCCATACACTTAGTTATTGCATCAGATAATACCAAATCTTGATTTTTAACAACTCTTTGGAGTTTTAACATTTCACTACCATTAAGTTTTTCAGGTTCCATTAGATTTTCAACGTAGTATCTATAACCTTTTTCTGATGGTATTCTTCCAGATGATATATGGTTTTTTTCAATATAACCTAAATTCTCCAAAGTTGCCATCTCATTTCTAATCGTAGCACTTGATAGATTAAACTTTTCACAAAGCGATTTACTACCAACAGGTTTAACGGACTTTACATAAGTTTCTACTATAACTTTTAATAATTCTTTTTGACGATTATCCATAATGTCCTTTCTAGCACTTCCTTAACCAAAATGCTAACATTATTATATTATGCAAATTAGCACTTGTCAATACCTTTTGCTAAACATTTTGTATAAAAAAATTAATATTAGTTACCCAATACTAATTTTTCTTGATAAATATAAAATGTTAGCGAAAAAAGTATAAGTGGTAAACTATTAGCATTATAATCTTTAATCATAATATAATCAAAATATATTAAAAAAGAAAACCATAAAATAATAAATACTATATTATAAATTGTGCTTGTTTTTTTAAGCATATTTTGGCCCAACTCTTCATTATAAAGTTTAACTATTTGGCTAATATTTGTATATACACTAGTTATAATAGCCACTGCAAACATTAATAATTTAGAAAATCCTTTATTTTTAAATGCACTAACAAATAAAAAATTACTTAATAAAAGCATAAATATTATAAGTATGCTATAAGTTATTGTATATAAAATATTTTTACCTCTATCTTTATTTATTTTTTACCTTCTAATTTATTTTATACTATTAATCCAGTTATTAATTTCTTTTTCATTAGTAACAAGTTTATCACTATAAACTTCAAAAACAATATTTTAAGTGCTTACTACATTATCTTTACACATTTTTTCACAAAAATCTAAACATTTAATTCTATCATCAATAAACTTGATTAAAACATCATCTTCAACTTTACGAATAAGTTTTATAGGAAAATCACTTTGGACATAATATGCCAATAAATTTTTAAATATTTTTTCATCATTGTATTTTATATCTAAATAACTATTATATATTTTCACAAATTTCTTTGCTTTTTCAATATTAAAGTCAGATATAAGCATAGCTGATGAACCAATTTCAAAAAGCAAATCTCCGTAAGCCACAAAATCGAAATCTATAAAATGAACGCAATTATTATTGATAATAATATTTTTGGGCCTAATATCTCTGTGTATTACCTGAAACTCATTTGGAAAATATTCACAATTATATTTTAACAATAACTGCATTCTTTTATTTAAAAGTTTATCATAAATGTTTTTTGCTTTCTTGGAAATATTAACATTTTTCAATTCTTTTTTTGATTTATCTATATTTTCTATTATAGCAAAATTATTACTTGATTGTTTTTTATTTTCATATAAATTTTGATCTAATTTTTTCATTTCTTTATGTAGTAAATACAAATTTTTAGCACTTTCTTCAATTATATCTATATTATTTTGATCCTGAGCTTCAATAAATTCTTGAATTGCATAAAATTTATTATCATACTTTGTATACAATTTTCCATCTTTATTTGATAATACATCGGCAGTGTTTTTTAAAGATTGAAATATAATTTTTTGAGTATTCAAAGAATTTCTAATTTGTTTTTCATTATCAACATTGTACATTTTTAAAATATACTTTTTTGTATCATTATTTATAACAAATATGTCATTAATCGTAGTTACCCCCAATTTAATAAACTTATCAGCATTTACAGATATATCATAGTTTTTTTCTATGCTTTTTATTAACTTAATCATTTGTCATAAATTTCCTTTGCTATATTAAATGCAGACCATGCTTTAGGCCAACCTACATAAAATGAAATATGAGTAATAATACCAGCCATTTCTTCTTTAGTAACCCCATTTTTTTTAGCATTTTGTATATGATATTTTAATGAGTTATCAGTTATTCCCATAGAAATAAGCGAAGTAACTGTAATAATACATCTTGTTTTTAAATCAATACTTGAATCATTCCAATTTTCACCAAACAATATATCATCATTATAATGAGTAAAGTTTGGTGCAAAATTGCCAAGTGAATCTTTTCCCACAGTTTGTTTTATCATAGTTTTATCCACTCTAATATTTCATTTTCTGAAATATTTTCATTTAATGTTTTACCACTTATAAAATTAATATTTGGGTATTTATCCTTTAAATGTTTTAAACTTCCCGCAAAAGTTGAACCACCAGATGTTACATAAACGTATACATTTTTATCATCCAAATTGTTTTCTTCAATAAATGTATCTATTATATTAGGTTCTTTATACCACCATACTGGGAAACCTATAATTACATTATTATATTCATTTATATCATCTAATTTATTTTTAATTTCAGGTCTTATGCTTTCATCATTTTTTTCAAGTGTTGTCCTACTTTTTTCATCCATCCAGTTTAAATCCTCATTTGTATATTTAATTACAGGCTCTATTTCAAATAGATTACCATTTAGCAAATTTGCTAGTTTTTCTGCTACTACTTTTGTAGTTCCAGTTGCTGAAAAATAACATATTATAGTTTTATTCATTTTTATTAGTCTCCTTTTCTTTTTTATTTTTTATTTAAATAAACTATCAGCCCATTTTTTTATATCAGTATCTACAGCATTTGAGTAAAATCTTTTACCTTCCTTCCAATTACCACTTCCTGCATTAGTTTCTAAATTTTTGCCACTATCTCCAAGAGTACTTGATGCTGATGTACAAAACGGAATTACTATTTT
This sequence comes from uncultured Bacilli bacterium, assembly GCA_934098665.1. GTDB lineage: Bacteria > Bacillota_I > Bacilli_A > RF39 > UBA660 > UBA6448. Next base: position 3,192 of record CAKOOO010000002.1, read on the forward strand.
ACCAGTAAAATCATTTTCTTTTACAAAGTTATTTATAGGTCATGCAGCAATACCCCGCCAAATAGGATAGCCAATTAAAATAGTGTCATACTTATCAAAGTTATCAACAGTAGACTTTTTTAATTTTATATCACGAAGTGACTCATCATCATGTTCTTTACTTACTCTAGAGTTTGAATTTGAATAATTTAAATCTTCACTTGTATAGGTTTCTTCAGGTTCAATTAAAAATATATCAGCATTCAAATTTTTAGCAATTTTTTTAGCAACTTTTTCTGTACTTCCTGTAGCGGAATAATATACAACTAAAATATTTTTGGGAATTTTGCTAGTGCCAGAAAGTGTTTTTGCTTTTTTGCTTGCAAAATAAAAGATTAAAAATACACCAATAACAAAAACTGATTCAAAAATTAAAATAATACTCTTTTTCATTTTATCCTACCTTTCATCTCTTATTTTACCATATCTTACACTTATTGATACAAAATTTTGACATGGTTTACCAATAATTTTACAAACATTTTCTTTTACATTTAAAAATATAGATTTCATAAAATGAGTTAAAACAAGATCATAAGAATTTATATCACCCTTGTATTTATAGCAAAATTCTCTAACTGGTGAAGATAAATCAAATACCCAAATCGGACTTACTATAATAACTTTATCATACTTTTTTAAATTTTCATTAATTTTATTTATATTCATACGCCATTTATGCATGCCATATCTTCCACACCACCAAAAGCCTAAAGTACCTAAAATTTTTTCAGTAGTGGTAATTTCTAAAATATTAGCATTTTTACTATTTGCTATATCATAAGCAACTTTTTTAGTATAACCCATCCTTGAAAAATATACCACAAGCGTGTTTGAACTTTTATTTATATAATAATCATTTATATTAAAATTAAACTGTTCTTGCTTATAAAATATCAAAGTTATTAGTCCCGTTAAAAACTCAATAAAACCAAATATAAAATAACTTATTGAAAGCACATTTGTAGGTAAAATAATAAATTGAATAAATATCCAAAGCATTAAAGTTATTCCAAATATCATCCCTAAAATTATGCCAATTTTTTTATTTTTTAAAATTAAACAAAAAGCGGTAATATTGGTAATTCCATTTACAAGTAGTAACATAATGCCAGAAAATATATAATTTTTAAAAAGAACATCACTAAATGGTAAAACTTCAAAATAAGAAAGAATATTTTTCATATGAAGAAGCCTACCATCTGGCTTAATAAACATGCATATACTACCAAATAATGCACCAATACCTATAAAAAGGCACCAAAGCATAAGTATTTTTTTAACTTTTTTATATCTCATAGCGTTCCCCTTAAATTATATTAATTTCTATTTTAGTCAACTTTCTTGTATGTTTTCTTGTATGTTTTGTTGTATGCTATAAAATCATTTTTTACATATTTCTAATAATTTTTTTATAGTATTTCCTGTTCTTATAGTAACTTTATCTTTAATATATGTTGATGCGCTTTTAATCCACCAATTAGATTTACGATAGTTTTTTAATTAATAAGACCAAAATATAAAATTTTTATATTCAAATTCTTTTTCAATTTGCTCATTTAAATTACCTAAAACGCCCTTTACTTCATCACTTTTTGTAGGGGGTAATATAAAAATTATATTATCATATATTTCTTCATTATTAGTACCCCACCATGAAGGAGCATTATTAAGTAAATCATTAAGTGTTAAATAATCCATACCAAAAACAGGTATTTCTAAATTAAATTTACTTTTTATAAATTCCCATAAGCTTTATATTTACTCATCTTACCTTTCCTTTTTAGACATATTTTTAGCAATTATAATAATTTCCACTAAATTTGTGCTAATAGAAAGTCCTAAAAGTATTCAACTTGTAAAATCATCAAAATTTGAGCTTACTTTACTTTTAAAAAATATATAACTTAAATAAAGTAAATTTCCAAGTATTATTAATAGTATTCCATAATTTTCTTTTTGCATATTTACCTATAGCATAAGTATAACATTAATTTTACAATTATTTAACTTTTTTATAATATCATTTTTTCCAATGTCCTATTAAAAAACTATTTGCTATATTTTTTTAGTATTCTAAGGGTATTTAAAATGGTAAGAAGAGTCACACCTGTATCTGCAAAAACTGCAAACCACATATTAGCAATACCAAATATACTTAATAATAATATTGCTGCTTTAACAAACATTGCAAAAATTAAATTTTCTTTAATAATAGTTTTTGTATATTTTGATATATTAATTGAAAGAGGAATTTTTTCTAAATCATCACTCATAAGAACTACATCACTTGCTTCAATAGCACTATCTGTTCCAATACTACCCATAGAAATACCAATATCAGCACGTTTTAATGTCGGAGCATCATTTACTCCATCACCAACAAAAACTAATATTTTCTCATTTAATTTAACTTCTTCATATTTAAAAAATTTTTCTTGAGGTAACATTTCATAGTTTATTTCATCAATACCAAGTCTTTTACCAATTTCTAAAGCAGAAGTTTTTTTATCACCAGTAAACATATATGTTCTAATATTTAGTTTTTTAAGTTTACTAATAACATTTTTGGCTTCACTTTTAATTCCATCATCAATTTCAATAGTGGCCACATGTTTTCCATTTATATTTAAATGAATACTTCCATTTTCATCACAATTACATACTTTTTCATTTCCAATAATAACCTGCTTATTATTTATTTTATAAGATATTCCTTTACCAGCCATTTCTTTAAAGTCTTTTACTTTTGAAGTATCAATTTTTTTATCAGATAGTCTTAATATTGAAGTAGCAATTGGATGATTTGAAAAAGTTTCTCCCTTTATAAGATAGTCAATAACATCTTCTTTACTATATTTTTTGTCTTGAACTATAATATTTTTTACTTTAAATGTGCCATTTGTAAGAGTTCCGGTTTTGTCAAATATTATTCCACTTACATTTTCTAAATTATCAAGAAAATTACTTCCTTTTATTAAAATACCATTTTTTGAGGCAGCTCCAATGCCTGTAAAATATGAAAGTGGTACAGATATTGCTATGGCACATGGACATGATATAACTAAAAAAGTAAGTGCTCTATAAATACTTTCAGAATATGTAACATCACTTATAAGTGGTAAAAACGCGCCAACAATTAATGCAAGAAACATGACAATTGGTGTATATACTTTACTCATTTTTGAAATAGTTGTTTCGGTTTTCGTTTTTTTATCAGTGGCTGTTTCTAAAAGTTCTAATATTTTAGATACAGTGGAATTTTTAAATGTAGATGTAGTTTTTATTTCAAGAACATCCTCTAGATTAATGTATCCAGATAAAACTTTATCATTATCTTTAACTAGCACGCATTCACTTTCACCAGTTATCGAAGAAGTATCAAGATAAGATTTTCCTTTTATAACTACTCCATCAACAGGAATTTTTTCACCTTTTCTAACAATTAATATATCATTAATTTTAACATCTTCAACATTAACTACTATAGTTTCATTACCACTTTTTTTATTTGCATAAATACTTTTTATATCCATTAAATCTTTAATTGATCTTCGAGAATTATTTATAGCTTTTTCTTCTAAAATTTTACCTATAGTATAAAGAACTATAACCATCATACCTTCCATAGTTTCACCTAAAATAAAGGCACCAATACATGAAATTAAGATTAAGGCATTTTCATTAACTGATTTACTATTTATTAAAATCTTAAAAGCATTTATAGCAACTTTATAAAGTAAAATAACATAAGAAAAAATTAATAAAGTAAGTCTAAAAGGTTTTGAAACATTTAAATAACATCCAAGTAATCCAAAAATAATACCAATAATTAACGTGCTTAAATGATATTCTTTATGGTTCTGTTCAGTTTCACTACTTATAAAAGCATCAGGTTCAACCATTTTTATTAATTTATTAACATTATCAATACTTATATTTTTATTAGTTTCATAAGAAATCATCATTGTATTAAAATTAACTTTAACATTACTAAAATTTTTATTTTTATTTAAACTTTCTTCAATTTTTCTAGCACAATTTGCACAATCTAAATTATTTATTTTATATCTATATTTATTCATCATTACGTCCAATTTTATGATTAATATGTTCTACACCTATTTCGTATAGTTTACTTATATGTTCATCATCTAAAGTATAATACACTTCTTTACCAGCTTTTCTAGATTTAACAATTTCTTTATTTCGAAGTACCGCAAGTTGATGTGAAACAAGCGACTTACTAATAACAACAGCATTTGCTATATCGCAAACACACATTTCATTATTATCTAAACACCATAAAATTTTTATTCTTGTGGGGTCTGCAATTGTTTTAAAAATTACAGAAAGTTCATTTAAAAGATTATCATCAGGTTTATTTTTTAAAACCTTTTCTACAACTTCTTTATGAATTATATTACAGTCACAACTACATTCTTTCATATTATCTCCTTTAGTTGAAAGTCTATTCAACTATTTAATTATATGAAAACAAGCATTTAACTGTCAATAGATTTTTAATTTAATTTTTTAGATAATGTAAATTTACTCATATCTATTCTTTCTGTTTTTAAAAGTTCTATTATTAAATCTTCATCATAACCAGTTAAATATTATCAATTACTTATTAAAAAATATTACTAAAAATACTTTTATAAATTTATTTTATATCAGATTAATGATAATTTATAATGTTAACTCTTTTTCAGAGCAGCTTTCATATTGATTTACATATTCATTTTTATAAAATTCATAACCTTCATAATCGATATTTTTAAAATAGTTTAAAAGTTTAAAATATGTTAGTTCAATATCACAAAACATTCCTATTTCAAGAAGTTCATCAAATATTTTTTCAATAGTATTTGGACTTGAATAATTCCATAAAATAATATTATTTACCATACTATCTAAACTTACAAGTCTTTCTTTACAAAGCCTACTTGCATTAATAAGTGCTCCTTTTAATTCGTCAAATAAATATTCCATAATCCCTCCTTATTAGTTTCACCATAACTATATCATTTAATTTTTTAAAAGTCAAACATTTATTCGCATTATTTTATTCATTTTTTTATAAATTTATGATATACTTTAAATGGAGGCAATAATGCAATTAGAAAATTTAAAAAATACTTTTATAAATAACCTTAATTTAAATCAGAATAACGCACTTGATAATTCACAAAATAATTTAGTTTCTATTGAAGACTATGAAAACATTTTAAAAAATACATGTGAAGTTATTAAAAATAATCCTGATGATGATATTACATCTTTACGCAAAAAAATATATGATATATCACCTCTTAATCAAAATATGAAGTATATAATAAATGATTTAGATTTAGCGGACTCACTCACTATAACATATGGAACTAATTCATATAATGAAAAAGTCAATATTGGAATGGTTAATAATAAAAAAGCAAATGAAAAAAACATTTATGATTTAGCAAGCGTATCAAAACTATTTACTTCAATAAGTGTACTTAAACTTACAAGTCTTGGTTTAATTGATTTAAATAAAGATGTTGCCTACTATGATGAAAGATTTAAATATTTAAAGAACACAACAATTTTTTCTTTATTAACTTTTAATGCGCCTCTTATAACAAATGGAAGACTTGATGATGATGGCATTTCTTATGAAGAAAGCAAAGAAAGATTATTAAATATCAAAATAAATGAAAGTTTTAATCCCATCTTTTCTCCATACACAGATTTAGTTGCCATGGTTTTAAAGGAAGTCATTGAAACTATAACTAACCAAAATTTTTATGAATTTGTAAAAGAAAATATTTTAAATACCTCAAATATGGATAATACTTATATTATTGTTCCAAAAGAAAAGCTTTATCTTACAGCTTCAACAGATAATACAATTTCATATAAAAACAATAAATTCATTTTTAGGAAAGTTAGAACTGGTACTGTTAATGATGAAAAAGCTAAAATACTTGGTCAAAACGTTAATGATTTTATGGGTCATGCTGGGCTATTTTCTACGCCAATAGATATGAGTAAATTTGCAAATAGTATTATGGATTATAAATTATTAAATAAAGATTATTTAAATAAAATGAGTAAGAATATGACCGGAAGATACATAGAAAGTTTAAATAAATATAGACAATATTTTGGATGTTTATGCTATGTAAAAAATCCAGATAAAAAAGCTAGTGAAGTATATCACCCATTAAGTGCAAATGCCTTTGCTATGGGGGGTTATACTGGTAATCAATTTACAGTTGATCCACAAAATAAAATTTTTGCATTTTTATGTTCTAATAGAACACATAATAGAATTGTAAATTTAAGTGGATTTGACAAAAATAAAATTATTAAAGATATAAATGGCAAACAAACTATTGTTATAAATGGCAAAGAATATGTTAATTCAAGTAGTTTTGCAAATCAAAGAGATATCATTTTAAAAAGTGCTTTAGACCTTGCAATATCATACTCATTTTTAGAGTATTATATAACTTCTTATGATAAAAATATTAACTTATCAGGTACTCTTTCAAGAACCATATAAAAAGCAATAACCTTTAAAAGGCAATTGCTTTTTTATAATATAAATCAAAATTATCATCTTATAAAAATTTATAATCAATATCATTTACTTTTAAATTATTTTCATCTTTCTCTTTCTTTAGTAATATCAGTTATTTGATGAAAATTTAAATTATCATAGTTTACCTCAAAGCCATTAACAAGTGATATTAAGTTTTTTTCTTCATCGAAAAGTAATATTTTTTCTTTAGCATAAGGATATACTTTAATATAATAAACTCCATTAATTAAATTTTCATAATTAACTTTAGAAATAAATGTTGTTATTTCACATATATCATCATTATTACTATGACCTATTATCATTTGGTATACAGTATCTTCGGGAATTAACTTATTTTGACCCTCAAGCACTATTTGCCATAAATTTATATTGTATATTTCATTCATTAAACCATCCTATCTTTTTAATATTTTCAAATTCATCCTCCAAAGATTTTAAATTGTTTTTTTCATTTATTTCAATCATTTTCATCTTTTCTTAATGTACTCTACATCCTCTCTTGGAAATACAATCATGCAAATAATATAAGCAAGAATTCCACTTCCGCCCATTGCACAAAATAATATCCATAAAAGTCTTATAACTGTAGGATCTGCGTTAAAATACTCTGCAATACCTGCGCATACTCCATCAATCATTTTGCCTTCATTAACTTTATATAATTTTTTATTTTTAGCCATTTTAATTCCTCCACAATTTAATTATACCTTATTTTTATATAAAAAGCACTCTTTTTCATGTGAATAAATTATACCAACAGCTTGTAAAAAAGAATATATTGTTATAGTTCCTACAAAAGACATACCTCTTCTTTTTAAATCTTCACTTATCTTATCAGATAATAAGGAAGATACTATACCTATTTTATAAAAAACTTTTCCGTTTGTAAATGTACATAAATAATTATAAAATGAGCCATATTCTTTTATTATATTTTTAAATATTTTACTATTATTAATGCTTGCTAAAATTTTTCTTTTATTACGAATAATTTTATGATTATTATAAAGCTCTAATATTTTATTTTCATCAAAACCTGCCACTTTATCTATATCAAAATTATCATAAGCAAGGCAAAAATCATCTATTTTATTTAAGATGCACTCCCATGAAAGACCCGCTTGAAAAGTTTCTAAAATAAGCATTTTATATAAATAATCATCACTAGTATTAAGTATACCCCAAACGTTATCATGATAATAAATATATTTTTGATTATTTAAATTACACCATTTACACCTATTCATAAATTATAAAAAATAGCATAAAAATGCTATTTAACCTTTCCTATTTTATTAAAGGGATATAAAATTATTTTAGTAGTTCCCTCTATATATTTTTCTTTTATAGGGCCTAAAGAACGTGAGTCTTTAGATATAGTACGATTATCACCAAGGACAAAATATTCATCACTGCCTAAAGTTATTTCCTCAAAATCTGAAGTCTCACCACTACCATATTTATCATCATACTTTTCATCATTTATAAAAATAGTTCCATTAATACATTTAATTTTTTCATTAGGAAGTCCAATAACTCTTTTTATTATCGTGGAACCCTCAACTTTTTTATTTATGACAACTATATCTTCTTTAGAAAAAGATTTATCAAGTTTATTTAACACTAAAATATTACCTTCTTTTAAAGTTGGAACCATACTTGTTCCATTAACTTTTACAGGAGTTCCAATATAAGTTCTAATTAATAGTACAACCAAAATAATAACTACATAGCTTAATATCTCTTTAATTATTTTAAACATTTTTTTCCTTTCATAAAAATAAAATTAAGGAAAGTATTAATTTCTTTCCTTAACTTTGTATTCTTTAGACATCTTTTTAATAAAGTTAAGTTTAGCTCTTCTAACTTTACCTTTTTTAATAACTGTTATTTTGTCAATAGTTGGTGCATTAACTGGGAAAATTCTTGTAACTGCAACAGTTCCGCTTTTCTTTCTTACAGAAAATGTTTCAGAAACGCTTCCACCTTTTTTAGCAACAACTAGTCCTTCGAAAGCTTGGATTCTTTCTTTTTTTCCTTCTTTTACCCAAACATCAACTCGAACAGTATCTCCAACACGGAATTCTGGAATGTCTTTACGAATATGCTTTTCATTGATTTTGTCAACTAAATTAGCCATGTTCACTCTTCCTTTCTAAAATATTATTACCTGTAATCATTAAATATTTTAAGCGGATTACATACCTTTTGGGCTAAAAGTATTATAGCACACTCTTTTTTTTATTGCAATAGATATATTCAAGAAATGAAAAAAGAAATTGCTCCCTTTTTTCATTAGCAAACAAGCCAAAATATAATTTCAAAAATAATGTATGGAAACTAAGTTGTGAAAAAGACATAGTAACGTACACTTTTTCACGTGCAATAAAATTAAACTGCAATTGGGAACTTACGATTTAATTTTTGCAACTTTAACTAATAATCGTTATTTTTCCTTTTTCTAGAAATAAATATAATAATTTCTTTAATAATGGACATACATGGAGTTGCAATAATCATTCCCACTATACCAAAGAAATAACCAAAAAGAAGTAAACCTACAATAATTGTTATCGGAGAAAGTTGCATTGCTTTACTCATAACAACAGGTTGAAGAACATAACTTTCCATAAGTTGAACAAGCGCGGCCACTACTAAAGTTGCAATTCCTACAAAAGGACTTTGGGTAAAACCAACTATAACTGCAGCAGCTCCACCTATATAAGGACCAATGTAAGGAATAAGATCTGTTATACCACAAAATAGTCCAAAAAGTACCGCAGCATTTAAGCCAATAATAGCAAAACCAATTGTATCACAAACAAATACCATGAAGGCCACAAGAAGTGTACCATTAACTACTTTTCTTGCATTATAACCAATATTATTTAAAAGTTTAATATAATCTTCTGCTCCTTTTTTTCTTAAAAATTTTTCAAAATTAAAGGTTATATTATCAAAATCCATAAGCATATAAATCATTATTACTAAAGATAGTGCAATAATACCAATCGCTGAAATAATTGATTTTACAACTATAATTAAGCTATTTGGAAGTCCTGTAGTAATTGATACAATTATTTTTTGACCAGATGTTACTATAGAGTGTTTTATTTCAGAAATATTTAATCCGTTTATATTAAGTTTATCTAAATTTTTTGATATAAGGTTTGTTATATTTGAAAATACACTTGGAAGCATATTAATTAAATCATTAATTTGTTTATATAAAACTGGTACAAATATATATACAAATAAAATTATAAAGCCCACTACTAAAAGAAATATTATAATAGCACTAACTGCTTTAGGAAAACCATTATCCACCATTTTTTTCTGAAGCGGATAAAAAAGCCATGTTAAAATAAAACCAATAAAAAGTGGTGATATTACTTTAACAATTCCACTTAATATATTAAATAGTTTAAGTGATTTTATAGCCATCAAAATACCTATAATAATAGCTACGACAACAAAAACATAAAATATACGAAGAAGTTTTTGTGATAAATGTATTATTTCATTAACTCCTTCTTTATCAATTTCATTATTACTTTTTCTAAACATAATATACCTCTTATTAATATTATATATTTTTTTATTATTTTATTCAATGTAAAAATTACAAACATTAAAAAAGACAAATTAATTTTAAATATTATTTGTCTTTTTTAAAATATAATTAAATAGTCCTTTTAATTTATCAAAAATATACATACTACATATAAATAATACTACAAAAATTAAAACAGTATTTTTATTAATTGTACTAATAGAGAAAAAGTCATATTGATATAAAATACAGTATTCAAAGGCTAAAAATAATATACACATCATTGATCCTCTTAAAAGGTTATATGGTTTACATATATAATTTAAGAAAATAAAACCTGTCATTGCAGTTAAAAATACAGTTAAAGTTGAACATAACTGTTGGGAAAGCCCAAAATTTATTTGAAATAATTTAATTATTATAACATTAAATACAACAGTAAGTGCACTAGGAAGTGCCTTTAAAAACACTTTGAGAAGAAAATTTCCTTTTACAAGTTCATGGTTTGGTTCAAGAGCTAGTATAAATGATGGAACTCCTATTGTAAAAAAAGTAATTAAAGTTAGATGAATAGGTATAAAAAAGTATTCTGTATTTAAAAATATACAAGCAATAATTAAAATAATTGTAAAAATAGTTTTACTTAAAAGTAGTGATGAACTTCTTTCAATATTATTTATGCTACGTCTTCCCTCTTTTAAAATAAGGGGTAAATTATCAATTTTAGAATCAAGTAAAACAAATTGACTTACATTTTTAGCAGCATCTGCACCACTAGCCATTGCAATTGAGCAATCAGCCTCTTTTAAAGCAAGACAGTCATTAACACCATCACCTGTCATACCAACAAAATGTCCATCCTTTTTAAGGGCAATAACAATTTTTTTCTTTTGCTCTGGTTTGACTCTTCCTAAAATATTATAGTTTTTAATAACTGATGATATATCATCATCTTCTACAGTGGACATGTCTATACTTCTTATATCTTTCATACCAGCTCGTTTAGCTATTTTTGAAACTGTTATAGGATTATCACCACTTATAATTTTTATATCAACACCTTGCTCTTTAAAATAATTTAAAGTAACATCAGCATTTTCTTTTATTTTATCTTGAATAAGTATTAAGGCTACTGGTTTTACATTATCATCTTTAATATCTTTTCCTTTTGCAAGTAGTAAAACGCGAAAGTCTTCTTGATAAGAAGAAAGTTTATTAATTTTACCTTTATATATATTTTCAGGACTACCTAAAAAATAAGTACAATTTGCAAATTTAACTGCAGAATATTTACGTAATGAAGAAAATGCTAAAGTATCTAATGGTTTTTCTTTATAACTATTATTTTTAACATAACTTTCAATTGCTTTAAAAGTTGGTGATGGGTCATTTAGAGATTTTACATATGAAGAAATAATATTATTAATTTCTTTTTTATTAGTTTTATCAAGTAAAATAACATCTTTTACTTCCATTTTTCCTTCCGTAATTGTACCAGTTTTATCTAAACAAAGTGTATCAACTCTTGCAAGACTTTCAATTGAATATAAATCTTGAACTAATACTTTATATTTTTTAAGCCTTATTACACTAACGGCCATCGCTGATGATGTAAGTAAAACAAGTCCTTCGGGTATCATACCAATAAGTGCACTAACCATACTCATTACAGAACTTGGAACACTTTTAGTAATGCCCATTTGATTTATAAAAAATAAAATTCCTACAGGTACAAGCAATACACTTAATATTTTTAGCATTTTTTCAAAAGAATTATAAATAACTGAATTAGTTTTTTTAATATATTTTGTTTCACTAGTTATTTTAGATATATAATTATCTTTTCCTATATGAATAACTTTTGCGTAAACATTTCCACTTATAATAAATGAACCACTTATCAAATTATCTCCTTTAGTTTTTGTAATTACTTTTTCTTCACCAGTTATAAATGATTCATTAACTTCACAAGTTCCTGATAAAATAATGCAGTCAACTAAAACCTGATTACCAATAGTAAAATTACATACATCATCAAGAACTATTTCTTCACGAGAAAGCAAAACGCATTCATCATCTCTTAAAACATTTATTTTAGCATCCGCTATAACATTTAATTTATCAATAGTTTTTTTAGCAAGAATTTCTTCGACTATACTTATTATAGTATTTGTAAATATTACATTTACAAATAGGCAATTTTTAAGAGCATATAAAAATTTACCAGATACTATTCCACTTATTAAGATCATTAATCCAAGGGCTATATTTAAAAAATTAAAATACGTAAAAGTATTTGTTTTAATTATTTCTTTAATACTTTTAGTTTTAGGTTCATCTACATAATTAATAAGTCCTTTATTTATTCTTTCATTAACTTCGCTATTATTAAGTCCCTTTATATTCATAATCTACTTCCTACTCTATAGTTAGTATAGCACAAAAAGGTTTATTTGACACTAAAAAAAGACTATTTAATCTAAATAATCTTTTAAGCCAATTTTTTTATCATTACGTTTCATTTTAATTAAAGCTTTCTTTTCTATTTGCCTTATTCTTTCTCTTGTAATGCCATATTCTTTTCCAATTTCTTCAAGGTTTTTAGGCTCACTTCCATCAAGTCCAAACCTTTTTATTAAAACCGTTTTTTCTTTTTCACTTAAATATTTAGAAAAAGAAAGATTAATAAGATTTGCAAGTTCTTTATCAAGTACGTCTTTTTCAGTATCTTCTTTAGTATCAGGTAAAAGATTTTTTAATAAAGAACCATCTTCACTATCATTTTTTACAGGGCTTTCTAAAGAAGCACAATTTGCTAAATCTAATACTATTTCATTTATATCACTTATACTTAAACCCGTACCAATAGAAATTTCTTGAACATTTGGATATTTACCATATTTATTAAAATATGTAGATACAAAGTCATTATATAATTTATTTTGTTTTATAACTAAATCAGGTTTTCTTATCATGTTTCCATTTGTTTTAAGCATTTGATATATTTTTTGTCTAATCCAATATGTTGCATAAGTTGAAAATCTATTACCAAGCGAGTAATCATATTTATTTATTGCCTCAATAAGACCAAGTGTTCCTTCTTGCGTTAAATCTGATAAAGAAAAACTACTATTATAATATTTTTTAGCTATTGAAAAAACTAATCTAATGTTTCTTTTAAAGAAATTATTTTTAGCTATAACATATTTTTTTAAAAGCATAAGTTCATAATCAATATTTTCGTTTATTTTAGCGTTTTCTATTCCCTTGAATGTAGATATAACATTTTCATTTTTTAAAAATAATTTTATTTTATCTAAACTTCCCTTAAAAATATTATCATCATGTAATTTATATGGCAATGATTTAATTTCTTTTAATAAGGTAATGCCATTTTCACTATAGATTACAGATTTTATAATATCTAGTTCATTTAAAATAGGATATAAATTTTTATTATCACAACTACATATTGTAAGGTTTTCTTTAGCCTCTTTTAAAATAGAACCATAATATTTTTCTTCATTTTGACTCATTAGAGTAGTATTATCAGTTCCAAGTGAATAAAACATATAATCAATAGTTTTTAAGGCTGAGGCATCAGTAACATCATTTATATTATTATTAATTTCTCTTTCAAAATAACATGAATATTTTTTAGCAAATGCAAAAAACTCATCCTCTGAAAGAGTACTTGATGCTTTTTCAAAATATGAATTAACTAGCTCTTTACCATATTTTTCATATAAAGCAAGTAAAGTTTTATCATTAAACTCTGAGAATAAACTGATTAATTTTAAAAATTTTTGATAACTTATTTTTTCCATATATCCCCCATAACGTTTTATATTATATAGTATTTTTTTAAAAATGACAAATAAAAAATAACTTTTTAAAAGTTACTCTTTATTTACCTAAATATAATTTTAAACCATAATGATGGTCACTATAATATAATTTACGTAATGCTTTAGCCTCAATTTGTCTTACTCTTTCTTTAGTGACATCATACATTTGGCCAACTTCCTCTAAAGTATATTTTTTTCCATCTTCAGTTAAACCAAAATGTTTTTTTAGCATATCAGTAGTTCTTTCATCTAAAAGTTCTTTAGCGGCTTTATCAAAAACTTCTATAAACTCTTTTTCAAAATAAATATCCTCAGGAAGTGGACTATCATCTGCAATAACTGATTTTAAGGTAAAATCTTCTTCTTCAGCATTTAAATTATTTTCTAAAGATGTAAGTGATGTAAAATTTTTTATAACTTCTTTAATGGTGCTTATTTGTTCACCTAAGGCAACAGCTGCTTCTTTTACTGTAGGCTCTATTCCATAAATTGCAAGATAATCTGATGCAAATTTTACATAACGATTATGAATTTCTACAATATGAGCAGGTTTTCTAATTGTTTCATCAAAATTAGCCATGTTTCTTACTATAATACTTCTGATCCACCACATTGCATAGGTTGAAAAGCGGTATCCCTTGTCTACTTCATATTTATTTATAGCTTTAATAAGACCAATATTACCATCCTGAAGAAAATCATCAAATGATAATAATTTTCCGTTATATCTTTTAGATACAACAACTGATAGTCTAATATTTCTTTTGAAAAAATTGCATTTACTTATAACATAGTTTTTTAACAGTTCTAGTTCATAAAATAATTTTTCATCCTCTAAAATATCATTACTATTAAAATTTTCTAATAATATAGATAATTCTTTTTCATTAGGTCTAGATGTAGAAAATAATTTTAAATATAATTTAATAAATTTATTTTCATTTTTAAATATAGTTTCATCACATAATTTGTAAGGTAAACTTTTTATTTCTTTTAAAAGTGAAATCGCTTTTTCATAATCAGTGGCATTTGCTATAGAAAGTATTATCTTATTTATATTTAAACTAGGATATAAAGTTTCATCATCCATTTCATTTATAATAGTTAAATTTTCTTTACCTTCCTTTAAAAAAGAGCCATAATACTTTTCTTCATTTGCACTCATTAAAGATGTATTTACACCACCTACACTATTTAAAAGAAACCCAACTGGCCCAGTTTTATCTAGTTCAAAATTTTCATAGCAAGAAGTATTATAACTTTCAAAATAAATAGCAAACTTTTTAGCAAATAATATAAACTGTTCTTCGGTTAAATTATTTGTAACCCTTTCAAATAAGTCCTTAACATGTTTTTCTCCATATTTTTCATATAAGTTATTTAAATCTTCTTTAGTAAATTTATCATAATTTAATAATAATTTTTTAAAATCCTCAAATGTAATATTTTCCATATATCCCCCTTAAGCAAGGCATATTGTATCACAAAATATTACAAATTACAATCTTTTAATATTTTCCTTCTTTTCATATAAATTTACAATTAATTTAAATGTACCAATTATATTATCACCATCATATATAGCGCCAACTTTCGAAGAAAATAAAGCCGGAAATATATATAAATAATTTCCAATATATATTGAATATGCATCATTAATATATAAAAGTGGGTATTTTAAATTTTTATTATAAATGCCTTTTGCTATTTTACCATCAATAAGGCCAATTATGTTATTATTTTCATTTATTATAATAAAACCATCCATTTTTTAGGAACATTATATTTTTTTAATTTTTCAGTTAACTGTACTTTATATAAACTCATAACATCACCTACTTAAATATTAATCATTTCAATTAATTTTATTAAAAATTTAGCTATAATTTTTGAACTTTTTTCTAAAAATTTTTCATAAGTTATAACATTTTTATTCCCAGGTATATCAGAAATACTTCTTATAACAATAAAAGGTGCTTTCGAAAGAAAAGCAGTTTGAGCAATGCTTGCTCCTTCCATATCAACACATAAAGCATTAAATTTATTATGAATTTTCTCACTCATTTTTTCATCTGTACAAAATATATCTCCTGATGCTATTATACCTTCATAAGTGTTTACATTTTTAAATTTTATACTTTTAGATAGTTTAAGCAAATACTCATCACTATTTAAATATACCCCACAGCCAGGTATATAACCTTTTTCATGATTAAAGGCAGTTATATCAAAAT
The DNA here is from genome assembly GCA_934098665.1 of uncultured Bacilli bacterium. GTDB lineage: Bacteria > Bacillota_I > Bacilli_A > RF39 > UBA660 > UBA6448. Next base: position 19,455 of record CAKOOO010000002.1, read on the forward strand.
CATGCTGAACAAGACTTTTACCAATAACAATATCACATACATTTATTTTATTTGTTAGTCCTCCGGCAACACCAACATTAATTATAAAATCCACTTTCATATTATCAATCATTATTTGCGTGCACCTTGAGGCATTTACTTTACCAACACCACATAAACCTAAAATTATATTTTTATTATTATAAATTGTTTCATAAAACTTTATTCCAAAAATTTCATATTCTTTTATATCATTAAAATATTTTATTACTTCATTTATTTCTTCTTCCATTGCAAAGATTATTCCTATTTTCATAATGCTTTTCCTTTCCAAAATATTTTATCACAATAATAATTATTTTTACATATAAAAATTCCCACTGAATTTAATTTACTTATGACATTTATTTTTAAGTATGGCTATAAAAAAAATAACATATATTTTACATGTTATTTACATATTTTTTCTTGTTTTTGAGAAATTCCAATATTATCTGTTTTAGTTATTGAAATAATTTTAGTATTTTTAAATATATCTTTAATTGAATTTACTTTTTTATGATTAGTTTTTTCAAGTAAAAATTCATAATTATAATTTTCTTTTATATCATCATATAAATTTTTATCTAATTTTAAATTATATCTATCATCATACTTAAATTGTTTTAATGTAACATAGTAATAATTATCATCTTCTTTAGTAAGTTTTTCAATAAAATAAGTTCTTGTAAAAGTACATGATCTAGTATTAAATCTTTTATAAATGATAATAGATACTAATAAAATAAATACTATAATAATTAAAAATCTCTTTTTCATGTAAAGTATTATAACATAATTTACAAAAATAGCAAATTTTGATAAAATATTTATATGAAAAAGAAATATGAATTGTTAGATAAAAGCAAAAGAAAAGAAATTAAAAGTAAGTATTATGATACTGCATCAGGAAAATATGTTAAAAGAAAATTAATATCTGCACTAATATGTGGAGTATTATGTATACTTATAAGTATTTATTTATTTTTAAGTACTAAAAATTTAAAGGCAATTGATTATATTTATAATACATTTATATGTATATGTGGTATAGTTTTTATAATTATGGCTAAAAAAATTGAAATTAAAAAAATTAATGAATATGTAATAAAGCATAAAATATAGTCTTTATTACATATTTTTTATTATGGAAAGTAAATTAACTAAATTAAATAAAGAGGACTTTATATGGCTTATTTATATATTTATTGCAGTATTTGCAATAGTATCTAATTATTATGAAAGAAAATATGTAATATCTAAAAATAAATATTATAAAAATATTTATAAAAAAATTAATATTATTTTACTTTCTATAGGACTTTTAATATATTTATATTTTGTAATTATAAATTATGAGGATATTAAAAATAGTAAATATGGTTATTTAAAGGAGTTTGCCTCGGTAATGTTTTTAATTGGAGGTGCACTTTTACTTTATATTGAGTATAATAATAGCACTGATATTGAGGAAGGAATTATTTAAAAAAGTAATATTTTTGCCTTGGAAAAAGTTTAATATTTTTTTCTTTAATATAATTTGTTACAGAATAAACTTTAATATTATTTTCATATAAACATGGTATTAAATTTTCTATAGCATTTAAAGTTGTTTTATATGAATCATGAAATAAAAATATATCCCCTTCATTTATATTTGCTTTAACATATTTTTCTATATAAGCACTATCTTTATATTTCCAGTCATTTGTATCTTTATTCCATAATATAAAGGGTGTATTTATATTTTTTATAACATTTTTATTTATACTACCATAAGGTGGCCTTACGTATGATAAATAATCTTTAGTAATTTCATAATATATTTTTTCAGTTTTATCAAAATCATTTTTTATTTGTTTACCTTTTTTCTTAGTTAATAGTTTATGATCATAACTATGGTAACCTATTTCACTATGCGAGTTATATACTTTTTTTATAACATCTTTTTGAGAGTTTATTTTATTTCCCACGACAAAAAATGTTGCGGACATATTATATTTTTCAAGTACATTTAAAATGTGCAAAGTGTTATCATTATTTGGTCCATCATCAAATGTAAAAATAACCCCTGTTTGGGTACTTGTAAAAGCAGTTTTACTTTCTTTATAAGAAATTATAAATACAAATGATGTAAATAAAATTAATAATAAACATATTTTTATTTTCATTATTAAATTATATGAAAAAAGAAAGATTTTATTTTTCATCTTCCTTTAGTTTGTATAAAAAGTTTAATGCCTCAAGGGGAGTCATGTTAAGTACATCAACATCCTTTAAAAGGTTTTCCTTACTTTCTTTATTTTCAGTAAAATCCATGGAAAGCTGAGTTGTATTTGTTTCTTTTTTAGTGCTTTGACTTTCAAGTGTATTAAGTATTTCATTTGCTCTTTTGATAAGTGGTGTTGGAAGCCCTGCGATAAGGGCAACATGTACTCCATAACTTTTATCAATGGCCCCAGGTTTTACTTTATGAAGGAAAATAAGCTCACTTCCCTCTTCTTTAGCATCAACATGGACATTTTTTATTTCACTATATTTCTTATCAAGACTAGTTAGTTCATGATAATGAGTTGAAAATAAAGTTTTCGCATGAATATTTTCCATAATATATTCAATAATACTTTGAGCAAGAGCCATACCATCATAAGTTGCCGTTCCTCTTCCTAGTTCATCAAATAAAATTAAACTATTTTCTGTAGCGTTTCTAATAGCCATGTTAGCTTCACTCATTTCTACCATAAATGTAGATTTTCCGCCCGCTAAATCATCTGATGCACCAATTCTTGTAAATATTTTATCTATAATAGGAAGATTTGCCTCTTTACAAGGAACAAAACAACCTATTTGAGCCATTATTATAGTAATTGCAATTTGCCTCATATAAGTAGATTTACCGCTCATATTAGGACCTGTTATTAAAAGGGCATTAACATTTTTACCCATTTTACAGTCATTTGCTACATAAGATGAATTTAAAGTATTTTCTACCACTGGATGACGCCCATCAATAATTTCCAAAATATGTTCATTATTTAGTGTTGGTCTTACTAAATTATATTTTTCTGTATCAATAGAAAAGGATACAATTACATCTAAATAACTTAAATTTTCTGCAGTTTTACGAAGAAGTGATACATATTTTTTTACTTCACTTTTTACCTGCATAAAAAGATTATATTCTAAATTAATTATTTTTTCTTCTGCATTTAAAATTAAATCTTCCTTTTCCTTTAACTCTGGTGATATAAATCTTTCTCCATTTGCAAGAGTTTGTTTTCTTTCAAAACCAAATTTTTCTGCATCTTTTGCTTGAGCTTTACTGATTTCAATGTAATAACCAAATACTTTATTAAAACCAACTTTTAAATTTTTAAAACCAGTTTTTTCTTTAATATCATTTTCAAATTTAGCAATGAAATCTTTGCCATTTTTTTTAATTTCCTTTAAATCGTCAAGTTCTTTATTAAAGCCATCTTTAATTAGATACCCATCTTTTAAAGTAACGGGAGGCATTTCATAAATTGATTTTTCAAGTAAATCATAAATATTTTCAAATGTATTTATTTCTAAATTAAACCCAAGTTTTTGATTAATTTCATTTATTTCCGGTAATACCTCAATACTTTTTTTCATCTGGAGCATATCACGGGCATTAAATGAACCATTTGTAAGTTTACCAGTTAAACGCTCTAGATCATAAACCTGTGATAAAAGATGCGATAATCTATCTTTTAAAATAAATTCATCATTTAATTTTTGAATCATATCATATCTTTGATTTAAAACTTTCTCATCCTTAATAGGAAATAAAATCATATTACGTAGTCTTCGACTTCCCATAGCGGTTTTACATTTATCAAGAAGCCAAAGTAGTGAAAACTCTCTTTCTCTATTTCTAGATGTTTCCGTAAGTTCAAGATTAACAAGAGAAAAAGTATCCATATATAAATATTCATCATTATCTAAAACTTCTATATCATCGATTGAGGATAAATCTTTTAAATTACTTTTTAAATAGCCAAATAATAATTTAACACCAATTTTACACCTTACATCAGTAAGATGTGATAATATGCTATCACTAACATTTTCATCAAGTTCATTATAATAATCTATTTCAACGTTATAAACACTTTTTAAATCGTTTATTAAACAAATATCTTCATTATCCTTAACAATAACTTCTTTAACATTATATTTTACTATTTCACAAAAAAGTTTAGTTTTATTTTTTAGCATTTTTTCACTTAATAATTTTCCTGTAGAAATATCTAAACTTGTTAAAATATATACATCTGGATATATAAGAAGTGATGATACAAAAGAGTTTTCTGTTTTATCAAGCAGTTCAAGATCTGCGATAGTTCCTTTTGAAATAACCTCAGTTACACCCCTTTTAACCATCCCTTTCGTGGTTTTTGGGTCTTCGAGCTGCTCACAAATAGCCACTCTATAGCCTTTATTAATTACTTTTTCAATATAATTTTTTACAGCATGATAAGGAACTCCACACATAGGAACTCTTTCAGAAAGTCCAGCAACACGGCCAGTTAAAGTAAGTTCAAGTTCTTTCGAAGCAATAAGTGCATCTTCGAAAAAAAGTTCATAAAAGTCTCCGAGTCTATAAAAAAGTAGGACATCAGGATATTTATCTTTTATTTCCATATATTGGGCCATCATAGGACTTAATTTATTTCTATCTACTTCACATCTTTTCATATTTAAAATTCATCTAATAAGTAAAGAGGATTATTTTTCTTAATTATCTTTTTAAGATCTCTACTTAATTTACTTCTTGCATCCTTTCTTCTTTTTATATCTAAAATTATATTTAAATAAAGACAAAATATATTTTTATCAAATAATATATCATGCATTTTATATGTGTCAAAAGTTTCGAGAATTTTTTTAGTGGCAATAAACGCACATTTTCCTTCGTTATCATTTGAAAGTGATAATACCTCACACATATCACAGTACATTACTCTTAAAAAATATTCAAAATAATTATTAATAAAAACTATATCTTCATCATTATTTTTTTCTTTAATAGCATTATATATTAAATCACTAACATTTTCCCCGTGACACATCAAAGAATATTTAAGTACTAAATTAATTAATTTATCTTTTAATAAATCATTTAAAAATAATATATCCCATCTTAATGATTTAATGTTTTTTTCAAAATACTTATCACCTTTTAAACTGTTTTCTTTTTTAGAAAGAGTGTCTTCGTTTAAAAAGTTTTTAAAATAAACATTTATTATATCTTTACCAAATATCTTACTATCCAAAAACAAATTTTTATAATCATCTATTTTAAAATTATTAGTTAAATAAAATACATAATACATTTCATTAATTACACTTCTATATAGTTTTTCACTTTCATTAAAAAGTGAATTTTTTATATCTTTATAAAGACTATCAATTACATTTTCATTTAAAAGTTTTTCAATGTTTTTCTTAAGAAAACTAGTAAGGTCTTTAGAGTTTGCAAACGAAAATATACTAATGTTATTTTTATCTAAAAGCGTTTTAATTAAATAACTTTGTGCTTCACTAAACATAAAACCCCCCCCCTTTAAATTATAACATAATTAATTATTTTTTAAATAGTTAAGTGCATCATCAAAAGTTTTTACCATTACAAGGGAAAATGTAAAATTATTATCTTTATAAACTTTTTTAGCTTCTTCATAGTTTTTTTCAGGAACAAAAAATATATCTGCGCCATCATTTTGAGCACCAAGCATTTTATATTTAACTCCGCCAATTTCACCAATAGTGCCATCTAAAGAAATTGTACCAGTACCCATTACATTTTTGCCTTTTGCTATATCTTCGCTATTTATATAATCATAAATTGCAAGTGATAGCATAAGTCCTCCCGAAGAACCAGCTTCTGATGATTTTGTCTTAATATTAATTTCTGGGTCAATTTCATAATCATAATTTGTACTAATTGCAATGCCGACTTTTTTTTCACCTTCAAAATCTTTTACATAAGCATATTTTTCTTTACCATTTGTAAGAGTAAAAATTATTTTATCACCTATATTTTTACTTTTTACATACTCCTGAAATTCCTTTAGTTCATTAAATTTATTTCCATCAATTAATTTTATTTCATCAAGAACTTTTAAATTAGTTTTACTATCCTCACTTACAAGTGTAATATAGTGATGAGCATCTTTGGTAGTTATAGTTTTACCCGCTTTTTGATATGCAACATAACTTGCTTTATAAAGTGAGTCTTTAAGATCTAATTGTTCAAGTTTAAATAAAGTATTATAATCATAAATTGATATATCACTTTGCTTTTTAATATCCCAATTTTTCATAAAAATAGATACAAAAAGCGTAGGTATATTTCCCTTTACAACAGATACATAATTCATTGAATATGATCCATTAAAAAAGCTATCTATACCGCTTATTCTTTCATTTAAATTTATTGAGCCACCTGTTTTATATATTACAAAAGGAAGGTGCAGAAAAGAAATAAAAATAATAAATATTATAAAAATTATTTCTTTATAACAACTTTTAATAAAACTAATTAATTTTTCATATAATTTACTAAACATTTTATCACCTACTGTATTATAACAAAAAAAATAAGAAATATGAATAAAAAAAACATAAATATTTTATTTAATTTAATAATATTTTATTTAATATTTAAAGTGTTTTTTAATAATGCTTTATTTTATAATTCAATAATATTATCTTTAAAAATGTTTATTTATAAAGTATTTCCTTTTTTATTTATAATGATGATATTAAATAAAATGTTAATTAGTTTTAACTTCCCATATTATTTAAATAAAATATTTAAAAAAAAAGAAATTTATATAATGATAATGAGTATGCTATCTGGAAGTCCAATTAATGCTATAATTTTAAATGATTATTTAAAAAATAAACAAATAAATGAAAAAAGTGCTAGCATAACTTTAATGTTTACAACGTTTAATAATCCACTTTTTTTATATAACTATTTTTTAAGTAATTTTACTAAAAAAGATACATTTATTCTAATGAGCATAATATATATATCCAATATAATAATTTATTTAATATTTAAAAATAAAATTGTTATAGATACTAATAATAAATTTATTATCTATAATATTAAAAATGAATTATTTAATAATATTTATAATTCTTTAGAAAGTTTAATAAAAATAATGGGTATAATTATATTTTTTAAAGTAATAACTGACCTTTTATTTATAAATGAAAGTTATTTTACATCACTTTTAAAAGGACTAATTGAACTTACTACAGGCTTAAATAGTTTAAATAATTTTTCTTATTCATTACTAAAAAAAATAATAGCGTTAACTATTATTTCTTTTGCATCTTTATCAATTCATATGCAAATAAGTATTATTTTAAGTAGTTATAAAATTAATTATAAATATTTTTATTTATCAAGAATTTTGCTTATTTTAATAAATATTATTCTACTTTGTTTGCAAACGTTAATATAATATCATCTAAAGTATTATTATTTGATACTGAGTTATTTTTATTTGAGGTTGTAACAATAAAACTACATGTATATAGTTTATTTGTAAGTGCTCCATCACCAATATCTGTGCAAGTAATATCTTCGATTTTAGCACCTTTTATAGTCCATGTTTTTTTAATTTCACCTTTTACTTTATATTGAAATTTATATACATCTTTATCATTTTCTTTTACTGTATAATAAGAAATTTCATAAGTATTTTCGCCTGTTAAAGTAAGAGTTTTACCGCTTATATTATAACTAGTTATATTATCACAAATTAAATCATCTTCGATAGTAGTAACAATATCAATACGGTTTGCTTGATTAGAATTTGCTATAAAATCATTATTTCTTTCAAAAGTTACACTAGAAAGTAAGTTATATAAAAACAGTAAAACAACTGATATTAAAGCAACACTTACAATAAGTTCAACCATTGTCATACCTTTATTATTTAGTTTCATTTTATACATTTACCTCCAATAGTTTTTTCTGTAAAAACATAAGGATTATTAATTGTTCCCTCACCTATAAATAAAGCATCAGCACTTATATTAATTACAGGTTTAACCTTTGAATTTGATGATACAAGCCTATCAGTACTTGACGAGCCATTTAAATAATATACATATGCACCACCACTATATCTTGAGGGACTCATTGTATATGTATTACTTACCTGCCCCGTTAAAAGGCTTTCCTCTATTGTTGGAAGTCCTATATTTAAATTTAATGTATCTAAAGTATTATCACAAGAAAAACTTTGAATATTATTTTTATTTATACCGTAGCTATAAAAATACTGCGTTGTAGTTCCATAGCCGTCCGCTAAATTATTATTTCCCTTACTTGGGGTTAAATATGCAATGCGGTTAGAGCAATAATTTTCATATTTAATATATTTTTCATATTTAGTACCAGAAAAGTTAGTATTATACCAATCATCTAAAAATATTTTTACAGTGCTATCATTTAATAAACCATTACCATTTTTATTTGAGTATTTAAATCCTACATAAACGGCATCATTACTAATGCTATTAAACATGCTAGATAAATCTTCACCATTATAAATAAGTCTAAAACTACCATCACTATTTTTTAAAAGTACTTTCCAAGTAATATCTTTACCTATATTATTTCCAGTTTGATATTTACCAAACTTAACATAAATAGGCTCTTTATAATAAGTAATACCTGATAAAGTGCCTTTATTTTTATTATCTAAATTTAATGGACTACTTCCAACACTTTCTGTAACAAAATAAGATTTTTTTAAATCGTTTTTTATTAATTTAAAATTTAAACGATTATTTGAATAAGTAGTCATGATTAAAACAAGTAGCATGCAAAATACTAGAAAAAATGAATAAATCATTGAAATTGAAATTACACCTTTTTTATCTTTAATCATAATACACCCACGATAGATAATATGCATTTTCACACGCCATTGAATAGCTTATATCATCCTGATTATAATAATCATTTAATTTATTTTCACAACCATTAAGGTTACCTTCACATACTTTATTTTGAATACATGATTTATAACCACCTTTTACTAAACCAGAGTTTTCATCCCCATTTTTCTTTTCATAATATAAAGCAATTAATATTCCATTACCATTTGCATCATTTTTATTTAAAGTAAGCATAAACTCCCTTAAATTACTATCAGAGTATTTTTCAGTATAATCTTTAAAATTAATGCACTTATTTTTTAAACTTTCATCAGTAAAACCCTCTACATCTTCATTAACACATTTTTTTATATTAGATATATCTTCGGTTTTAAGATATATAAGCATTTTAAATTTATAAAGCTTATTTGCATTATTTATATATGAATTATCATTAAATATTGATATATAATTTTCCGCAGAACAGAAAAGTTTTCCATCACTATCCTTTTCATATTTGGTGCAAAATTTTGACTCTGTATTAAATAAATAAACAAAATTATATTTAAGGGAGTTTTTATTAATATCTTTATCAAGTGCATCCCCACCATCATAATTATTACCATTACGAGCATTGTCAAAAACGCTTGTATTAGCACTTTCAATTACTGCATCACGAATATATAAAGTTTTATAAATATATGATATATCATCATAATAAAGTCTTTTTCTTTCATCTAAAACTCTTTTACTAAAATTTGAATACAAAAAAATAAGAGTTGTAGTTAAAACAACAGTAACAATAATTGTTTCTATAAATACAAAACCCTTATTATTTTTCATATCACACCTACTATAACAATTATAAACTAAAAATAGTCTAATTTCAATAATTTAATAAATCATAGGAACTTTACTATTTTCGATGGCTTCCATTTTTTCTTTTTCATATAATAAATCAAGATATACACGATAATATTTTTTAAACAAATTTTCTAGATAAGTAGTTATTTCTTTTCCTGATGAAAATATTGAATAATCTATTCCATTAAATGTATAAGATGGATCTAAAAGAAGTATTTCTTTTTTTATTTTATCTATTTCCTTTAGTAAATTATTTATATATTTAGTATAAATATTTTCTTGAGTTTTATCCATTTGCTCTAAAGTTTTATTATTTATAGTACTTATCACATCTATTTTTGATACATTACCACTTACTTTTATTAAAATTGGCATTAAATATTTTCTAAAAGTTTTAATAAAACTATTTGCATCATTATAATCAAGTGTTTTTTTACCATATAAATAATCAATTACATTTTGCCTTTCACTCATTAAATAAACTATTATTTCTTTTTTAGTATCTTCATCATTACTATATTTTAAAATGTCAACAAGTTTTTCTAAATCACTAATAATTTCATAATTTGAACTAACCTTTTCACCTCTTAATGTTTTAATCATATTTTGAATTAAATTCATAATATCATAGTAATTTCCATTTTTTTCATAAATTTGATTTAAACTACTTTTTAAATTTTCTAAACTTATAATTGCATTTGTATATAAAGTATTATTTGTATTTAATGAAAGAGTATCATAACTACTAAATAAACCATTATTATACGTGCTAACTATAGCATCAACTTTTTGTTTTACTTCGTTTTTATTTATTCCTATAAAGTCAATACTTGTTACTTCTTTTGCTAAAGATAATATTTTTTTAGCTTCACTTGTTAATTTATCTGAAAAAAGATTATTATCATTTACATTAGTATTTTCATAACTTTTTTCTCTAACTACAGTAAACTCTTTTTTAATAGGAAAACTTGGAAACAAACTAGTTATTAATTCATCACTAATTACTGGACCTTTTAAAGTAAAACTTTTTACATATAAAGTTGAAAGTATTCTTTTGCTATCAAGATATTCCTTTACTGGTTTACAGTTTCTAGCATCATCAAACTTATATAAATTATGTTTATAGATAAAATCTATTGAACCATATTTATTATAACTTTTTTCATTTTTTTCAAGCTTTGAATATATTAAATTAAAAAATCTATTTATATCATTAACAAATTTAATTAATTCTTTTTCATTATTATAAGTTAACGTAAAATTAGAGCCCGCAAAAAGGTTCAAACAACGATTATCACCACTTAAATAAAGTCTTGAGAAAAGGTCAAAATCACAAGGAATTGTAATATTATTTATTGGTCTTAAACTTCTAAAAGCATATTCATAAACCTTATTTGTTTTATTATGAACAGTTAAACTATTAATTTTAACATCATAAAAACAAAATCCATAACTATCTATTTCTAAATTAGTGCCATCTAAATCAATATCTAAATTCATATCCCCTGTAACACGTTTATCTAATATTATTTCCCCACATGCATAACTGCATACTCTTCTATATCCACTATGAAGAGTAATTTTATAATTCTCATTTTTAAGTAGTCTTTGCAAGCTATAAGGCACCCTAAAAGATTTAACATCACCATAGTCATTTACAATTTCTAAATTAATAATATTTTCTTCCATATCTAATACCCTTTACTATAAATAATTATAAACTAAAAATAGTCTAATTTCAATAATTAGGCTATCATTTAATCAAAGGTACTTTACTATTTTCAAGAGTTTCCATTTTTTCTTTTTCATATAATAAATCAAGATATACACGATAATATTTTTTATATAAATTTTCTAAATAATCTATTATTTCTTTTCCTGATGAAAATAATGAATAATCTATTCCATTAAATGTATAAGATGGATCTAAAAGAAGTATTTCTTTTTTTATTTTATCTATTTCACTTAATAACATTTTAATATAACTATTTGTATTTTCTTTTGTTTTATTATTCATTTCATTTAAGGCATAATTTTTTATATTATCAAGTACATCTATTTTTGATACATTACCACTTACTTTTGTAAGAATAGGAACTAAATAAATCCTAAACTTTCTTATAAAACTATTTATATCATTATAATCTATTTCTTTTTTACCACATAAATAATCTATTATATTTTGTTTTTCACTTTCTAAATAAGAAATAATTTCATTTTTTGTTGTATCATCTTTACTATATTTTAAAATATTTGCTAAAGTATCTAAATCTTTTAAAATTTCATAGTTGGGTTTTACTTCTTCGCCATTTAGTTTTTTAATCATATTTTCAATTAAATCTAATATATCATAGTAACCAATTTTTTCTTCAAAATTATGATATAAAGTATCTTTATAGTTTTCTAATTTTAAAATAGTATTTGTATAAAGCATATTATTTGAGCTTAATGATAAACCTTCACTCACTTTTAAATTACTATTATACTCTAATATAATCTCATTTACATCTTGTTTAACTTGGTTTTTATCAATACCAATATATTCAATGCTCATTATCTCTCTTACTAAATCAAGTATATGCTGTGCCTCTTTTGTAAGTGTTTGATTATCACTAATATTTTCTTTCTTTTCAGTTTTATTTATAAAATTAAATTTAACCCAATTATGCTTTTCAAAAAATGATAAAGCTTTTTTTGTATTTATTTTAGGACCCTCAAAAGTAATATGTGTTGCCCCAATTTTATTAAATAAACTATCATAATTAGCACCATATGATAAGAAATCACAATATGAAAATTTATATAGTTCATGTTTATAAATAAAATCGATTTTATTATTTGAATATTTGTAATTAATGGCGTTTTTATAATAATTATCTGAAATTTTTGTAAATAAATCTGTAATTCTTTGTACGTCTTTCAAAAAAGATATAAGTTCTTTTTCACTTGTATAACTAATAGTTAAATATGCTCTACGAAATAAATTACTAGCCGTTTTATTCCCACTTAAATAAAGACTTGTAAATAACTTAAAATCACATGGCATTTTAATACTATAAGCACCCCTATATGAATATTTATCTTTTTTACAAAAAACATTATCCTCTAAAGAAATGGTTTTGGCATTAATATTTATACTTTCAAATATAACATCCATATCTGAAGAAGAAAAATCAAAAGCATGTGATGAAATAAATACATCATCACCCTCTATATTAATATTTACCGTAGCTTTTTCTTTAAAAGAATTTTTAAATAACTCTGAAGATGCATTACTAGAAATTACTTTAGCATTTGAAATATTTATATCATATTCTTTTTCATCAAGTGAATATAGCTTTCCGTTACTATCCATTACAATTTCACCTTCATAAGGAAGATAAAAACTATTTATTTCATCATATAAAGTTTCATTGCAAATTTCAATCTTACCAAATATACTATTAATTTTATCATCTAAAATTTCGTTTAGAAAATATTGATTTAAAAAATTATAGCCTTCATATTCAAAATCACTAGCTAAAGTATCTGTATAAAAACCTGCAATAATATCTTTACATATTAAAATATTTTTTTCACTATCTTTTTTCCATATAAGTGGTTTTACTTTTACAAAAACCTTTACATCATCGCCATTATTTCTCATCCAAAAATAAGCATATTTTTCCCCATTATAAGTAAAAGTTGGAGCTCTTTTCACTTCATCATTTACAGGTATGTGATACTCAAAATCCCAACATTTCGAAGCATCTTTTAGTTTGCTAATAAGATGCTTATCATAAATAATTTTGCTCGGATAAAACCCAAGAGGATATTCATCATTATCTAAATATTTTATAGAGTTTTCTTTTAAAAAAGATTCAATAAAGCCAGTTGTTCTAATAACAGGTCTTATTCCATAATATTTTTCATCTTTGCCCTTTTCATAAGAAGTTTTTTCTTTTTTACTTACTAAATTTTCACTTATAAAAAAAGTATTATTTTCGCCATAAATATATTTCGTTAAATCATTTTGAGTAGCACCATCTTTAAAAGGCTCATCACTAGTTAAAAATGTTACATAAACTCTTTTTTTAATTGCAAAATCATCCATATCTAATACCCTTTACTATAACAATTATAATCTAAAAATAGTCTAATTTCAATAATTAGGCTATTAATAGCAAAATAAAATTTTGTGTATATAATAAAGTATGAATGATTTTTTTAAACAAATATTAATAATACTTTCTTTTTTAATTATACTTATAATTTTGTTATATCAAATAGCACTTTTTATTATATTTCCATTTAAAAATAACTTATTTATATTAAAATTAATAATTGCTTTAATTTTCATCTTCATTATTTTCATAATATGGTTTAATTAATTTTTCTGTTTTATATAAATAAGTAATCATATTGTGCATGTTTACAGTTTTATTAATTTCTCCTTCAGTGGGAATAACTTTCAAAGGAAGACTTATCATAATAAAAAGTAATTTTTTTTCTTCCTCAAGAAGTGGAAAACACTCTAGATATTCTTTTAAAAATGCAGAAAAATCATAATTTAGATATTCATTATGATATAAATTAATTATATCAAATATTGGACTATCTATTTTATAATTATCCCAACTTATTAAATATTTTCCATCTTTATTTTCTATAAAATGATCCATTTTTATATTATTATGAACTACCGCTACTCTAGCAGTATCTTTATCCTTAATAATTTCATAAAAACTATCAAGCTCATCTTTGCAAAATTTTAAACTAGAATCAATTTTATAATAATTACGGCAAAACAAATAATCACTAGGGCTTTGATATTCTATAGAAATTGCCTTTAGAAATATACTTTGAAAATATGAACTTAAATATTTAATATTATTATCTATTTGTTCATATATTTCTTTATAATTATCTTTACTTACATTTTTAAAATAAACAGTTTTATTATGAAGTGATGCTATAGTATCCGCTAAATCAATAAGTTTTTGTTCATCAAATATTTTTTCATCTTCAACATATTCAAATAAATTTTCTTTATCACGAAAGTTTTTTATAAGTGAAGGAAAATTATTAAAACCTCTATTATTTAAATAATTAAATAACGTATAAAGCTCTTTATTTTCTTTTTTTAATACATAATTTCCTGATGTTGATGAAATTATTGTAGAATTACCCATTTTAGTTATTTTATATGGTTTATACTCACTTATTACACGGTTTAAATTATTCATTTATAGGTATTAATAATTTATCATTTACATTTACATTAGTAATATTATTAATATTTAATATCTCTTCTTTTGAAAGACCATATAAAGTGCAAATACTTTCAATAGTTTCAGTTTCTTTTACAATATGTAAATGATACATCATATAGTCATCTTTAGCCTCTATATTTGAAATAATATCTTTTTCTTCACCAGTAGTTTTATCTTCAACTTTTTCATTATCTTCTAAAATAGGTAGAGTTTCTTCATCAACTTTTTCAAATCTTACTTCCTCTTTTTTATCTTCACCAGTTATAACATAATCAATTTTAATATCTAAATCATTATCTTTTAGATCATAAGTAAAATTATCAATAGTAAACTCTATTGTATTTAAATCTACTCTATCAGAAATATCCACTGAAAAAGGTAATGTAAAATTAAATGGTGTTTTATTTATAGATAATTCATGTTCTTTATAACTTCCAGATATTAAAAAGTTTCCTAATATTTCACCTTCATTTTTTGTAAATTCGTGTTCTAAAGAAATACTTGATATTTCACATGCATTTGAATTAAATTTAACTTTCTTTTCAAACGGTATTATTAATTTCATAAAAAATCATCTCCTACAAAAGTGTATGAAGATGATCAAAAAATATTCCTATTTATTTTTACTATCTATCATAATAGTTATAGGCCCATCATTATTAATATTAACTAGCATTTCTTCGCCAAAAATACCAGTTTGCACCTGTACATGATTTTCAAGTTTTTGAATAAATCTTTCATATAAAGGTTTTGCTATATCTTTTTTGGCAGCATTTACATAACTTGGTCTATTACCTTTTTTAGTATCGGCCATTAATGTAAACTGACTTATAAGAAGAACTTTACCACTCGTATCAAGTATGCTTTTATTCATAACACCTTTTTCATCATCAAAAATACGTAAACTAACTATTTTATTTACTAAATAATCAATGTCTTTTTCATCATCACTATAAGTAATTCCAAGAAAAACCACAAGTCCAAAGGGAATTTGACCTACTACATCGCCTTTTACTTTAACACACGAATTTTTACTTCTTTGAATTAATACTTTCATACTCTTTTTACATCCTTTACATAGCGTAGTTTAGAAACATTTTTTATAATGTTTTGTACATCATTTACATTTGTTACTTTTACTTTAACCATATAATTTACATCATCCATTAAATCAATAGAAATAATATATACTTTAGGAATTGATACTTTAGCAATAATATCAGATAGTTTATTTTTATTAGAACTTATAGTTATTTTAATTTTACATATATAATCATTATTTACATTGTCTATCCATTTAGCACTAACTTTTTTATCACTAGAAATAATATTTTCACAAGTTTTTAAATGAACAGAAATACCATCATTTTTAGTAATTACACCAACAATATCATCACCTTTAACTGGACTACAACATTTAGCTAAATGAGTAAGAATAGATACTTTACCATCAATTAAAATATCACTACCTGATTTAACTGTAATATTTTTAGGTTTTACTATTTCCTCTTCTTTAGGCATTATAATATTTATAATATGAGTTACTGTAAGTTTATAAGAACCTACCGCAAAATAAAGATCCTCAATATCCTTGAGTTTACACTCATTTAATATTTTAGTTAAATTTTCATTTGATAAAACTTCATTTATGGATATTTTTTTCTTACGTAATTCTTTTTCAAAAATAGTTTTTCCTCTTGAAATAAATTCTTTTTTATCTATTTTAGAAAAATAAGCTTTTATTTTATCTTTTGCTTGAGTTGTTTTAACAATATTTAACCACTCTTTTGATGGAGTACTATTTGGGTTTGTTAATATTTTACATATATCACCATCATGTAAAGCCCCGTTAATGGGCATTACAGCCTCATTTACAATAGCACCAGTCATTGTATCACCAACTTTTGAGTGAACTTTATATGCAAAATCAATTGGTGTAGAATTTTCAGGAAGCTCTATCACATCACCTTTCGGAGTAAATACATATATAACATTTCCTAATATATCACGATTTACTCTTTCATTAAATATTTCATCATCTTCATTTTCAGCATTTTCAATTATTGAACGATATAGTTCAAGTTTAGTTTCCATATAAGTTTGAATTTTTTTTGTGCCTTTTTCTTTATATGACCAATGTGAGGCAATACCTTTTTCCGCGATTTCATCCATTTCATAAGTTCTTACTTGAATTTCATAAAATCTTCCTCCAGGACCAAATACCGTTGTATGTAAACTTTGATACATATTTTCTTTAGGAAGAGCTATATAATCTTTAAATCTCGATGGTATTGGTCTAAATTTTGAATGAATTAAACCTATTACTTGATAGCAATCACTTTCTTTATCGACAAATATTCTTAAAGCAAGAATATCATATATATCATCCCATTTTTTGCCATTATTAAGTTTATTATATATACTATAAACACTTTTAACACGGCCCTTTATTTCAAACTTTATTTCATTTTGATTTAATAAATCACAAATACTTTCTTGCATTTCCACTAAATAATCATTTAAATCATCAACTGTATCATTAAGTTTTTCTAAAATATCATTATATACATCTGGTTTTAAATAATATAAACATAAATTTTCAAGTTCACTTTTAATAGAGTTTATACCAAGTCTATGAGCAATTGGTACAAGAACTGAAAGTGTTTCATTAGCAACTTTTTTTTGTCTTTCAGGACTTAAAGCTGAAAAAGTTCGCATATTATGAAGACGGTCCGCAAGTTTAATGAAAAGTACTCTTACATCTTCACTTAAACCTACCATAACTTTTCTTAAATACATCGCCGCGTTATCAGAGTCATCTACCATATCTAAATGATTTATTTTAGAAAGTGAGGAAATTATTTTATATGTATCCTCGCCAAAAAGTGATATTATCTCTTTTGGATTAATATCATTAAAATCAAGTACGCTATGAAGTATTGCACAAATAATAGTTTCTTTAGAAACATTTAAATCAAGTAAAATATTAGCAACCTCAAGACAATGAGATATTTCTGTATCACCATTTTTACGCATTACGCCAGAAAGTTTTTCATTTGCATATTCATATGCCTTTTTTACATCCATTATATCATCAGGATTTTTAAGTTTATTTAGTATTACATCAATTTTCATTTTCATCACCTGTAAAATCGTCTTTAGAAAGAGAAAGTATATCACTTACCATATCATATAATGTAAGACGTGAAGAATTAACCCATTTATTTTCTTTTAAATAGTTCCAAAGCTTAATTTCACTTACAACTACTCCATCATTTTTAAGTTCTATTACTTTTGTATTAAATGCTGGATAAAGTCTATTAAATAATTCATTTAAACTTTCAAATTTTATTTCTTCCATAACACATTTTCTTTCTATAATTATTTTACTAAAAGTTTTAATAAATGTCTATAAATTAAATTATATTTTTAAAGCATTATTATTTATTTTAGAATTTAAAAAACTATCTATTTTAAGAGAACTTTCATGTAAAAATAAATAAAAATCATATATAGTTACACTTATTTTGAAATTTAATTTATCTTCATAAATATCTTCGAAAATAATTAATGAATTATTTATTGAGTTATCAAGATTAATTTTATAATTTCCATGAGCAATACTATTTCTTATTCCTTCGATTAATTTTTCTTTTTTAATTAAATCAACATTATTATTAATATACATTGTAGCATTAAATAAATCATTATTAACACTACCTAAATCATTATTAAGAATTATTATTTTAGAATTAATAGTATTTATTGTAAGATTAATTTTATTTTCAGCATCCTTTATTCCCTTTGACTTAACTATATTTAAATTATTTTGACAACTTACAAGAGAATTATTAAGTTTAATAAGCTCTTTATTTATTGCATCTTTTCTCATTACTAAATCATTTAAAAAATTATCATAGTTTTTTTCAATTTCAATATTAAATTTTGAAAAGTCAAGCAAACTATAATCAAAACCATTACTAGGATAGTTTTTATATTCAAAATCATTTTTATATACATCATCAAAACCATATGAAAAAAGTGCATTAAATGAGTTAATTAAAGAACTTGATAAATTATCATAATTAAGCATCATTTGACCATATTTATTATACACATATTTAAAAATAATATCTTTATTAACACTATCAGTATTTTTTATAGACTCAAGGATAATAAGATTTCTTGTATTAGAATTAACTAAATTAAATTTAGAAAATTTTTCAGGATTACATAACCTTTCTACTTCATATCCTGTTATCCCAAGAGCAATTTTATATGGAATATTTGGCTGAATAGAATTGCTTAAAAATACCGCTAAAGAATTTACATCAATTATTTTACTTACATTTTTTTCAGTCCATGATAAAGTATAATAATCACTTATTTCTTTTTCAAAATTAACAAGTATTTTTTTATCTTTTTTTTCTTTATACTCAGCCCATACATTTTCTAGTTTTTTAGATATATACCCCTCGATATTTTTACCATCTTTTCTTTTTATAGTAATTTCATTTAATTTATAAGATTTAATAAAACTTTCATAATCTTTTACACTATATTTTTCTTTATCTTTACCATTATTTAGGTTTGAACAAACAAAACTTTTTTTTAATTCATTTTGATTATAATTTTTAATACTTGAGGATAATGAAGATATAACGAATCTAGCAAGTTTTTGAATATTTATTACTAAATCACTTCCATTAACTTTTAGAATAATGCGATCATGATTTAGATCAAGAAGATACTCTCCATGAGCAAGTTTATTTCGAAGTGTTACCACAAGTTCATATTCATTTACAAAATGATAGTTATTTATATAGTAACCATTTTCATCTTTTAAAGCTATTAAACTAACATTTTTTTCAAGTTCTTTTTCATTTATTAAAAAATTACCACCTTTATCTACAATATTTTCTTTTGTACTTAAAAATATAGTTGATATAGCTCCAACCATTGCTCCACTTATATATTTTTTATCTAAAATTTCATTAATATATCTTGGGTCATTACAAAATAAACCCATTAAAAATAAATTATAGGCATAATTAGCACAAAAATAATCTATTATATAATTTTCTTTATTCATTTTTACCTCTATTATTTTAAATATCTTTTATTTATTTTATTTTTAATAATTTTTATTAAAGAAAGTACATATGATCCTAAAAGAAAAAGTATTATAATAAGCATAATATAACCATCTTTCTTATTTAAAATAGAGTAAACCCAATAAATTAAAAATGCTATTAAACATGAAAGAATATAAACTGAAAATATGAACTTTAAATTAGAAAAAAATTTATCACTAGCTTTCTCATTATAAATAGAAATTATAAAGGCAAATACCATATAAGTTACAAGTAATAAAACACCTGTTACAAAAATAAAAATAAATTTTACAATGCCTTTGAAAGAAATAAAAGACATAAAAAGTTTATATATACCAAAAAACATTAAAAACATAATAATTATTAAAATTAAAGTTAAAATTATTTTAAATATCTTCTTTATCATAAACATCAATTATAGAATATCATAATTTATAAACTAATTTCAATACATTAATCATTTTTTAAAATTCTTTTTTCAATTTTTTCTTTATTAATTTTTTCAATATAAAAATATATAGTTCTTAAATTTATATAACTAGTTTTATATAAAACATTTAATATTCCCACTATATTTTTAGCATTTATATAAACTTTCATTTCATTAATTAACTTTTCATCTTTAACATATTTTAAAAATATATTATAAAATTTATTCATAATAATTTTATCATTAACATTTTCAATAAAAAATTCGTCAATAGATAAATTATCTTCTTTAGTAAGTACTTTAAATCTAAAATTTTTATCATTAATTATACATAATGAACCATTTAAAAAATTTTCAGGAAGTAAGTTATTTATTAAAATTAAATTCATAATTTCTTCATAAGTATATTTTTTAGTAAACATATCAATATTTTCAATACTGTTATATTGATATCCATATGTTTTTTCTAATATATTTATATCTATAGGCATAAACTCTTTAGGTCTTGCTTCCACCACTAGATAATATACTTCTTTTTTATCCATAAAATCACTTCCTTTTAGATAAGGTAACATCATATCATAATTTTTTACCATGTGTCAATAGAGCATAAAAAAATGATGAAATATTTCATCATTTATTCTACCACAAAAGGATTAGTATATGAGCCATCACCTGAAGATATTGTGGTGCCAGGTTTTAAAGATATCGATGGTCGCACACCCCGCACGTTGACCACGAGGTTGTTGTTCCACCCACCGGAGTCCACCGCCCCGACGGCGGCGTAGCCGTTACCGTTGAGGAAGCTGTTGGGAGAACCTAACAAAACATATTGTCCACTGTTAAAGTAATGACTACTTCCATAACCAGCTAAACTTAATTCTGGTACTGTTAATAATCCTATTGGATATTTTAACCTTGCTTTTGCATTATTTACACTAAATCTATCTGTTTCATTTGCACATAATAAACTTTTATTACTTGTACTATTATTTTTAAAATATAAAACTTGACTACTTGTACTTCCGTTTGGATTCCAACCAGTTGAAGATAAATTAGTTATGGTTCTATCATTACAGAATACTGTATCTTCTAGTTTATTTGTATAACTTGTCATATTGTTTTTATACCAATTATCTATATATGCTTTTATTGTACTATCATCAGTATTTACATCATCTGCATATAACATTTCATTTAAAGCGTCTTCTACTGATTTTCCTCCAGTTAAGGTTATGTAATATGAAGCACCATTACTAATATAATATACATAATAAATTGATGTACAACTATTACCATTTGTTAAGCATGTATAATGATGGGTATTTACATTACTACTATTAGCAATAAATGTATCTGAATTTATTGTTACTGTATCGCTTAATGTATATGTCCCATTTGTATATGTAAATGATGAGCCAAATACATAATCTTGATTTGCTAATGTTGTTCCATCTGTTACTCCTCCAGATAGCGAGTAATAATATATTATTGTTCCACTATTTGAAACTATATAATAGGGATTAGAACAAGATGTTGATGTGCTATTACATGTATATCTTCCAGATAATGTACTTGATGAAGACACTGTTATATTACTAGGGTTTACTAAATTGTAAGTACCATTATCATATGTTACACCAGTGCCAATTACTTTTGTACCAACTAAATTTACACGATTAATTATTTTCTTAGATGAATATGCATATACTTTATTTTCATTATACATATATCCTACATATGCTGGTGAATTATATTTACTATTAAATGCACTTGTTCCTATTATTGTATCTGTTCCTGTATTATTACATGATTTTATTACATCTCCTACTGCTTTGCCAATACTAAATACTACATTATCATTATTTTTTGATACACTACTATCTTTAGAATATTTTACGGTAATAACATCTGAAGTTGTAAGACCTTTAAGAGCAATTGTTCCTGAATCTGTAAACTTACCAAGTGATGTGGTACCATTTATAAATTCAGCTTTATCACAGCATGTTTCTGATGATACAGAGTAATTTAAATAATAATCTCCAGCTTCTTTTACACTAAATGTTATTGTTCCCGTTTTACCATGGTCATGATTTGTACTTGTCCATGTTTTAATTGTTTCATCAAATGTATATGGATATGTAGCATCATTTGTTACATTTATATATTCATCTTGATTAATAGGTTCTGTATTGACTATATCTTTTACAGCACCATTATAAACAATTTTTACTCCACCTGTATCTGTGGTTCTTACTATTTTCCAGCATTTATCTGCAAATAGTACATTATTATTTTCTACATTGCCAGTATAGTAATATACTTTATTTGCATATTTTGTTGTATCTTCATAATCACTTCCATTATATAGTTTTACATACTCATCACCATTTAAATATTTTCTTGCAATTATAGAGTATAAATTCTTTGCATATTCCTTAAAATCACAATCTATATTTTCTACTTTAATATTACCACCAAAGGTTTTACCTATTATAGAGTTATCTTGAGCTATATTTAGATTATAGTATCTTAAATTAAAGTTCCATGTTTCACTTATACTTGTTTGTGATGTTGTTGTTTCTATTGAACCAGAATAAATTTTTATTTTACTGCTTCCTGCTAAAGAAACATCGTTAAAACTATTACCTTGATTAGAGATTCCTCTTACAGCATATTCTTTTAAAGTGCTTTGTGATGGTGTATAAGAAGTGCTTGGAACGTATACTATATCATAAGAACAATATACTGGGGCATCACCTTTTGCATCAAGTGTTAAAGTTAAATTTGAATTACTTTCTACATATGAAGTATAATCATTTGACGCACTCCCCACATCTAAATCACTTTCATTTATTGCTAATGCTACATTTTGATTTCCACTTGTATTAAATGTATAAAACTTTGTATCTATCCTTGAGGTTGCATTATTATTTGTATTTATTTTCATGCTACCAAAAAATGCATAAGATGCACTTACTAATATAATAAGAGCTATTACTGATGCTATTATAGTTAATATTTTCTTCTTATTATCACTTTTTTCCATAACAAACCTTTCTATTATCAATTAAATTATATCATTTTTTTATTAAATTATAAAGACATAATTTCTCTATTTAATTTATTTTTTGCATTTTCTATTGCTACTCTTTCTGTAACAAAAATCATTAAAACAGCATTAATTGTATAACTTCCTCCATAAGATAAAAATGGAAGTGGTACACCTGTAAGAGGAATAAGCGCCAAAAGGCCAAATAAATTTATAAATATATGAAGTGCAAAATACCAAAATGTACCATAAGCTAAAATACTTGTTCTTAGATTATCACTTCTTTTAGCAATTTTATATATTTTATATAAAATAACTCCATAAATAATAATAACAATAGTTCCTACAATAGAGCCAAGCTCTTCACAAATAATTGGAAATATCATATCTGTATGACTTTCCGGAAGATATAAATATTTTTGAGTACTTTTTCCAAGGCCTACTCCAAAAAGGCCTCCGTTTGAAATCGCAATAAGTGCATTACAAACTTGATAACCGCTTTCCTCTTGATAACGACTACATGGATTTCTAAAATTAAGTCTTGATAGTTTATTACTTGATAAAATATTTCCACCTTTATAAAGAAGTGCAAGTGCTATAATTAATACTCCAACAGTTAATATTTGAACAATTTTTAAAATATTTTTCTTAATCATTGGTACTGATAAAAATGTTAAAAAGGAAATAGCCATAATGATAGCTCCACTACCCCAGTCTGGTTGAAGTAAAGTAAGTATTGTATAAATACCCGCTAAAAAAAGTGGTATAAAATATAAAGATAAATTTTTAGTATTTCTTTTAGATAAATTATTATAAAAAACAGACATAAATATAATTAAAGCACTTTTAGCAAACTCTGATGGTTGAATACTAAATGGTCCTATTTTAAACCAGCTTTGAGCATTACCGGCAATTTTACCTTTAACAAGAACAAATAAAAGTAGCCCTATACATAACGCAGCATATAAATACGCTAAAAGTTTATATTTTCTTGTGGGAAAAATCAAAATAAAAAAACCTACGAAATAAGAAATAACTAAAAATATTAACTGATGCATAAAAAAGTGATTTGAGGCAACATGATATCTTAATAAAGTAGATGCACTCGAAGAAGACCAAATCATAAAAAGGCCTAAAATACACATAAGAGTAACTAAAAGCAAAAGTAATTTATCTATTTTTCTTATATCCTTATTCATATAAATATATTACCATTTTTTTTTAAATAAGTAAAATAAATATCAAAATATTTTACAAACTATTCACAATTTATTTTTTTTAGTATATCTTATAATAGATACATAAAGGAGGTTTAAAAATGTATTACTACGGAAATAATGGCTATTACCCAACTTCTTCATATAATCAAACTCCTTACTGTGGTGGCACTTATGCTGGATACTCAAATGGATATGGAATAGGTGCTGCAATATGGATAGTACTTTTCATACTACTAGTAATAATCATAGGAGCTTGGGGTTTCGGTAACCAAAATATTAATAATTAGGAAGGAAACTTCCTTTTTTATTTGCTAAAATAAACATTTTTTGATAAAATAACTTTGTCAAAGGGGA
The DNA here is from genome assembly GCA_934098665.1 of uncultured Bacilli bacterium. Classification (GTDB taxonomy): domain Bacteria; phylum Bacillota_I; class Bacilli_A; order RF39; family UBA660; genus UBA6448. The sequence goes on from CAKOOO010000002.1 coordinate 44,690, forward strand.
TGAAGTAATGAGGTTACCAAATATAACTATTCTAGATGAAAAAAATAAAATATTACATGAAATGTCTAAAGAAGTAAAATTTCCACTTTCTAAACAAGATGAAAAACTAATCTATGATGCAATAAAATATTTAAAAATGTCTCAAGATGATGATACTGCCGAAAAATATAATTTAAGAGCTGGTATGGGACTTGCATTTGTTCAACTTGGAGTTTTAAAAAGAATATTTGTTATAGCAAATAAAAATGAAGATGACTCTTTCGAAGAACATATTATAATTAATCCTCATATAATATCTTCATCTGAAGAAATGATATATGTTGGTGAAGGTGAAGGATGTTTATCAATAAATAGACCCACTACCGGAATAGTTCCAAGGCATGCAAGAGTAAATGTTGAATATCAAGATATAAATGGTAATAAACAAACTATCAGAGTTCGTGAGGATATTTCTGTAGCCTTTCAACATGAAATAGACCATTTAAACGGTATTTTATTTACAGATAAAATAGATAAAAAAGATCCATACAAAGGAAAAGACCAAATGCGTGAAATTTGATCTTTTTTTAATTTTGAATACTTTTAAAATCTCTTTTTGCTTTTTCTAGGTTAAAAAATATTCCTCCGAAAATCATTGGAAAATAATAATCAATAACTCTCCATAAAATAAGTGATACAGAAAGATAGGTACTTGGTACAATAAACTCATTTAAATTAATAAATGCATATTCCATACCTCCTGTTCCTCCAGGTATTGGTACAAATGAACCCACTAAATATACAAGAGTCCCAATTGCTAGCATGGCAATATAATTATTATATGGACTACCAAGTGATTTAAATACAAAAAATGGAAGTGAAAAACTACATACTAAGGCTATACTTTCAATAAGTACTAAAGAAAAGAAATATTTTTTATTTTGCATTAGTTCTTTATAATTTTTTTGATACTGTTCACAAGATTTTTTTACACTTTGAGTTTTTTCTTCTTTATTTTTAATTATTTTTAATTTACTTAATAAATTTATAAAAAATTCACATACTTTTTCACATACCCTAATTTTATAAGATAATATAACTACTATCGCAAGAAGTAAAAAGTTAATTACAAAACCAAATATTAAAACAATAAGTAAAAATCCTGTAGGTTTTATAAAATGAAATAATAAAGTAATAATTAAACTTATAATAGATAAAAATACTACAGATGTTTGCAAAATAATAAAATGTTTAATTAAAACAGTTGTACCATCAAGATAAGAAACACCCTCTTTTTTCATTTCATATAACTGAAGTGGTTGCCCTCCCGAAGAAAATGGTGTAATTCCATTAAAAAATTTAGTCATTAAATAAAGTTTTAAAGCACTTTTAAATGAATAATCAGGTTTATGGGCATTGACTAGTTTTTTTATTAATAAGGTTTCAAAACAAAAATATCCAAAATAAATAAATACTCCTAGTATTAAAAAAGAAAAATTTGCTTTTGATAAAACCTCTAAAGAAACTTTATAATTATCTTTTAAAAAGTACCATACTAGTCCTATAGATAAAAAAAGAATAATTAAACTATTTAACATTACTTTACTTTTTTTCATATCACTCACTTTTTAATTATACAACATATTATAATATTTATCTATATAATTAGATTAAAAAAAGTTAGGAATAATTCCTAACTATTTAATTTTTCTTGCTTCAAGATAAAATCTTTTGTCATAGCTATGACCCATACTAAATGTTTTTCTAGGTAATGCTCCATCTAAAATAACAGTTTTAAATAAATCTTCTTTAGCCATTGCATCAAAGATAATACCTACATTTTTATCTTTAGATCCAAGTGATTTAGTAACATCTTCACCATGAATATAATCAATGCTTCCTTGGTTTTCTTTTAGATAATCATCTAAAAACATTTGAATAGAACCTACAGCAATATTAGATTTTGGATTTTCAATATATAATACTTTATCCATATCTTTAGTAATAAGTTCAAATTTTTGACCATTACCTTTTTCATTAATATTATAATATTTATATAAACTATCAATTAATTTATTAACATCAGTATCAAATACTACTCTATGTATTGCCTCAAATTCTAAAGCTGGACTATGTAAATTAACAAGTTCCACTAAAGCATATCTTGCGGGACTTGCAAGTGCCTTATCACCTATTTTTTCTTTTAGACTTTCATAACATGCTTTTGCAGTAGCAAGTGAGTGGTTACCATCACCCATGGCAAATAGTAAAACACCTTTACCAGTAACATTATATTTATTTTCAAAATAAGTTTTATCCGCTAAAGAAGTTAAACCATCAATAACATCATTAATGACGTTATCAGAAAGTTTATATCCTTTAATATGTCCACCATTTTGCATTAAATCAAAATCATATATAACATCTTTACTAGTAACTTTATTTTTTAAACTTTCAATAATATTTTTCTTTTCATCATCAATTAAGATCATTATATGTGGTAGCTCTAAACTAGCATTTTCTCTAACTTTTTTTCTTGGTGGTATTCTTTCAATAACTGTTTTTTCAGTGGCTCTAATAAGAGTTTGTGAACCTTTTTCATAAGAATAATCCTCAAGGTCTACAATACCCATTACACCTTCTCTTATCTTTCCATCACTTTGAGTTCTTTCTAAATAAACCATAGAATTATCAAGCTGTGTAAAAATATCTTCATTTAAATACTCTTCCATAGTTTCATTTATTTTTGTAATTCTTTCTTCAACATTTTCATCATTTAAAAATATTTCTGGTAAAGTAAGTCTTAAAGTCGAAGGTGATGATCCTACGATATTTTCAACTTCTTCCCAATATTTTGGTTCTGATGTATATTGATCACATGCAACAACACTCCATTTATGCATATCAACATTTTTTGGTACTAAAATATTTCCTGCCTTAAAAGGTATTTTCATTTTTTCTTTCATCTCCTTATAGTTAGTATAACACACCAAAATAAAAAACAAAAGTTATTTTACTACAAAAATTTTTATATAAATATTTTATTTTTTGTAACATTTTGACATCTTCTGTCGAAACTATTGATTAATAATTTTTTTTATATATAATAACTTTTGAGCGTGCAAATATGACGTTACCTTCTTTATTTTCTGGGGTTTTGGTACAACCAAGATTTTACAGGAAAGGAGGAAATGGTTTATGAACAGTGAAAAGCTTAACAAAGTTTTAAACTTATTAATACAATTATATGGGATTCTTGTAGTACTCAAAAAAATTGAAAACGTCATCCGCAGTTTATTTGGATAACGTTTTCTGAAAACTCAAATTTTTAGGTAACGTGAAAGTTTGCACGTTCCTTAATAATAATATATCACTTTTATATAAATTTATGCAAGTATTTTTAGCTCTCTACTACATATGGATTATTATAAGTTCCATCACCGGAAAGTTTAACATCTTTTGAAAGTGAAATAACTGGTCTAACACCTAATATCATACTATCCTCGTTATTTACCGTTTTTTCATAAAAGGAAAAACTTAAGCCAAAAACCATAGCGGCTCCTTCATCGTTAGCAACATCTGGTGATCCAATTAAAATGCCATCTGTATCTTCAACTGTATAATAAAATAAATAAAATGCTCGATTTTCTTTTCCAGATCCAGATACTGCACCAGCCATTGCTACTTCGTCTGCGGTTATTAAGCCTACTGGATAAGTTAATGCACCATTTCCACTACTTGAACCTACTGTAAATTTATCACTTGCATTAGGACATGTTAGAACTGGCTTTTTATTTGCGACTAGTCTTCCATATGCTCCATAATAAATAAACTCATTATTTGATGTAAATGGGTTTATCTCACCATAATCACCATTTTCACTTCGTGAAGCACTTCTATCATAGCAAAATGGACTATCAGCTATTAATTTTGACGTGCTCTCATCAGTATAAAGCGAAGTTGTTGTATACCAATTATCAATATAAGTTTTTATTGCACTATCATTTGTAAGACCATGTTGCTTACCTATTTCATATTTATATCCTACATATTCTGGTTTGTATACATTAGTGTTAAAATCACTTTTTCCAATATATATATTATCATTTAGCATTACTACCTTTTGATCTTCGGTTGGAGCTGTTGTACCAGAATAAATCATTCGTACACTGCCATCACCATTTATTCTTATTATTCGCCAGTATATATCGTCACCTATATTCCACAAATATGAACAGTTATAGTTATAGGAACTAGAAGAATTACATTCTTCTAGAGAAGTATATTTTTTATATGATGAAGAACTGGCTGAATAATATCCACGTACTGGACCATTAGATGAATATTTTCCAAACTTTATCCAGTTATTATCTACCGCACCTCTAAAATAGTAAGATGTTCCTTGGTCGTCTTTAGCTGCATACATGCCATCATTTGTTGTTGCCACTGCTGTAAAATCAGGACTTTCTTTTGTTTCAATTGCATTAGCACCACCATTTTTTGCAAGTATAATATCTTTGGCTTTTGGCACTTCTCCAACATTGCAATTATTATTTTCTACATATATTTTACCTGTAAATGATTTATTACCTAGTTGTGCTTGGTCTACATTCAAATTATAATATCTACCTGTTATATTTATATTTTGCACTACACTTGTACCTTCACTTGTTATTGTAGCATTTTTTACAAGGGTTTTCTTTGCTCCAACAGTTGTTGTCTTCGGTGTCCAAGTGCTATCATAAGCAAAATTTGTTTCACTTGCAAAGCTATTTGTTCCACTTGGACTAGAAACCTCTAAAGTAATTTCTTTAGTTGCTCCATTTGTTACTGCAACAGTGCTTCCATATATTTCACTAGAAAGATCATATTCATACACTACATCATATGTACATGTTGTTATTACATCTGGTACTCCAGTAAGATTTACTGTAAGTGTAGCGGTATTTTCGGCAGCTAGTCCAGTATTACCCTTAAACATTCCACTTGTAGGTACTATTACATTTAAATTTGCACTTGTTGCTATAAATGAAGTATCTCCTATTGTACTTGCATGAATATTTACTGCTACCTTATTTTCAAGATTTACTGTAAACATACCAAAATATGCAAACGATGCACTAATTAAAAGCACTAAAAGAAACATTCCAGATATTATCCAACCTATATTTACTTTCTTTTTATTTTTCATTTTTTCCGCCTTTCAAAAAAACAATTAAGTAAGTACATTTATGTACCCTACTATTAAATAATACACTATTTTTTATAGTTTTTAAAGTCCAAATAATATTATTATATTTAATAATTTTTAAAAAAAGCCACTTAATGTGACTTAATTAGTTTTATTATTTTTTTTAACTTTATCATAAAGTAAATCAATACTTGTAAGAAGTGCAAGTGATAAAAGCATTGCTCCGAAAACATCACTAAAATAATGTGCTCCAAGATAAATTCTTGAAATAGCCACTACAAAAGGAATTATTCCAAGAAGTATGCTAAATAAAATTTTATATGATTTACTTATTTTTGTTTTAAATAAATAATAAATTAAAAATCCATATAAAGTTACACTTGCCATTGTATGGCCACTTGGATATGAAAATGTATTTTCAATAACAGTAATATACTCTGGTCTAGGACGACGAATTATAACTTTAACAATATTATTTAAAAGTGTGGAAATAACAAGTATACCTGCACATTTAAATGCGTAATCTTTCTTTTTTAAAATCATTAATATAATAAATATTAAAATGCATAGTCCTATAATAAATGGGGTACTACCTAAAAATGTAAATACTTTCATTATTTTTGTCATTGTTTCACTTGAAAACTTAATAACAAAATCATGGACATTTTTATCTATTACATTATATTTATTATTAACCACTAATAAAGAGTTAATTATAAAAAGTACAAGCAATGTAAATGGAATATAATATTTTTTATTTTTCATTTTTTTCTCCTACAAAAATAAATGTTCTTTGAATAACAAAATTAACTACAAATAAAATTACATCAACTATAAGTTTTAAGATAATTACATTAATCTTAATTATTATAGCTAAATACTCAACTGCGAAGCCAGATACAAACATTTGAATTAAACATAAAATAACATATTTAATAAATGATAAGCTATTTTTATTTTTAAATACCATTTTAGCATTAACTGTAAAATTATATAAACTTGAAAGAATTCTTGCACATATAGTGGAAAATAATATAGCATCTTTTCCATGAATTATTTTAGAAAATATCCAAAATAATATAATATCTATTAAAAATGAAGAAAGTCCTGCGAATATAAATTTTACAAATAATTTATATATTTCAAAAGAATCTTTTACAGGATTAAAGTGACTTTCACTATTACTATTTTCTAAATATATTGTTTCTATTGGCGTTTCCACTATATTAATGTTACTATTAACGCATTCAATTAACATATTAGTTTCATATTCAAATCTATCACCTTTTACAGTTAAAAACTTACTCATAACTTTTTTAGGATAACCACGAAGTCCTGTTTGCGTATCAGTAATAGAAAGACCTACAAAAGTTTTAAATACACTTCTTGTTATTTTATTACCAAATTTATTTCTCTTAGGAACATTATCACTATCAAAATTTCGACATCCTAAAACTAAACTATCCGGATGTTTTTTTATAAGTGAGCATATATTTAATATATCTTTTACACTATGCTGACCATCACTATCAGCGGTAACTACTCCCTCTAAAGAAGGATATTTTAGTAATAAATAGTTAAAAGCATCTTTCATAGCTCTTCCTTTTCCCATATTTACATAATGAGAAATTACGGTTATTTTCTTTTTCTTTAATTCATCAAAGAAACTATCATATTCTTTTCTGCATCCATCATTTACTACTAAAATATTGGCTGTTTTTTTTAATAATTTATCTAAAAATTCAGAAAATATTTCAATATTAGGATTAAGTGTTGGCACTACAACAAATATATTATCCATTATTTATCTCCTTTTGCTTTCATAGATACAACTTTATAAGCACCATCTATATAAGCATAATAAAATGTATCATTTATTGTATCAACTCTTTTTTCACCATTAACAAGTGTCATATTCTTTTCTAAATAAATATCTACAGAAAAAGCATTTTCATTATAGACAATATAATTATCTACTTTTACATTTGTAAATGTATCACTATCAAGTGTATGTATTGAGGTAAATGTTATATCTACATTTGTTGCCCAGTTATATGCTCTTTTATAAAGTGATGTTCCTTCAACTAAATTTGGTGTTAATTTATAAAGACCATATCTTTCACCATCTAAATCAGCAGTTAAAAATAAACTCCAATTTTTAGCAAAAGTTATTTCATCAAAATCTTTATTAGAAAGCTTACTAAGGGCATCTTCTTTACTACTTGCTTTATAATATGAGGAAGCATAATATGTATTTTTATCATTTTTTACTTCAACTTCATTATCACCATCTTTAACAGTAATTTTTGGTTTATAAGTAAGGCCACTTATTTTATAATGTTTTTCATAAGGTAAATTTACTTTATCATAAACTTCACTATATTCTTTTATTTCTTCTTTAGAAAGCAAATCTTCATCTAATGCTTTTATACCATTAATATATAAATCATAGTTATCATTTACATAAATATCTACATTATATATACCTGTTTTACTATAAGTTTCAACTTTTTTTATACTATAATCCTCAAAAGAAAGTATACCAAGTCTTCTTTCTTTTTTCGATGTTAAAGTAACACTTGCTATCAAAATATCATCAGCATATATGTCATATGTATTTTCTTCATTAGTATTTTTTTTATAGCTTAATTTACTATTTTCAAAAAGCTCTTTATATCCTTTTTCAAAAGATGATGATTTTTCATAAGGTGAAGAAGTATTATTAAACGATAAATATTTTTTAATATTACCCGTTTTACTTGCTTTTTTCATATCTTTTATTAAATATGTCATATAGCCTTCGATATTTCCTTTTTCATACATTTTAAGTGTTGAGGAAAGATATATAAGAGTTATTTCACTTAATATTAATAAAATTAGGAAAAAGACTAATAAACTTTTTTTATAACCACTCATTTTTTTTCTTCTTTTACTCATAACAAACCTACTTTTCTATTATAAATGCCTCGGGTAAACGCCAAGATGAATTTGAATAATAAAGGGTAACTGATGTCATTAAATATTTATCTTGATAATACATTGTTGAGGATGAGCCACCATCAAGGTTCGCAGCATTTACTGCCCCATATTTTTCCATAACCTCAATAAGATCTGATGCAGTTGCCCCTAAATGACCTGATGCTCCTCTTCCATCTGTTACAAGAAATAAAACTGTTCCATCGGCTTTTTGTCCTATTGCGGTTCTTGGATTTGCTCCACTTCCAAGACCATTACTCTCTCTTTTTTCACCATTTATAATAAGTTTTACAAAATGGTTATTTGCATCACTTGCTTCCTCTTGAAATGTTACGCCGTCTCTTAACCCTTCATCTTTAACAAGTTTTTCTACGCCTTCTTTATTAAGTCCTGAAAGAGATAAAATTTTTAAAATATTATTATTATCAAAACCAATTAAATAGTATCCCACTCCATTTGGACTATTCCAAACAATTTCACCTTTAGAAACAACAACACCCATTGGATAACCACCTTTATTAAGAGTAGATACATATATACCCCCATTAACTCCACCAATAGCGCCATTTTCTTTAACTATTTCATCAAGTGTTTTTCCATATTCAGAAAATGGATAAGTTGTTGCAACTTTTACTTTCGCAGGATTACTTATAATCATCATAGTTCCATGAAAATTACTTCCATTAACTTCTTCGATTTTAATATCATTTTCATCTTTACTTGCAATATCAATTAAATCACTATCTACATCTTTATTTAAATCTTTTAAAGAATTACTATTTACAATTTCATTAATTGTTTTACTAGGAAGTACTAAATGTACTACAAATTTAAAAGCACCAGTTTCCAAAAATGTTGTTGTAAAAATATTTCTCGCAGATTTACTTGGTCCATAACATATTAAAAGTAGGCTTGCATATAAAGTAAATAAAACCATCAAAATAAATACGCCAAGAAAAGATAACGTTTTTAAAATAATCTTCATAATTTTTTTCATAACTACCATCCTAAACTCAATAATATCTTATCATACTTTTTAGGCAAAATAAATAGTTATTTTATAAACATAAATTTTTTCTTTTCTACTTGATAAATTAGTCCAGAATATATTAGCACTTTTATAAGTTCATTACATCTACTCATGCTTAAATTAAGTATGCATATCATATCCTCTAAAGTAAAGTTTTCATAAAATTTATAATATGAAAATAATAATTTAATATTTTCTTTTGTTACAGATTTTATTTTAGAGTTAATTTTTTTTAAAAGTAATAACTGAAAATAGTCTTCATCATTTACAATATTATAATCTTTTTCTATTTCACAAAACATTGTTACACCTCCCTGTAAATACAATATACAATAAAAAAATAAAAAAAATTGTCGAAAAAAGAAGTTGAAATAAAAAAAAATTTATGGTAAATTATCTATAGAAAAGGAAGATAATAAAATGAAAAAAAAGACAAGAAAAAAAGTAGCATGGATACTTATAGTACTTATGCTTTTATCAGTAGTTGCAAGTATCATAGCATACTTTCTATAATAAGTTTAATAAATTTAAGAACTTATCTTGAAAAAGAAAAACAATAAATAATGAAGAAACCAAAAATGGGCCAAAAGCAACTTCATTATTTTTTTGTAGTTTTAAGGAAGCTACACTATATGGAAGTGCTAAAAAAGAAGCAAGAACAAGTGATATTAATGAAAGTTTAAAATTAAGTGCATAACCAATAACAAAAGAAAGTTTTATATCTCCCCCACCAAGGCTCTCTTTTTTAAAGGCAAAATCTCCGATTATTTTAATTAAATACATTATTAAAAATAATGCTACTCCACTTACTAAACTAATAAGTGCTTCTTTGTAACCAAAATAAATAAATTTTAAGATAAAAAGTAATACACTACTTATTATAAGGGGGCTATCTAAAATAATATAGTAATAAAAATCAGTAATAAATATTAGTATCATAAGACTTGCTAAAACTAAAAGTGCATAATGCATGTAACCAGTAAAAAAATGGTAGCAAAGTGCAAATAAAATGCCTGTACTAATTTCTATAATTATATTAACCATACTAATTTTCTTATGACAATATCTACATTTACCCTTTAAAAAAATGTATGAAAAAATAGGTATTAAATCATACCATGCTAAAATATGATTACATTTATCACATTTACTACGAGAAAAAAAGGCATCTTCACCTTTAGGAAGTCTTTTACCTATAACAAGGTAAAAAGATCCTAAAACTGTGCCTATTATAAACATAATTACTTCCATAACTCCCCCTATAAAATACTGTTGTAAACTTGGAACATTGGGATAATTACCGCAAGAAGTATACCACCAACAATTATAGCCAAGAATACAATCATAATTGGTTCTATTAAACTCTTTAATGAATTAATAATATTTTTATGCATAACTTGATAATAATCACTTACTTTTTGCATCATATCTGCAAGTTGCCCGGTTGATTCACCAGTTACTATCATATAATATGCAACATCTGGTACAGCCCAGTGATCTTTAAATGCATCTGATATTTTTTCACCTTTAACTATATTATCAATTGTTTTATACATTACTAATCTATATATTTCATTTTTAGTTATTTTACTTAAAATACCCATACTTTCAGTAATATAAACATTATTTCTTAAAAGTGAGGCAAATGTTTTTGCAAATATAGTAATTTCATTATATATAATAATATTTTTTATAACAGGAATTTTCATCGTAACTGTTTGAACAAAAATTCTAAACATTTTAACCTTTTTATACATTACATAATTTGCAAATATTAATAAAGCAAAAACTAATATAACTGTTATAATATTATTTGTTAAAAAATTACTAAAATTAATAAGCCATTTTGTAAGTCCTGTTACCGCAACATCCATTTGGGCATAAATATCATTAAACTGTGGTACAACATATAAAACAATAAATGTTATTACCGCAATAGAAAAAATCATTATAATAAGTGGATAAGTAAGAGCACTTTTCATTTCTTTTGTAGTATTATGAACTTCAGTATAATACTGGGCCATATCCTCAAGGGTCTCTTGAAGTGTTCCCGTAGCTTCAGCGGCTTTAATCATATTTATAAGAAGTGCTGGAAATAAAGTACCTTGTTTTGCAAGAGCATTTGAAAAAGTTTCTCCAAGAGCAAGTTCATAACATATTGCATCATAAACTCTTTGTCTTGTTTTATTTTTCATTTGTGATGTAAGTATTTTCATACCTTCATTTAAGGTAATACCTGCTTTTAAATAAGTAGAAAGCTGAGTTAAAAAGAATATTAAATCTTTTTTAGACATTTCTCTTGAAAAAATAGAATTTTCATTATATAAAAAGTTAATCATTTTTGAGGTTTTAATATCATATACTTCATAACCTTTATTAAGTAAAAATGCATTTATATCAAGTTTTGAAAGGCCAGATATAGTTCCTGAAAATATTTGATTATCACCTTTTGCATTTCTAACTGTAAATCTATATACATTTGGAGTTTTACTTCGAGTTGCTCCACCCATTCTTAAATCATTTTCTAAAGCAATTTTCATTTTTTCATATTTTTTTAATGTTGCATTGCTATACTTATATACTTTTTGCCTTTTGATAGTTTTACCTTTAGTTTTTTCATAAAGGGCCTCTCTTTCATCTGCTGTTTCAATTTTTTCTTTTTTAGATCCTACCGCTTTTTCTAAATTCCATGCAAAAAAGTTAAATAAAATAACCCACATGTCCCAAAGTAAAAACTTTATTCCCTTTAAGCTATAAAATGGAATGTAAATAAAACTTAATAAAAAGTCAACTAAAATATTACTCTTCTTTTTTTCTGTATCCACCTTTACACTCCTTACTATAAAAAAAGTATATCATAAAAAAGTGCTCAATTCTAGTATTCTTTTTATTTTTTTTACATATTTTATATTAGGTGAATGTATATGTTTCCAAATGTAGTAACTTCGGCTTTATCGCTTACTAAAGTTTTATCAGGTCTTTCTAAAACTATAGGTATAGTTAAAGAGGCTATTCCTCTTTATGAAAGTGTTAAACCAATATTTGGTAATTCAAAAAAGATAATGAATTTACTTAAAAAAAATAATGTATTAGATTTAAGAAAAAACGATTATAAAACATCAAAAAAAATGACTACAGAAAGTAGCCAAATTATAAATAATCCTGTATTTTTTAAATAGATTTAAAATATAAATAAATCATATTTTTTAAAGTGGATAATTTTTTTGAATGAATAAATATATATTTTTCTTTTTTATATAAGTATTTAAAATAATTTTTATTATTACTTATTCCATACATAAGTTTATTATGTGATAGTTTTTCATAACCTTTTTCATAACTTATAATATCATAATATTTTTTATTTTCATAAACTACTATCTCATTAACTATTTTATATCTTAAATCATTCATATATTTTCGAAGCATATATAAATCATTATTAGAGCTTATTATAATATTACTAGGTAACTTACCACTTTCAAGTATATGAATTATAGTACTTGTACCCATACCACATATTACTAAAGTATCATATTTTTCTTTAATATCCTTTAGGCCATCACTTAAAACAAATTTTACACCTTTTATATTATGTTTTTTTAAATTTTCTTTGCCTGCATTTAAGGCATTAATAGATATATCACTAGCAATAATACTCTTACATTTTTTTTGTTTTATAAGTAAAAATGGTAAATATGCATGGTCAGTTCCAACATCCAAAATACTTGAACCATTTTTTACTAATTTACTTACTGCCTCAAGGCGCAAAGACTTCACTATTCCTCCATAAAATCTTTTAGTTTTTTAGCTCTTGAAGGATGACGAAGTTTACGTAGTGCTTTAGCTTCAATTTGACGTATTCTTTCTCTTGTAACATTAAACTTTTTACCTACTTCCTCTAAAGTATGGCAAGTTCCATCTTTAAGGCCAAAACGTAAACGTAATACTTCTTGCTCTCTTGGTTGTAAACTTTGAAGCACTTCATCAATTTCCTCTTTCAATATTTCATTTTCGGTATATTCTTCAGGTGAAAGAGAACTTTCATCTTTTATAAAATCTCCTAAATGAGAATCATCTTCTTCACCAATAGGTGTTTCAAGAGAAACTGGATCTTGACTAATTTTAATTACTTCACGTACTTTATCAATACTTACATTCATTTTTTTAGCAATTTCTTCTTCGGAAGGTTCACGATTAAGTTCCAAAGTAAGTTGTCTTTGAACTCTTACCATTTTATTAATAGTTTCAACCATGTGTACTGGAACACGTATTGTTCTTGCTTGGTCTGCTAAGGCTCTTGTAATTGCTTGTCTAATCCACCAAGTTGCATACGTTGAAAATTTATATCCCCTATTAGAGTCAAATTTATCAACAGCTTTCATAAGACCGATATTACCCTCTTGAATAAGGTCAAGAAAAAGTAGTCCTCTTCCAACATATCTTTTAGCTATTGAAACAACTAAACGAAGGTTACTTTCCGCAAGAATTCTTTTTGCTTCTTCATCATCATTATTAATTCTATCAGAAAGAGCTAGTTCTTCAGCTGGAGTAAGTAGTGGTATTCTACCTATTTCTTTTAAATACATTCTAACTGGATCATTAATATTTACATCTTTAGTTATTTCTTCATCATCAAGTATTAAGTTTTCTTCATCATTTGCTTCTTCTAGTGTTTTAGCAACATTTCCTCCATTTGAGGCAACATCATCACCAGAAATAACAGTTATATTATGTTCAAGTAATTTATTATATAGTTCATCAAGTAAATCATTATCAATATCAAGACCTTTTAATTTATCAGCAAGCATTTCATAAGTAATATAACCTTTTCCTTTTCCTTCTTTAATTAACTCTTCTTCTCTTTCTTTAAATGTTTTAATCTCTTTCATTTTTATCCACTTCCTTTTTTAATTTTGTTAATCTTTCTATTAATTTTACTTTTGCATTTATATCTTGTTCATTTTTAATTTTTTCCTTTAGATTTTTAATATCATCAAGGTCAATTTCTTTACTAACTGCTTTAATCAATTTTTCATATTCATTTTCACTAATATCTTCTTCATAGTTTTCCCCAATAATTTTATTTACAAAATCAGAAACTTCTTCATATTTTAACACATAATCTATAAAATCTGCAATATCTATTTTATTATATTTATCTATATATTCTGCAATTAATCCTACAGTCATACGTTCTTTTTTTTCTTTTAAATAACCAAGGTTATTCATATACATCCTATAATACTCTTTATGAAGTAACATTGCATAAATTAATTTTGAGGATAAAACTTCATATTTGCTTTTTTTTATTTTAATAGGCTTTTCTTCTTTTTTAGGTATTTTACTCTTAATACTATCCCTTAATAAAGAGGCATCTATATTATACTCATTTGCAAGCCGGTTTATAATAAGTTCACGTTCAATACCTTCAGTAAATTTTAAAGATGATAACGCATTTTTTAAATACGCTGTAACATCCTCAATAGACGTTAAATCTATTCCTGTTTTTAGGGCATCAAGTTTAAAATCAATAAATTTACGAGCATTTGTAATGTTATCTTTTAGAGCATCAACTCCATTTTTACGAACATATTCATCAGGGTCTTTACAACCAGAAAGTCTTACTACTCTTACATCAATACCTTTTTCTAAAAGGGCATCACCAACTTTTAAAGTAGCACTGCTACCAGCATTATCACTATCTAGCATTAAAATTACTTTTAATCTTTGCTTTTTTATAAAATCAATTTGATAGCCCGATAAGTTAACGCCCATTAGAGCACATACATTTTTTATGCCATAAGTACAAAGCATTATTGCATCCATATTTCCTTCGACAATAACAAGCTCCCTTAATTTATTTATTTCATTTTTAGCATTATAGTAATTAAATAGTATTTCACTTTTTTTATAAATAACAGTTTCTTTGGAGTTAACATATTTATTTTCTTCATCTTTAAGATAGCATCTTCCAGTATAACCACAAAGTTTTCCATTTTGATTAAATATAGGAATCATAATTCTATCATTAAATACATCAAAATACTCTATACCATTTTTATTAACAAGTCCTATATTATACGCAAGTTCTAAATCTATATTTTTACTTTCTAAAAACTTTTTTAAACTATTTTGACTAAAAGAAAGACCAATTTTAAAATTATTAATTATATTTTCATTTATTTTTCTTTTTTCTAAATATTCTTTTGCTTTTTTGCCATCATTACTAGCAATATTATTTTGAAAAAATTTTAAAGATAAATCCATTATTTCATATTCTTTAGTATATTTTTCACTATCATTATATTTATTTTTTATTTGAAAGTTAAAGTCTTGATGAGATTTTTGAGCCACTATTTTAACACTTTCAATAAAGGATACATTTTCATAGTCTTCGACAAACTTAAAAACATTACCACCTGCTGAACACCCACCAAAACATTTATATATTTGTTTTTTTTCAGATACTATCATATTTGGATTATGATCATCATGAAAAGGACACAAACATAGATAATTATCCTTACCTTTTTTTTCTAGTTTTATGCCATAACTTTCTATAATATCTACAATATTTGCGTTTTCTCTAATTTTACTAATTTCTTCTTCTGTTAAATACTTCATATTTTTTCCCCTACACTTATAATTATTACCGGTAAGGTGCCAATTTCCTTTTTTTTTTGCAAAAAAATTAAAAAAAACTCAAAAAAACTATAATTTTCTTGAGTTTACGACATATTGTTTACGTAAATTAAACTTATCACATGTTATTAAATACAAATTATTTTCATCAAAATTAAAACTATATTTTTTACCTTTTTCTATATATTCAAAACTTACTATTTCATATTTATAAATTTTTCCATAGTACTTTAAATAGATAATATCATTTATATTTAAATCAAATAAATCATTAAAATATGCATTATCACCATAACCGGAATGTCCTAAAATAAATAATACACTTTTTTCATTATTTGGCATAATGCTTTTTTCATGAAGTTTTATATTATCACAAAGCGTTGAAGTGCTAGAAAAAGACTTTTTAAAATTAATTTTAGGGATTATTAAAGTAAGTTTATTATAATTCATTTTATCAAAAAGAGTATTTTCATAATATATTTCTTTTTTTATTTGGGAAGAAAAAACTGTTATTATTACTAAAATTAGAATTATAATTTTACTTTTTTTTTACACATATTTTTATTCCCACAAAAAGCAAAAGAGTTACAAGTATTATTAAATATTTATAAGGAAATGAAAATGTATTTTCAAATGTAATATCCTTTATATTATTTTCACTATCTATATCATCATTATTAAAAATATCATTACTAATAAGTTCATTATTAATATTTTTTAAATTACCATTTTCTTCATTATTATCATTATCAATATTTTCATTATTATCATTTTCTAAATTACCATTTTCATCATTATTAATATTTTCATTATTTTCTTCATTTTGAATAACCTTTTTATTTAACTTTAATTTAATTAAAGAGTCATTTATATTAACATTTTCATTAAAGTCTTCATAAATATCATCACCCTTTATAAAGATATTATAAGTTCCTTCAAATAATTTAAGATTTATCATCCCATTTTCATTAGAGCAATATTTTTCATCATTAATATTTATACATTTATTTACAAGCTTATCTTCATCATAAACTAAAATACTTGTGCTTGTTTTATCACCATTTATTTCCATTACATACTTTTTATCGTTAAAATTAGTAGTTGAAAAAAGTGTATTACTACCATTTGTAACTAAAAATTCAAAAAGTGGTTCTGCTATAGGAAGTACTTTTTTTCGAAAAACAAGTTTATGCTTACCCTCTTTTCCTTTAACAGTTAATTTATCATTTATAATATTTACTTCAAGGTTATCTTCATTATCATATAAATAAAAATTATCTAAATAATCAAACTGAAATTCTTTTATTTCACCTGGCTCTATATTAACTGTGTTATTCCAAAATGAAGGACCTTTTATAACTGAAAAATATTTATCTTTTATTTTCTGATAAAAATCTTCGTAAATTTCATATTTTTCTTTAGTATTTGGATAGCAAAAATAAAACTCTTTTTCTGGATATAAATATTCCCATATAAGTCTTTGAGTTAAAGAGTGATATACTCTTTCATCAACGTTTAATTTATCCCTTATTTCCATAAAGGCAAAATATAAATCTTTTATATCTTTGGAATAATTACTTTTTTCATAAGTAATTTTTTTATAATTTTCTACATTTGTATCAAGCATATCTCTTGTTTGGGGTACTAAAAAAAATGTTTCTCTATGTTCAAGCCAAACATAAGTAAGTTCATACATATTTCCATCACTTGAACATAAATTTTGATGAGTTGTATTTATTAAACTTGACACACTTATAGCGTGCACATTTTTAGATAAAGTAAACAATATAGCCAAAAATATTAAATATTTTTTCACTATTATTTTCCTTTCTATATTTCCTATCACCAAATATAAAAAGTTTTTACGAGCAATTTAAATATAACAAAATATTTTTTATTTGTCTATAATAAATTTAAATAATTTTAAAGCAAAAAAATATTTTAGTATTAAACATATTATATTATTTATAAAATATACACTAGACATTACAATTATTTTTTTCATATATAAAAATAAATTATTAATATTTCTTTTGTACTTATTAAATATATTTAAATAAATGTGTTTAATAAATTTATATGAATAAAATGAATTTAAATATAGAAAAAATATATTTAATAATTTAAAAAATATAAAATAAACTATTATAAAAAGTAGTCCCTTTAGTTTGTATGATATTATAAATAAAGATATCATATATCCAAAAGAAAAACCTTCGAAAAATAAAAGTGTTTGACTTAAATTTAAACTTATAAGTGGAAGTACAATGCATAGTAAGCTAATTAGTAATAATATAAGTATTATTTTAAAAGAAATAATATTTATGAAAACGACATATTCACTTAAATTTACTGGATATAATAAACCAAAAAGTATTCCTACAATTAAAGCTATAATAATGCTATAATTAATTAATTTTTTCATATTAAAGTATATTATAAATATATAAAAAAAATGATAGATTACCTATCATTAATTAATAATATATGGTTTAGTATACGAGCCATCTCCTGAAAACACTATAGTTTCAGGTTTTAGTGATATGACAGGTTTTACACCAATAGATGCCATTGCTGTTCCTCGTGATACAGTATCGTATAACGTTGATTGCATTAAGATTCTTTGATATAATACTGGTGATTGTAGCCATATACCATATCCTGTATATAAATAATGTTTTTTTGCTTCCACATCTTTAGTTGCCAAATGTGCTTCTGGTGCAGAAAGAAGTCCAACTGGATATGTTAAAGCCCCATTACCATTACTAATGTTAACTGTAAATCTATCATTTATATTTTCACAAAAAAGACTATAAGTAACATCGTTATTTTTAAATTTAAATGAATCACCTGTTGTTTGTTTACTTAATGACCAACTACCAAGATCAGTATTGCTTCTATCATTACAATATATTGTATCTTCTAATTTATCTGTATAGTTTATCATATTATTTTCATACCATGCATCTACTACTTTTTTTATTGCACTGTCCTTTTTATTAACATCATCCGCATATAACATTTCATTTATTGCATTATCTATTGACTTACCATTAGAAATTTTTATTGCAGAAATATCACTAGTGCCCTTATAATTGATATAATATATAGAACTACAAGTGTTTGATGAATTATAACAAGTAAAATGATAATCATCAATATTACTATAATTTGAACGCCAAGTTTTTGCATTAACAGTGATAGTATCCGTTAAAACATATTTACCATTTGTATAAGTAAAAGATTTACCAAAAACATAATCAATATCATAATAAGATCCATTTGTTATACCGTCTTTCAAAGTAAAATAATTAAATTGCCTACCGCTTGTTGAAAAAATATATCTTACTTTTTTACAAGAAGTTGAGGAACCATCACTACAAATATATTTTCCAACAAATGTACTTAAATCACTACTTGTTGTAATATTTACAGAAGTTGGATTTACAAGACTATATAATCCATTACTATATGATACTGAGGTTCCAAACATAGTAACATTGCTTGATGTCATATAGTTCATAATTTCATAGTAGTTATCTTCATATGCAATATTATACATATACCCAGCATATGCTAAAGAGTTTTGTTCTTCATTATAAGGAGAAAAAGCAATTTGAGCATCATAATATGTATTATTACAAGATTTATATTTATTAATAGTTTTTCCAAAACTAAATATAACATTATTTCTTGTTCCTGAAGTATAACTTTGATTTCGAGTAAATACTACTTTAATTGTATTTGAGGTAGATAAATTATCTAAAATAATTTGTCCAGAAATATTACCAACATAGCTACCAAGTAATTCACTATCTTTATAAATATTTATATTCATATCATTTATATTTGCATAAGTTGAAACGTCATAATTTAATGCGAAGTCACCATTTTCTGGAACATTAAATGATATTGCTGAACTATTTGTTCCTGTATTTGTACTTGTCCATGTTTTATTTGTTTCATCAAAAGTATATGGGTATTGTGAATTATTTATTAAATTTTTGTATTGCGATAGTTCAAATAAATTTAAATCGGCAACATTTTTTTGGCTACCATTATAAATCATTTTAACTCCACCAGTACCTGTAGTTCTTACAATTTTCCAACAATACCCACCAAAAAGAACATTATTATTTTCTACAGCTCCATTAAAGTAATATATATTATTTGCATAATTTGTTGTATCCCCATAATCTGCACCATTATAAATTTTTACAAAATTATCATTGTCTTGATATCTTTTTGCTATTGTATCATATAGTTTGGCACTATAATCAAAGTATAAATAGCATTTATCACTTCCTATAAAACTAAAACCCACTACCCCGTTTACATTATCATAACTAATTACTTCACCATTATTTTCACAATGTGTTTTTTCTTTATTTAATGTATAATTTCCTTTGGGTATATCTTTTGAACTTGATTTTGTATAATCAGTTGCACCATCTTCTTTTATCATTATAGATAATTTTTCTTCTTTAATTGGGTTATTTTTACTTAAACTATTTTGCTTAAATTTATAGGTTAAAATTAAACTTAAAATCCCTACTCCCAAAAATACGAACAACACTATTTTTTTCTTTTTCATATACTCCACTTTTTCTCCGTAAATACGGCATATAATTTTCTTATATTAGGTAGATTTAAGAAAATTCTACCTTGTATTTACGTACCTTACTATTAAATAATACACTATTTTTTATAATTTTTAAAGTCTAAATAACGATTTTACGCATATCTATTTTCTTAAATGTATCTACTTTAGGAAAATACGAACAAGGTAATTACTGAGTTTTTTTGATATTAACTTATTTTTTTGTTTTTCAAAAAAAGTTATAACTTTTAATGCTATAACTTAATCAAAATAAGTAATAAAATCTTTTTCATTATTTGCCTTAAAACATAATTCTATTTGTTTTAAAGTTGTTTTTTCATTTGCAAGATTTTTTGGAATTTCTTTTAAAGAGAAATATTTAGTTTCTATAGTTTCATTATTTTTTGTAAATGCTCCATCTATAGTTTTACACAAAACAAATGCTTTACATACTCCATAAGCATAAACTGGTGTATTATGTTTATTACGATCCATTAGAGCTATTAATTTTAGTGGTTTAACATTAAGCCCAGTTTCCTCTTTTACTTCTTTTATAGTATTAGATTTAACACTTTCAAGTACATCACACCACCCACCAGGAAGTGACCAAGAACCGTTATTTTCCTTTACTAAAAGAATTTTATCATCTTTAAATATTGCGGCTCTTGTATCAATTTTTGGTGTTTGATATCCATTATCGCTTGCAAATAAATCTTTAATTTTTTCAAATGGTAAATCATTTTTATATTCAAGTAGCTTGCAAGCAATATTTCTAATTTCTTCATATCTTTCTTTATCAAAAGGATTATTTGCATATGTAAGACCATTTTGACCAATTGCCTGAAGCATTACAATAAGTTTTATATATTCATCCATCATTATCTATTTTTTTTATCTTTAGAATATTTTTTATATTCATTAATATTTTCTTTTGTATATCCTAAAAGCATTTTATCATTTTTTTCATATATAGTGTTTAATATTTCATCAAACTGCTCTGTTTTTACTTTCGTAGATAAACTCATGCTAGCTATAACATGTTTTTTTAAATCTTTTGTTTTTAACATAATAGACTGATTTGTTTTTATACCATTTGTTCTTTGAATAAATTTATACATCCAATATATATCATCATATTTAATAAATGTAACTGGGCTTTCATAACTTACAACATAATTATCAGTCAAAATAACTTTAGCATATTTATAGTCAAAAGCATCTTTACTTTTTAGTTCACTATTCAAAGTATTAATTTCATTTCTACTCAACTTTTTAATATTTTTATAATAAATAGCATTATAAACTATAAAAATTATAAACGAAATAAATGAACCCAAAAATAGAAGAAAACCAGTAGTAAATAAGGCATTTGTTGCACCCGTAGATGTTGTAGTAAGGTCAATATATACTGAACCAAAATAATTAGAAAAATCTGAAATAGTTAAGGCTTCATCACCAGTAAGATCAAACATTTTATTATAGGAACTTATTGCGATTTCTTTAACATCTTTTGGAGTTACTTTTGTCATACCTTTTATTTTTACTGTAACATCCTTATCTTCTTTTGCATTAATTTTATTTTCTTTAGTATCATCCATATAAGCTATATAAATATATGTTCCATCAGTTACAAAATAATAAGAACTTGCCTCACCTTCATAAGATGCAAACTTTAATGCAGTATTTTTAATATCTAAATATGCATAAATATCTTCTTTTTCATTATTACCTTCAATTATATCATTTAAATTTTTTGCATTTTTTGCACTGTTACTATCAATGTTATCACATATTACAAATATAATTATTGATAGGACCATTAATAAAAAACTTATTAATATACTTTTTTTAAGTTTCTTTTTACGATTTATTATACTTTCATTTGTTATCATATTTACTCCTTTACATACAAAAATAGATATGCTATTTATATCTATTCATTTGTGCCATAACTTGTTTAACTTGTTTTTGACTAGGTTTTCTACCCATGCCACTCATCATAGCTTCAATCATTTTTTCATTTATAGGTGGATTTTTAGTAAGCATTTTTTTTGTAACAAGTCTTGCAATTAAAAATCCAATTATTATTCCTAAAACTAAACCAATTAAGCCCCATGCAATTTGTGCACCCATTATTTATCACTCCCATTTAAGATTATACTAAAAATAATTATGTTTGTCTACCATTTAGGCATATACTTCGCTAAGCCAAAAATAGTCTTTATTTTCAAAATCACATACAAATAAATTATAATTTTTTAATGATTTTAATAAAACTAATTTATCTGCACTACTTTCTACACTTAAAAAAGTATTTTTTACAGTAACAATTTCCTCATAGCTTTTATATTTATTATAGTAGTGGTGTGAATTATTTACTACATAGTAAAAATGATTATTTTTATTATCTGCATAAATTTTATCATTTATATTTTTTTGATTAATTCTATTAGCAAGACCATCATAAAGTTTTTGAGCAAGAACTAAATCTTTTTTATTAGCTTTATAAATACTTTCAAAACTTTTGTAAAGCATATAGGGACTATCTTTTGTAAGAGTTGTAAGCTCCTTATTTACATTAAATACATAATATTTTCTCATTATATTCCTCTTTTCTATAAAGACTATAACAAAAAAATTATAAAAAAAATGTCGAAAAGACTACTTTTCGAGCATATTTTTTATTTTCATGATTAGTGAATTATAATCAAATGATAAAAACTTTAATGTATCTTCTTTTTTACCTGATACTGCAAAAGTATCTACGCCAAGAGCACATTTGGGATTACTTGCAAATCTATTCCATAAAAGAGTACTACCTGCCTCTAAAGTGAAAATAGTAGTATCTTTAGGAAGTAGTTTTTCTTCATAAATAGGATTTTGAATTAAAAATAATTCTACACTTGGCATTGATACAATTCTTAAATCAATTCCTTCATTAAATAATTCTTCCGCGATTTTTAAGGCAATTGTAACTTCATATCCTGTAGCAATTATTACACCATCTAAATGAAATTTTTCTTTTCGAACAATATAAGCACCATATTTAACATATTTACCATTAGTATGTTTTAAAATATGAGTATTTTCATTACTAATAACTAAAGCAGTAGTTTTTTTATTTTTTAAAATAAATTCCCATACACCAATAATTTCATTAATATCACATGGTCTAAATGTAATTAAATTAGGTATACTTCTTAAATAAGCTAACTGCTCACAAGGAAGATATGCTCCTCCATCAGTATTTGAATAAAAACTATCTTCATAAAAAATATAATTTACCGGCATATCACTTAGTGCACTTACTCTTATACTATTCATTTTACTAGCATTTACTAAACTTGTAGATCCAAAACATCTTAAATTAGAGTTAGCAAGGCCAAGCATAATACTACTCATAGTATTTTCTCTATAACCAAGTTCTATATTTCTTCCTAAAGGATCTTCATTTGTCATTAAACTATCTTTTGAAATAATTGCCCTTGAGGATTTAAATGAATCTGCACTACATCCAAGAATATATTTTGTTTTCGGAGTAATAAAATTTATTACTTTTTGATTAGATATAATACCCTGTTCACTATATTTTTCATTAATTTCATAATTTGTACTATCAAACTCTATATTAAAATCATCTTTTTCCATTAAACTTACTAAACTAATAATATTTGCATCTTTACTTGCTAAAGCCTCATTATATAAAGCATTCCATTTATTAAATATTTTTTCCATACGCATTACAATATTATTTGTAACAATATTTTTAAGCTTTATATCATAATTAAATGGTTCAAGTGAAATACCATTTTTTTGTTTAAAGGAAATAAGTTCCTCTTTAGAAATACTATCAAAATGCATTTTATTTGTACCAGCATTTTCTAAAGTATCTCCTAAAAGGGTATTTACAATAATAATTGATGGCATATCACTTTTTTTAGCATCTTTTATAGCTTCAGTAATACTAGATATATTATTACCATTTTTTACATTAATAATATTAAAGTCAAGAGCATCAAATCTAGTTTCAATATCTTCAGTAAATGTTTTAGAAATATCACCATCTTTAGTAACATTATTATTTTCTAAAATAACAATTAATTTATTAAGTTTTTGCATACTTGCAAAAGATAAACTTTCATAAGATGCTCCTTCCATAATATCTTCGATAGAACATACTACATATACATAATAGTTAATTAAATTTAGTTTGGGATTTATATTTTTTACAAGTGAGGAATAATATCTTTGTGCAATAGCCATACCAACAGCCTGCCCAATTGCATCACCATAAAGTGTACTACTCCCATCAATACCCATAAAAGTATTATAAATTTGACTTCCCGGAGCATAAGAGTCAACATCACGGTATCTTTTTAAATCCTCAATTGAATAGTCATACCCAGCATAATAAAGCATTGAATATAAAGCTGCACTAAAATCTTTATTAGCAACTACTACTTTATCCCTATTTATCCAATTAGGTTTACTAGGAATTATATTAAGCACATTATTATAAAGAGCATATAAAGTTGGGGTAATACTCATAGTTTGTCCTACATCACCACCATTTTTACTTATCATATCTAAAGCTAATGCTCTAATATTATTAACTATATCATTTGGTTTTACTGCCATATCATAATCACATCCTACATAATAGTTTATCATATTTTTTTTATAAAATAAACTTAATTATTCGAAGTGTACGAAATATTTTTAATATTTACACTATCTAATTTAGAACATTTTGCATTTAATAAAAATACACACATTACTAAAAATAAATAAAATAATATTATAACTCCATAATTTTTAAATAATCTTTTTAACATTTCTAACACCTCTTTCATTTTTATCATAATACAAATGTTTGTTCGTGTCAATTAAATTAGAAACAAATGTTTGACATTTTACATTTCATATTGTAAAATTAAATTAGATAAGGGAGTGATTACTACGGAAAAATTAACAAAGAAACAAGAAGTAATACTAGAATATATAAAAAAATATACTGCAAAAAATGGATATAGCCCCACTATAAGAGAAATATGTAATGGTGTTAAACTTTCAAGTCCTGCAACTGTATTTGTTCATATTAAAAATTTAGAGAATAAAGGCTATATTACAAGTACAAATAATAAATTTAGAACATTATCTTTGCTTGTAGATAATGAATATGATGAGAAAAAAGAAGATGTTGTAAAAGTGCCTTTACTTGGTAAAATTACTGCAGGAAGTCCAATTACCGCAATTGAAACACCTAATGAATTTTTTGATTTACCAGCAAGTTTAGTACCTAAAAATGATGAAGTATTTACTTTACATGTTTCCGGAGAAAGTATGATTAATGCTGGTATATATGATAATGATTATGTTATTGTCAAAAGATCAAATACCGCTAGAAATGGGCAAATTGTTGTAGCTATGACACTTCAAAATGAAGCTACATTAAAAAGATTTTATAAAGAAGATGGACATATTAGACTCCAACCTGAAAATGATACAATGATGCCAATAATCTTGCCTGACTGTAAAATATTAGGTATAGCAATTGGTTTATATAGAAAATTATAACAAACTAAAAATGTAAGAAAAACTAATTAATTTTTCTTACATTTTTTTATTCTATTACAAAAGGATTAGTATATGTGCCATCACCTGAGGATATTTCTGTCCCTTGTTTAAGTGATATTGAAGGTCGCACGCCACTCGCGCTGGCCACGAAGTTGTAGTGCAACCCACTGTAGTGCACCACCCGGACGCCTACGTGGTTGCCGTCAAAGTTGTGGGGAGAACCAAGCCAAACTTCTTGTCCACTATAAAAGTAATGACTACTTCCACTTCCATAACCAGACAATCTTAATTCTGGTGCTGTTAATAATCCTATAGGATATTTTAATTTTGCTTTTGCATTATTTACACTAAATCTATCTGTTTCATTTGCACATACTAAACTCTTATTACTTGTACTATAATTTTTAAATTCTAATGGTGTTGTACTTCCGCCGTCTGGGTTCCAACCTTCTAAACTTGATATACTTCTATCATTACAAAATATTGTATCTTCTAGTTTATCATCATATTTATCTTTTATATTTTCTTCATACCAACTATCTATATATGCTTTTATAGTACTATCTTTTTTATTTACATCATCTGCATATAACATCTCATTTAATGCATCACTTACTGACTTTCCCCCCGTTAAGGTTATGTAATATGGAGTACCATTATAAATATAATAAACGTAATAAATTGATGTACAGCTATTACCATTTGTTAAACATGTATAATGGTGGGTATTTACTTTACTACTATTATTAATAAATGTATCGGAATTTATTGTTACTGTATCAGTTAATGTATATGTTCCATTATATGTAAAGGATTTGCCAAATACATAATCTTGATTTGCTAGTGTTGTTACATCTGTTGTTCCTCCAGAAAGTGAGTAATAATATATTGTTGTTCCACTATATCCCGCTATATACCATAAACTATAACATGTTCCTGTTGTATTTGAACTATTACATGTATATTTACCTACTAAAGTACTAATATTAGAACTTGACACAGTTATTGTTGCTGCATTAGTAAGTGTATATTTATTACTTGCATAGGTTGCTCCATCTCCATATGCTTTTTGTCCACTAAAATATGTATTATTAATTATTGTCTTAGATGAAGATGGATATACTTTGCTTTCATTATACATATATCCTACATATGCTGGTGAGTTAGAATAATTATTAAATGTACTTGTTCCTATTTGTGAATTCTGTCCTGTATTATTACATGTTTTTATTATACTATTTGCTTTTCCGAAACTAAATATTACATTATTTCTGTTTCCATCTAAAGGCGGCATTTGTCTAGTATAAACTAATTTTACTACATTTGATGTAGCAAGGTCTTTAAAAACAATTTGTCCAGTTGCTACTCCAGTATATTTTCCTTGACTTACATCATCTTTAAATATTTCTACATTTATATAATCAATATAGTCATCCATTGATAAATCATAATTTATTACATAATCTCCGCTTGTTGGTGCCGTAAATGATATTGTTGAACTATTTGCTCCTGTATTTGTACTTGTCCATGTTTTATTTGTTTCATCATATGTATAGGGATATGATATATCATTAGTTAAGTTTGTATATTCTGACTGATTTAATAAAGTGTAGTCATCTATAGTTGGTCTTCCACTATATACTATCTTAACTCCACCTGTATCTGTAGTTCTTACTATCTTCCAGCATTTATCAGCAAATAAAACATTGTTATTTTCTACAGCTCCGTTAAAGTAATATATATTGTTTTCATATGACGTTGTATCTCCATAATCTGCTCCATTATATAGTTTTACAAATACATCATCTCTATTATATCTATTTTCAATTATATTGTATAAAGGTGGTACTATTTCATCAAAATATAAGAAACATTTATCTGTACCTATAAAAGCAAAAGACACAGTACCTGTAGCATTATCATAACCTTCTATTTTACCATTATTTTTGCAATAACTTTTTTCTGTGTTCAATGTATAATCACCTTTAGGAATATCCTTTGAGCTTGATTTTGTATATTCTGTAGCACCAGATTCTTTTATCATTATAGATAATTTTTCTTCTTTAACAATTTTATTTTTACTTAAACTATTTTGCTTAAATTTATAGGTTAAAATTAAACTTAAAACACCTACAAATAAAAATACGAACAACACTATTTTTTTCTTCTTCATACACTCCTCTTTTTCCGCATAAGTACGCCATCGAGTTTTCTTATATTAGGTAGATTTAAGAAAATTACATAGCGTAATTTCGTTATTTAGACTTTAAAAATATAAAAAAGTAATGTATAATTTAATAGTAAGGTACGTAAATACGAAGTAGAATTTTCTTAAATCTACCTACTTTAGGAAAATACGAACAAGGTAATTACTTGGTTTATTTGATATTAACCTATTTTTTTAAATTTACATAAAAAAATATTATCCTTTTTGGGATAACATTTATTTTTTTATTAATAGCCTTTAGATTTATAATAATCGTATAACTGTTTAAATCTATTAAAGTGAACTACCTCTCTTTGTCTTAAAAAAAGTAGTGGTCCAATTATATCTTCATCTGTAGTTTGATTTATTAAGCCTTCATAAGTTGCTCTTGCTTTTTCTTCAGCGGCCATATCTTCAGAAAGGTTTGCAAGAACATCACCAGTTACTGCAAAATAAGCACAAGTAAATGGATTTCCAGTGGCATCAACTGGGAAAATGCCTACTCCATGTTCTGTATAATAACTTCCAAGGCCAGCTTTTTCAAGTTCATCAATTGTCGCATTTTTAGTAAGTTCATGCACCATAGCACAAATCATTTCAACATGTCCAAGTTCTTCGGTTGCTATATCATTTAAAAGCGCTCTACCTTTATCATCTGGCATTGTAAATTTTTGTGAAAAATATCTCATTGCTGCCCCAAGTTCACCATTAGGTCCTCCAAATTGAGTTATTAAATATTTTGCCATTTTTAAATCTTTTTTTGTAATATTTATTGGATAAGCAAGTTTTTTATCATATTTAAACATATTTTCCATCCTCACTTTCCCATGGCCATGGACCATTTACCCATTTAAATGAATTATAATTGTTTCCTTTACTATAACAAAGTGGGCCATATTTTTCCTCATATTCTTTAGAGTATTTTTCAAGTTTTTCACACCACATTTTATATTTTGCAAATAAATTTTCATCATTTGGATTTAAATCTAGTGCAAGTACATAATCATTTACCGCAAAAGATGATTCCATAACTTTAAATAAATCTTTATCTTTTTCTGTTTTAAGTTTTGGCATTAAATAAGTATAATTTTTATAAGGTTTATATTCATTTGGAAACATATTACCTTTTAAAAATCCTTCTTCCGAAGAAAGTTTTTCTTCATATTTTTTACTAAAATCTAACCCAGGAAAATTATAAAGCATATCACTATAACTATTAAAATAGTTATCATTATCAAATAACATATTTTTTCCCCTTTCATAGATAAGTTATGAAAAGAGGAAAAAATACATTAGTTTTTTTGCCTATAAAAAAGAAAACCTTTAAAAAAGCTTTCTTATTAAACATTAAATGTTTTAACAGTTATATTATTATCCTTTAAAAGATTTATTAAGTCGCTTACTTTTAAAAATACAGTAGCACTGTTATCATTTGGATGAACACCAATTTTATCACTTAGATTTTCATCTATATAAAAAACTACTTTTCTTTCTTTATCATTAAGAAGTCCAAAGGGAGTTACACTACCCGTAGTTAAGCCCAAAATATTTAATAAATCATCATTACTTGCAAAACTAAGTCTTTTAGTATTATATTTTTCTTTAAAAGATTTTAAATCAAGTTTTTTATTTCCTTTTATAGTTATTAAATAATAATGTTTCTTTTTATCATCTCTTACAAATAAATTTTTTGCATCATACTCTTTATAAGGTAAATTTATTTTTTCAATTTCTTCCATAGTAAAAACTTTCTTATGGTTTATAACTTCATACCTTATATTTTTACTATCAAGTAAATTATATATTTGTTCTTTATTCATAAACTCCTCACATTTAAAAAGAAAACTTATATTTCAAAGTTTTCGTTTACATTTTCGTTCGGAATAATTTATATCCCGCACCATCCAAGAGCGGCTAACATTTTCTAAACATTTTCTTAAATGCAATTATATTTTACCATATTGTTTATTGTTTTTCAAATACTAAAACTTACTTTTTTAGACCTTTCATAACTTCTTGAAATATTGCTACTGCTTTTTTCTTTCTAAGTTCTTCGGTTATTTCTTTAACAATATAATTATCATTTATTACTTCATAAGTTCCAAATATAACATTTAACATTTTATACTCATTATAAGTATTATCTGTATAAAAAATATACTTGTAATCATCATCAACATAGGTAAAAAGTATAAAATATTTTTTGCCATCAATTTCAATTATATCTTTCATTTTACTCCTTTAAAATTCAAAAAAAGTGAATTAAATCACTTTTATCTGTATAAACTTTTAACTTGTTCTTCAATTTGATCATTAACTGTTGTGCTATCAAATGTATGAGAATCTATTCCATAATCTTCTGCTTGATTACCATAAATTGTACAAAAATTATAATTTTCTCCAGAAGTAGCTACTGTTTGGCCATTTTCAACTGTATACCATAAACAAGTATTAGGATCATATTTATAGCCATCAGGAATAATTCTAACATTTTGTTGTTTAGTACGTTTTTCAACTTCATTAATACTATGTTCTATAACTTTATCTCCATAGATAAACGCAAATGGACACTTACTTGTTAAATGATTACTGTTTGAATGAGAATAAAGTGTTACCCCTAAAGTCATTGCTAATGTAGCCGCCATAACACCGAATGTTATTTCTTTTTTTGTTTTGTTATCAATTTTCATTTAAATTTCCCCCTAAGTGTTATAATTGTAGCATATTTTTTATAACTGTCAAATTTGTGTAAATCTATTTCTTTTTATAAGCTCTTATGACATCTTTGGATATATCTTCGATAGAGCGAACTACTCCATTTTCAAAACAATTAATTTGAATATAATTAAATATTTTTGCAAGTTCAAGGTAAGCTCTTTGACTTTTCTTTAAGTATTCTTCATCCATTTCATTTTGATCAAGGGCCTCAGGTCTATTTGCTCTAAGTGCTCTTGCACCCTCGACTGGCATATATAAAAATATTACTTTATCTGCTCGAGGAAGACCTAAAAGATCAAACTCCAAAGTTGCATTAAAATTGTAAAGTGAAAGTCTTTTTTCTTTATCATCCTCTTTACCTGCTTGATGAGCCATATTTGAATATACATATCTATCTAGTATTACTGTATAGCCTTCATTTAATTTTTTTTGAATAATAGGAAGATTGTAAAGTCTATCTGCTGCATAATAAAGTGAGGATACTTTTGGATCTACATTTGGTGCTCCCTCAGGGAAAAAACCCTCAGAAATATAACGTTTACCTAAAAATGGGCCTCCAACGATTTTACCTGTGGGGCTATCATAATTTGGAAAAGACATAGTAAATACTTTAGTATTATTTTCTTCTAAATACTTTACAAGTAGTTTTGTTTGAGTTTCTTTTCCAGAACAATCTGTTCCTTCGATAACAATTAATTTACCTTTCATTTTTCCTCCTATATAAAATGTGTTTATATTCTAAATTATTTTCTTTATTTTCTCCAAGTAAAGTTTGATTATAATTATTTTCATCAAACGAAGGAAAATATTTATCTGCAACTGCATTTGCATAAACCTTTGTTAAATAAATATTTTGTGCATAATTAATAAAATAATTATAAAGACTTTCACCCCCAATTATAAAAACCTCTTCTTCACTATTTAAATATTTTTCTAATACTTCCTCTAAGGAATTTATAATAGTTATTCCATCAGTTTCTTTTAAAGAGTTAGATACAACGATATTTATTCTTTTAGGAAGAGGTTTACCAATTGACTCATAAGTTTTTCTTCCCATAATAACCGTTTTACCTATTGTAGTATTTCTAAAAAATTTTAAATCTCCAGGAATATTAAATATTAAATGATTGTCAAGTCCAAGTTCATTATTTTTACCAACTGCTGCGATTAATGATATCATATTTCACCTACTGTGCCAAAGGGAAAGTTATTTCCCCGTGATGTTTATAATTTCTTACTCTAACATTTGTTAAATTTTTATCATCAATATCCTCAAAAGAATTAATATTTTTATCAATTTCTAATATTGGTGCTGGATAGTCTTCTCTAAGACCTTGTTTAATTTCTTCGCCTCTTTGAATTTGCTCTTTTATACCATCTATTTGATTTACATAAATATGAGCATCTTTAATGGTATAATTAAGAACTCCTGGTTTTAAACCTGTAATATGTGCCAAAAGATAAGCAAGTGTTGAATATTGTGTTACATTAAAAGGTAGTCCAAGTGGTACATCACAACTTCTTTGAACAACTGTACCATTTAAATAACCATCAGTTACATCCCACATTGACATAAATACACAAGGTTTTAAAACAGCATCTTTTATATCTTCCTCTTGCCATAAATTAATTAGTATTCTTCGAGAGTCTGATATTGATGGATCTATTTTACTTGCATTTATTAAAGCAATTGTTCTATTTAAATAATCATTTTTATTTACTGTATAACCATAAGCATGTCCTATTGTATGGGCATACTCTTTACCAAAATATCTAGCAAAGCGAAGTACTTTTCCCTCTTCTGTTGCTTTTTTTGTTGGGGATGCCATCATAGGTTTTGAGTTTATTGTTTTTTCACTTTCTTTATAAATGCCTTCTTCATCATAATACATTTTTTCTAATATGTCTTTACCATCACTACCTATTTTCCCCGTATTAAAATAGACTGGTAAACTTGCTGGAGCATTTTCTGGTTCTTTACCATTTGGATAATATATTCTATAAATACCATCTTCATCAATTTCCCATTCATCCCAAATATGAACACCTCTATCTTGAAGCCATCTTACATCATTAATACCTTTATATATCCATAAAAGTTCTTTTATTGCTGCTTTATAATATAATTTTTTAGTAGTTAAAAATGGAAACTCTTTTTCTAAATCAAAAGAAAAATTATAATTAGGTATTTTAATTGTATTAATACCTGTTCTATTAATAACTTCTTTACCTTCCTCTAAAATAGTTTTACATAATTTTAAATATTCTTTATCCCAATTAGACATATTACCTCCTTAATACCATAATGGATATTTATCTGTTATATTTTTAACTCTTAATTTTAATTCATTTAAAATATTTTCATCATTATAATTTTTTAAAGCTTTTGATATTATTAAACCAATTTCTTTAAAATCATCAGTATTTAAGCCTCTTGTTGTAAGAGCGGCACTACCTAGTCTTATTCCACTTGTTATACCCGCTTTTTCAGTATCACCAGGAACCATATTTTTATTAACTGTTATATTTATTTTTTCTAAAATATCCTCAGCCATTTTACCAGTCACACCTATACTTTTAACATTTAAAAGAAACATATGATTATCAGTGCCACTAGATACTATTTTAAAGCCTTCTTCTTTTAAAGTATCACTTAATACTTTAGCATTAGTTATAACATTTTTTGCATAACTTTTAAATTCATCACTCATTGCTTCATAAAAACACTCACATTTTGCCGCGATAACATGTTCCAAAGGGCCTCCTTGAATACCAGGAAAAATAGTTTTATTTACTTTTTTAATTATCTCTTCATCATTAGTGAGAATTATTCCCCCTCTTGGTCCTCTTAAAGTTTTATGGGTAGTGGATGTAACAACATCTGCATAAGGAAATGGTGATGGATGAACACCTGATGCTACAAGGCCTGCAATATGTGCCATATCAACCATAAGATATGCTCCCACTTTATCTGCAATTTCTCTAAAGCGTTTAAAATCAATTATTCTAGAATATGCTGAAGCTCCTGCGATAATAAGTTTTGGTTTTTCTTTTAAAGCAATTTTTTCAATTTCTTCATAATTAAGCATTTCGGTTTTTTCATCTAAATAGTAAAATACAGCGTTATAATCAATGCCTGAAAAAGATGTTTTAAAGCCATGTGATAAATGCCCACCATTATTCAAATCCATTGAAAGGATTTTATCACCAAATGAAAGTAAAGAGCGAAGTACTGCCATATTTGCACTTGATCCAGAATGTGGTTGAACATTTGCATATTTACAGTTAAATAGTTTGCATGCATATTCTATTGCTTTTGCTTCAATAATATCTACATTTTCACAACCACCATAATATCTTTTACCAGGATACCCTTCAGCATATTTATTTGTTAAAATACTTCCTTGAAGTGCTAAAATATCATTTGAAACATAATTTTCAGAGGCAATTAATTCCAAACTATTTTCTTGTCTTTCTCTTTCTTTTTCTAATGCTAAAGTAATTATTTTATCCACTTTCATCTTCCTTTCATTTATTTTTGTAATTCATATGCTTTTACTAAATTTTCAATTATCATTGCAATTGTCATTGGTCCTACTCCCCCAGGATTTGGTGTAATATAAAGACATTTATTTTTAACATCTTCATAGTCAATATCACCTACAATTTTACCATCAACAATACTTATACCAACATCTATTAAAATTGCATCATCTTTTATCATATCACTTGTAATTAATTTAGGATGTCCTACTGCACTAATTATAATATCTGCATTTTTTGTATATTTTTTTAAATTCTTAGTTTGTGAGTGACATACGCTTACAGTTGCGTTATTATTAAGAAGTTCAAATATCAAAGGTTTTCCAACTATATCACCACGGCCTATAATGCATACATCTTTTGAGGCAATTTTTATATTATAATATTTAAGTAGTTTAATAATTCCTTTTGCAGTACATGGAAAAAGACCATCTTTATTATGAACAAGTTTATATAAATTCTCTTTAGTAAAACCATCAATATCCTTTACTGGATTAATAAGACCACTTACTTTTGTAAAGTTTATATGTTTTGGCACAGGACTTTGGAGAATTATTCCTGTAATATCACTTGCATCATTTAATTTTTCAATTAAATCAATTACATCTTTTTCTTTTGTTTTTTCCTCAAGTTCATATAAAAGTACTTTAATACCTACTTTTTCACAATATTTAATTTTATTTTTGATATAAAGTTTACTAGGTTTATCATCGCCTATGCTAATTATAGCTAAGCAAATTTTTAAATTTTCATCAGTTATTTTTTTCTCATAAAAAGAAAGTAATTCATTTCTTACTTTTTTACCATCAAGTATCATTTTAACCTCCTAATATTTATTATAAATAAGCTATTATAATTTAGCAAGAATTTTTATCAATGCCTGTCATTTTCTTTTATTTCATTTCTTATTGCCTTAAGGCCTTCGGAATCTTTATATTTTTCATAAAACTCATTATTAAGCCAAATAGTGCAAAAGTTAGATATTCTATTTTTTATAGTTGTTTTAGGTTTTAAATAAATATCTACTTTAGGTATTTGTTTAACTTCTTTTTTATCATAAGTTTTTAAAAATTTTAAATATGAATATAATGTAAGAATTTGAAATATATATAATGGTATAAATAAATATAAGTATAAATTATGACTATTAACATAACTAATTAGATTACTACTTAAAAAAGTTAATTTATTTATATCAGTTATTAAATAAACTAAAATTACAGTGACGCTCATAACAATTGTTTTAATTTTACCAAGTTTTGAGGACTGTATATTAATATTTTTTTGAAATTTTACAAATTGTATTATTACCACTAAAATTTCTAAAACAATTGATATTATAGAATATTTAGTTACATTAAATAAAATTATTAAGTTACTGCATGAAAAAAGTTTATCAGCAATACCATCAAACATACTTCCAAAAAAGGTTGATACATGATATTTTCTTGCTAAAAAGCCATCAATACAGTCTGTTAAATAGCAACCCACTGAAAGATATGCAGCATAAAGTCCACCATATCTAAAATATACTGGTATCATCATAAATACACCGATTATTCTTATCATTGTAAGTAAATTTACAAAAACTAACATAAACTTTTTCATACCTTTTCTCCTTAAACAATATTACTAAACTCTAATATATAGTTATCATTTTCATTTATTATTTCAACTTTTTCAATATTTTTATCATTACTTGTTATTTTTACTATGCCATTTAAGGTTTCATAACTAAGAGTATTACCCTCTATTTTCATATTATCTTTATCATATTCCAAAGAAAATATATACTCTAAAGATAATAAGTTTTCATTTACATTTTCATATAAACCATCATATAAAACTTTTTCATCCATAACAAGTTTATAAACAGTGTCATTTAAAATTTCATATTTTGTTATGCTACTATCCTCTTTATAGCCAGTAATAACATCACCATTTTTATTGCCACTATAAATGATGGTTCCACTATCATTTTTAACTGTATATTTAAAGTCATAACTTCCATTAATTAGCTTTTTTTTCATATCTTCAAGAGTAACTAAACTTTCTTTAGGATGAGTAGTTATATTTTTACTTTCATGATTATATGGAATTATAAAAACTAAAAAGATAAATATAAAGAAAATAAGCCAAAGTCCAAGACAAATTAAAGCATGAAGACGTTTATTTTCCCACGCCTTAACAAATTTATTATCTGGGTCATTTTTTTTTAAATAATTAACTATTAACATACAAATTATCCTTATCTATACCATTTAAAAATGCTTTTATATTCATTTCTTTTTTACCCATAGGTTTTACTTCTTCAAGGCTTATTACACCATCACAACATCCTATTTCAAATGTATTTTTAGTTATATATACTTTATTTACTTCACTATTTTTTGGGATAAATGATGCTTTACATATTTTTATTTCTTTATCATTTAATATAAAATTTGCATAAGGAGATGGTGCAAATGCTCTAATTTGATTTATTATGTCTTTGCCATTTTTATTAAAATCTATTTTTTCATCTTTCCTAGTAATAAGCCCAGTGTAAGTGGCATTTTCATCATTTTGCTTTATACTTTCATTTTCATTTTTTACTATTAAAGGAAGTGTTTCTTTTAAAAGGCTTGCCCCTAAAAAGGATAATTTATTTGAAAGCGTTTCAAGATTATCAAAACTTTCTATATCAATACTTTTGCATGAAATAATATTTCCAGTATCCATACCTTTATCCATATACATAATTGTTACACCAGTTTTTTCTTCACCATTTAAAATAGCACTTTGAATAGGCGACGCTCCCCTGTATTTTGGTAAAAGTGAAGCATGAACATTAATGCATCCAAGTTTTGGAACATTTAAAATACTTTCAGGTAATATTTTACCATATGCGCAAGTAATAATAATATCAGGATTTATTTCACTAATTTCTTCATAAATATCCTTAATTTTATCTGGTGTAAGTACATCAATATTATTTTCTAATGCACATTTTTTTATAGGTGAACTTGTAAGAACTTTTTTTCTTCCTTCATAAGTATCTTTTTTTGTTACCACTAAAACAACGTTTGTATTTTCTATTAGATATTTAAATACTGGAACTGCAAATAAAGGTGTTCCCATAAATATTACTTTTAAGTCTTTCATCTATCCTCCATATAAGTAAATTATACAATATTTTGCCCTAAAATAAAAGAAATTTTAATTTATTCATAAAAAAATTTCCTATATCTAGGAAATAATTTTTAATTGGTGTCCTGTTGGAGATTCGAACTCCAGACCCTTTGATTAAAAGTCAAATGCTCTACCGACTGAGCTAACAGGACAAAATATTGAAATGGCTGCCTCGGATGGATTCGAACCATCG
The DNA here is from genome assembly GCA_934098665.1 of uncultured Bacilli bacterium. Taxonomy (GTDB): domain Bacteria; phylum Bacillota_I; class Bacilli_A; order RF39; family UBA660; genus UBA6448. The sequence continues at coordinate 82,519 of CAKOOO010000002.1, forward strand.
GAATGTCAGAGTCAAAGTCTGATGCCTTGCCACTTGGCTACGAGGCAATATTTGAAATGGTGGAAGGAGATGGATTTGAACCATCGAACCCGAAGGAACAGATTTACAGTCTGCCGCGTTTGGCCACTTCGCTATCCTTCCGTCATTAAGAAAGTTTTTCTTTCTTCAAAGACAATATAGATTTTATCACATATTTTTTATTTTGTGAACACTTTTTTTCAAATTTGTTTAAAAAAATACAATTTTTTTATTTTTTAAAAGATTTTTCGCTTATTTTCTTTTATTTTTTCTAAATAAATTTTATATACTTCAGAAACTTTTTTATCCCAAGTTACATATAAATCAATAAATGCATTTTCTTTTACTTTATCAAATAGTTTTTCATTATTCATTATTTCAATTATTTTATCTGAATATGCTCCAACAGTATTTTCACTTATAAAACCATTTACATTATCAGTAACAGTTGCACTAGTCGCACTACCTTTTAAAAATACACCCGGTGTTTTTTGACTAGCGGCTTCGATTTGTACTATTGAGGATGCATCATAAAGTGATGGAAATAAAAATAAATCTGCTCTTGCATAATATTTTGAAAGTTCATTTCTATCAGTTATTTTACCAACCATTATTACATTTTCGGCTATGCCAAGTTCATTTATATAACTTTTTAAATCATTTTCATCTTGGCCAGTTCCAACATAAAGCATTTTAAATTTTATTTTTTTATCTTTTTCTTTAACAGCTTTTAGGGCATCAGCAATAAAAAATATATTTTTAAGTTTATTAATTCTTCCCACAAATAAAAATACTTTCTCATTATTTTTAATATTATGTTTTTTATTAATATAGTTTATAGCTTCTTTTTCACTAGATACAGGCATCATTTCTGTAGCATTATTCATAACTTTAGGTAGGCATTTATAATGATAATCTTCATAATATATTCTAGCAACTTCACTATTTACTGCCCAGCACTCATCACACTTATCAAAAAATTTTATTAAATTATTATTAAGTTTAGTGGCAAGTAACTCAGATTTTACCGCTCTTTGAAAATCTTGTTTAAATTGCGAGTGCATTGTAGCAATACACGGAACATGATGTTTTTTAGCGTACGCTAGTCCTGCTCTTCCAATTGTAAATGGAGAATGAACATGCACTATATCAAGTTTATATTTATTAAGCACTTTCATAAACTTATTATCTAGTTTAGGAATAGATACTGAATAATCTAAAAAAGGAACTTTTACAGAGTGACATCTTACAACTTTATATGGAAAAATGCTATCATCATATTTTTTAGTTAAATACTCCGGTACAAATACAATTACATTTGCATATTTACATAGTCTGCGAGCATAATTATCTATAACCATGATAACTCCATCTGCCATAGGAAAAAATGAGTCACCAAAAAGGCCAATTGTTATTTTTTTATTATTTTCTTCTTTCATAATATGATTATATCATACATTTTAAAAATATTCACTTTAACTTATCTAATATAGATAATTTTCTTATATAAAGATTATTATTCTTACCAGTGCCAAGACTAATATCTGGTTTTATACTTCCATGAAAATCACTACCACCGCTTACTAGTAAGTTATATTTATTTGCTATATCTAAATAATATGCCATTTCTTCTTTATTAAAACTACTATGATAACACTCAATTCCCATAAGACCACAGTTAATCATATTTTTAAGTAAAGAAAAAAATTCTTTTTCGTTTAATTTAAGAGTTTTAGGATGAGCAAGAACAGGAATACCACCACTACTTAAAATTAAGTTTATACACTCTTCATAAGTTAAACCTTTATTAATGCCCCTTACTTTTTCATATGCACTTACTAAATATTTTTCAAATGCCTCAGAAGCACTTTGAACAAGTCCATTTTTAACTAAAAGTCGAGCAACATCTACTCTTCCCAAATTGTGATTAACATTTATAAGCGTTTTAATATCTTCGTAACTAAATATAATATTATAGTCTTTTTTTAATATCTCTAAAATACTTAAAATTTTATTTATACTGTTATCTTTTATTTCATTTAATTTTTTATTTAAAACACTATTATATATATCTATTCCATAACCTAAAATGTGCATCCTACCTATATTTCTTTTTGTGGATAACTCTATACCATTAATAATTTTTATATTACTATCAGTTATTAAGGAAGATACATTTTTAAGATTTTTAAGACTTTCCACTGTATTGTGGTCAGTTATTCCAAGAACTCCAACTTTCTTTTCTATTGCAAGATAAATAAGTTTCTCTATAGATAAATCTCCATCCGAAGCATTTGTATGAACATGCATATCAATTATTTTCTCGCTTTGTATATATGGATTAATAATATTATTATAATATATTTCATTAAATACATTTATTCCATAGACAGTATCATTTTGCTTTTTTTCATATTTACTTAACACTTCATATGTTTTAGTTCTATCATACTTAAAATCTTCCATTAACTTACATATTTCTACACTATCATGTGGGCTATACATTAAATCATCCTCTTTCACTTGTATTATAAAGTAAATTTAAATATAATAAAAATACATATTTGTTATAAATATCATAACTGGAGGTTATTATGAATATTAACTTTGAATATTATAAAGTGTTTTATGAAGTAGCTAAAAATGAAAATATTACTAAAGCTAGTGAAATTTTGCATATTTCACAACCCGCAATAAGTAAAACTATAAAACTTCTCGAAGAAAAACTCGGAGGAACTTTATTTGTAAGAACTAAAAAAGGTGTTACCCTAACTGAAGAAGGAAAAGAATTTTATAGTTATATTGCAAAAGCAATTGAATATATAAATAGTGCTGAAAATAAATTTAGTGATTTAATTAATTTAGAAACTGGTATAATAAAAATTGGTATAAACTCTACTTTAACAAAAGAATTTTTACTTCCATATCTAGAAAAATTTAATAAATTATGTCCTAAAATTGATATTCAAATAACTAATGGTATAACATCTCATCTTATAAGTGAACTTAAAAATGGTCTTATTGACATTGTATTTTTAAATATAAATGATAAAGATTATGGAAATGATATTGACATAATAAAATGCAAAAAAATTCATGATGTTTTTATAGCAAGTGAAAAATATAGTAACCTTAATGGTAAAGTTGTTTCTTTAAGTACACTTAAAAACTACCCACTGATTTTTCAAGCAAAAGGCTCTAATACAAGAAACTTTTTAGATAATTTTATGAAAGAAAAAAATATATATTTAAAACCGAATATTGAACTTGCTAGTTACTCACTAGTCATAGAATTTTGTAAATCTGGTTTTGGTATTGGTTACGCTGTAAAAGAATTTATTCAAAAAGATGTAAATGAAGGTAAAATATTTACGCTTAATATAAAAGAAAATATACCAGAAAGATATATAGGCTATGCTATTTCTAATAAACACTTACCTAGTTTTAGTACAAAAAAATTAATTGAAATTATAACAAATAAACTTGATAATTAATTTATTTTTTTTTATAATATATTTCACAGGAGGGTAAAATGATAAATAATAAAATAATAGAAAAAGTAAACGAATTACTAAAAAAATTAAATATTAAGAACTATACAGGTATTATAGTTTATGGAAGTTATGCTAACGAAAGAAATAATGATTTATCTGATTTAGATGTTATGATAATTAAAGAAAACTATCATACATTAGACTGTGGTAGCATGAGGATTAATAATATTAGAGTGGAATTTTTTATAAATGATTTACAAAGATTATATTCTTTAGTGGATAATGAAATTAACAATAATGATCCATCTCATTTAACTAAATTTGCTACTTGTGAAATAATTTCTGATACAAATGATAAAGTTAAAGATTTTATTAGTTACGCTAAATATTTTTATAATCAAAAAATGCAGCACTCCTTTACTGATAATGAAAAATTTTCTATATTTTCTATTGGTAATCGTATCGAAGATTTAGAAAGTCTTATAAATCAAGATAGTTTTTATTCAGTGTATTTTGTTGTATTAGAAAAAATCAGGGTTTTATACGCAAAAATAAACGGTATAATCAATTTACCTGTAACGAAAATCGAAAGGCTTTATACAGATAAAAATTATGCAAATAATTATATTAATTCAAAAGTGCAAACGTTACCTGACGAAAAGTTTATTTCTTTATATTTAGATTGTTTAAAATTTTATGATAAAGGTATAATGCTTAATAATTTATGGGAATTATACAATTATTCTTACGAGAATCTTGATTTTGACCCTCAAAATTTTTATTTAAAATTTACTAAAAATGCTCCATTTAAAATTTAAAAGCATAAATTTATATTTACGCTTACTTTACATTTTGTAAAATTTATGGTATAACTATAACAGTTAATGGGGAAAAGGAAAAATGAAAGAAATTTTTTTAGAGTATTTAAATGAAATGATTTACATGTTAGAAACATATGAAAACGGTTGGTGGGTAGACTGGATGGAAAAAGCCTACACAAAGTATCGTGATGAAGATAGTATTGAAAAATTCTTAAGTGCTTTTGGTGGAATGGGAAGCTTTAATGATACTGATTTTGAAAATGAATGCACCAAATATATTAAAACAATAACAGTTAATATGGGTTATGACATTGGTAAAAATGGTTATGCTGATGTTTTCGAAGAAATAAAAAAAGTTTTAAAAATTGAGGAAAGTTGGATTAGAAGGTGCATTGAAGTAAATGAAGCACAAAGTAGTTATCAAAAAGCTATAAATGAAGTAGCATTTTATAAATACCTACTTGAAAACTATGCTCCTGGTAATTTACATGAAATAACTTTAAAATATTTAAATCCTACTGAAGGTGTGAAATTAAGATAAATTTCTCACTTTTTTTATATAAAAACAAATATATTTTTGCATAAAAAAATCTCAATAACCTTGAGATAATTTTCATAAACTGGTGCCGACAGAGGGAATCGAACCCCCAACCTACTGATTACAAGTCAGTTGCGCTACCAATTACGCTATGTCGGCATTAATGGTGGGAGATATAGGACTCGAACCTATGACCCCCTGCTTGTAAGGCAGATGCTCTAACCAACTGAGCTAATCTCCCATTAACTTTCTCTTGCTGACAAATAAAATTATACTATATATTATCTGCACTTGCAAGCAAAAATTAATCATTTTTTTAAATTTTTTTCTTTTTTAATATAAAAGGCCTTCGGAAATGGCAAATGGAATAAAATGATCTCTTATTGCCGAAGATAAATTGTATTTAGTTTCACCTACTTTATAAAAATGATAACCAATAATTTCTTCATTTGTAAAATAGACTTTATCCATTTTCTTTTTACATATAAACATTGTCATAATTATATCAAGTTCAGGGTCACTAGCGGCACTTTCTTTAAAACACATTAATGGTTTTAAATCTTCTTCATTAATTGTAAATCCATTATGAAATTCCTCTTTGACTTCTCTTATTGCAGCTTCAACTTCACTTTCGCCTTCTTCAACGCCACCACCAACTAATGTCCAAGTATTACTTTTACTACTTCTTACACTTCTTACTATTAAAAGTTTGCCCTCCTCTATAAAGGCAACTCCGACAACTTTTTTTACTTTCTTCACAATATCACCATATATTAAGTATACTATTTTTAAATAATTTATTAAATAAAAAATTTTATTACTTTACATTTATAAATATATTTATATTTTTTTTACCACATAATAATCAATAATTTCTATTAATTTCATAAAATTTATTTATTTTTTTCAAACATTTCTTGGAGTTTTTTTCCAACTTCGTAACTTTTTTTATAAAAGTTTTCAATTCCCATTTCTAAATATCCATATCGATAACAAGGTTCCATTGTTATTGGACCATCATAATTACATTTCTTTAAATTTTTAATAACATTTTTCCAATTTAACGTTCCATCAAAGGGAATAAGGTGTAAATCATCACTTTGATCATTATCATGAAGATGTACTGCAAATATTCTACCATTAAAATTAGAAAAATCTAAATCATCATTAAAATGAACATGATAATGTCCTGAATCAAAACATATTCCAGCATTTTCATTATGAATATTTTTAATTACATAATCTAAATAACCTTTTATTTTAGTATTTTCAAAAGCCACTTTTATATTTAATGATTCAGCATAATCTACAATTTTTTGTAATCTTTTCAAGCCTATCTCACTATATTTAGGAGCTTTACTTTCATTTGTTAAATGCATAACAACCATAGGAATATCATTTTCTTTACAAACTTTTATATCATTTTTATATCTATCAACTAGTTTATCACCATTATTATCATCGAGCCATAAATCATTTATATTTTGATACCCTAAATGGGCAAAAATAACATTTAAGCATTTTTCTTTAATATATTTTAATTGCTTTTCTTGCGTAGGGTTCCAATTTTTATTGTACCATTGCACAAAAACATTTTTAAAACCTGCATTTTTAATTGCATTTATTGTTTCTATTACATTAACATCTTTATTAGCATTACTAACTACAACTGCAATTTCCCTATTATTCATATTATTTTTACTCCTTATTTGTAATATAACATTTAATTACATATTTACGCAATGCTTTAATGCTAATTAAAATAAATTTTTTTACTTTACATTTATAAAATAATTTGATATATTTTTATTTGCATAGTGATGTAAAGGAAAGGCCCTTATGTCAAATACTTTAGATGAATATCAATTAAAAGTCGTTAATGAAACAAATCATGCACTTGTTATCGCAGGTCCTGGAAGTGGCAAAAGCACTACAATAGCGCAAAAAGTCAGAACTTTAGTCGCAAATGGCACACTTGAAAGTGAAATACTTCTTATTTCTTTTACAAATAAAAGTGTTGAAGATTTAAAGAAAAAACTTGGTAGTAATATTTTTATTACAACTTTTCATAAACTTGCTATAGATGTTTTAAAATATAATAAAATAACATATAAACTTGCAAGTGAGGATCTTTTAGATTTTGTAATAAATGAATATTTAGAAACAATTTCTAATAAAGATAAATTATGTAGATATTTAAATATTACTAAACTTGATAAAAATAAAAATGAATATATTTCTTTTAAAAAATTAATTAAAACATTTATTAATTTATTTAAGACTAATAATCATAGTATTGAAAGTTTAAAAAAAGTAGTTACTGATTATAAGGATAAATATTTAGTTAAAATAATTTTAGATATATTTTTTATTTATGAAGAAGAAAAAAATTCTTCGGGTTTACTTGATTTTGATGACCTTATAATAATTGCTACAAAAATATTAAATGCTAAATATAATTATAAAAATTTTAAGTATATAATTATAGATGAATTTCAAGATACTTCCCTAATTAGATTTAATTTAGCTAAAACTATTATAGATAATACTGGAGCTATTTTAACTGCAGTTGGAGATGATGCACAAAGTATTTATCATTTTTCTGGATGTGATTTATTTATATTTTTAAATTTAAACAAATATATAGATAATTTAAAACAATTAAAACTTGTAAATACTTATCGTTTTAATCAAGAACTTATTGATATAAGTGCAAAATTTATTAATAAAAATCCCTATCAACTTGATAAAAGTATGCATGGTTTTACGCATGAAAAAAAGCCTATTGAAATAATTTATTATTTAAATGCTAAAAAGAAATTTAAAAATTTACTAAATAAACTTTCTGATAAAAAAATATTAATTCTCGGAAGAAATCAAAAAGATATTTATGAATATATAGATAGTGATTTTACATATGAAAACTCTATTTTAAAATATAATGATAAAGAATATAAATATTTAACTATTCACTCTGCAAAAGGACTCGAAGAAGACTACGTAATAATTTTAAATGTATCAGATAAAGTATATGGCATTCCTAATAAACTTGAAAATCATGAAATACTTTCTTATGTATCTTCGAAAGCAGATGATTATCCTTATGCTGAAGAACGAAGAGTTTTCTTCGTGGGCATTACAAGATGTAAATATAAAACATTTTTAATGGTACCTAAAAATAATCCCTCAATATTTGTAAATGAAATAAAAAATCTCATTTAAAAAGAGGAATTACTCCCCTAAAACATCAAGATAAAACTTTGTAAATGTTACACTCATATATGGATAAAGCCAAATATATAAAATACCTAAAGTAAGCACGCCAAGTATAGTCCAACCAATAAATGAAAGTCCTAAAACAAATGCATCCATTTTATGACCATTCATTTTTTCTCTAGAATATTTAAGAGTTTCTATAATACTTAGTTCAGGTTTTTTAATTAAGACAACTGGCACAAGCATATATGAAAATGTTAAAATAATTCCCGGAATTAAAAAGCATATATAACCAAGCATTATAAGAATTGACGTTAAAAGCATTACACCAACAATTTTAAGAAAATTTTTATAATGTTTAAATAAATCTTTTGCTTCGAAAGTTTTATCTTCACAAAAGTTTACAAAAAAGTTTATCATACCAATTTCTAAAGGAAACAATAATATATTTATTAAAATATCTAGATAATCGGTATTCATTTTATTAAATAATATTGCCATAACAATATTAAATGATACGCTTATTCCAAAAGCAATAATAATGTTTTTCCATATAGTTAATAAATTATTTTGAATTTTACTTTTTGCATAATCTTTTATTTCTATCCTATTCATTTTATCCTCCTACAAAAATAATATCATAAACATTTAAAAAATACTACATTTCATTTGTGGATAATTTTACTATTAAATCATAGTTATCATCACTTGCCATAATATTTTTATGAAGCATGCCACATTTTTCACATTTATAAATAATTTTGTAAGTATCCTTAAATTTTTCTATACCAATAGGTTTTAAAATACCCTTACATTTATTTTCTCTATCACCTGGAAATACATCAACATGCAAGCTACTTAAACAGTATGGACAGTGGTCTCGAGCACTATATCCTAAAAAAGGTACATTTTTATTACATACCTTACAAACAAAACTTTCATCAATCATTTTAAATTTCTTTTTCATAACTATAGTTTATCATAAATATATTTAAGTAGGAAGTGAATTTATGTTTTTAAACTTACTTAATATTGTAAAAGACATGATATTTTTTACAGGAAGTTATTCAAATAGTGTTTTTTTAGAGCCACTATCAAATGAAGAAGAAGAAAAATATGTAAAACTTATGCTTGATAAAGATAATGATGCTAGAAATAAACTTATAGAACATAACTTAAGGTTAGTTGCTCATATTGTAAAAAAATATGCAAATAATGATTATATGACAGATGATTTAATATCTATTGGAACAATTGGTCTTATCAAAGGAATTGATACTTATAAGGATAATAAAAAAACTAAAATTACTACATATGCCGCAAGATGTATTCAAAATGAAATTTTAATGTATTTTCGTTCAAATAAAAAAAGTAATAATGATGTTTATCTTGAGGATGCCATTGGCTATGATAAAGAAGGAAATGAAGTTAATTTAAAGGATGTAATAATGGATAAAAAAATTGATTTTGTGGACTATTTAACTAGGAAGGATAACGTTGAAAATTTAAAAAAATATTTAAATATGCTTTTTCCAAGAGAAAAAGAAATAATTATAAAAAGATACGGGCTTAATAATCAAAAAGAAATGACTCAAAAAGCAATTGCCAAAGAAATGCACATATCAAGAAGTTATGTATCACGAATTGAAAAAAGAGCACTTACAAAAATGCTTAAAGAATTTATTAAAAATAAGAAGACTTTGTAACTTGAAAATGGTTTTTCTTTATGCTATACTTTTTATAGTAGGAGATAAGGATATGGAAACAATATTTTATTATAAGGAAACTGGTGAAATAATCAGTAAAAATGAAGCAATTGCTATCTTTAAAGGATTTGCGGTTCCAAGAGGTACAGTGGGCATTGTAAATAAAAGTCAAAGAGTTAAAATTGAAGGCAAAAAAATAACAAATACCGAGGAAATTGAAAAAGAATCCTCTATAATACCTGTGGAGCATGTAATAGACGTTTTTACTGATATTGTTAATAGACATAACTCAAAAGTAAAAAAAGAAACTTTAGATAATATTATAAAAGAATATTCTATTAAAACAACTGGAAAATATGTAAGTAGTACCGAAGAATATGATGAAAAGAAAAATATTATTGAAAGTGAAGACCCTCTTACAAAACAAAGACGTGAAAAAATTGATAAAATAAAAAAAAGAAATAAAGTATTAAAAAAAGTTCCCCTTGCCCTTGTTATTGGAGCAATGGGTGTAATCTCTGTAGCGGGAATAAAATACGCAAAAAACTTTAATACTATTGCAGATGATACAAACGATTTATTAAACTCTCATCACTGCTATATAAATAATGATATTGAGGGGTCAACTAAAGTAGCCATTAATGATAATAATGAGCTTTATGGAAGAGCAAATCCTAGTTATGAAACAATTACTCAAAATACTTATGATGAACTTAAAAATGTTCTAATTAGTGAAGGATACACAGATAAAGAAGCAACAATGTGTTTATCATCAATAGTACCTACCCATACTATAAATGATATTGATGTAACCTCTGTAAGTTTTAAAGAAAAAGTTGATTTTGTATTAAATTATACCGAACAGTTAAGTTTAAATAGATAAGGAGTTAATATGATTGAATTAAATACAATGGAAATTGATGGTAAAACATATTTTGAAATAGAAACTATTAAAGGAAAAGAAAATGAATATATATATTATGGTAATGAAGATAATACTGAAGACTATAAAATATATAAATTAAATGGTGATAATTTACTAGAACTGAATTATGATGAAATAAATGAAGCATTTAACCTATTTAATGAAAAACATAAAAAGTAAGATAATTAATCTTATTTTTTTTATAAAAAAAAGATAGGATACCCTATCTAAACCATATTAAGTATGACATAAATAAAATAAATATTAAAAGTAAAATTATACCATTAACTTTTTCTAATTTATTTTTACTTTCAGGAACTCCACATGCCATTGAGGCAAGAAATCCACCAATAAGGCCCCCAATATGACAATAATTATCTATACCAGTAATTGAAAAACCAATAATTAAATTTACTAAAATAACTGGAATTAATTTATTTTTTAAAGCATCATGTAAATATAAACGATAATGCATACCAAAATATACTAAAGCGCCCATAAGTCCAAATATTGCTCCACTTGCACCAACACTTATACCATCATTAAAAATACATGAAAGCATACCACCACATAATGCACTTACAAAATAGATAATAATCATTCTTACTTTACCTAAATTATTTTCTACTTGATTTCCTATTATCCAAAGTGAATACATATTTGTAATTAAATGAATAAGAGAACCATGTAAAAATGCATAGGTAATTAATCTAAAAATTTGTCCATTTTTAACAAGAATTTTATTATTAGCCCCTAAAGTGATATAAACTAAATTACTATCACCCATTAAAACAGTTACACCATACATAATAATACATAAAAATATTAATATATATGTAATTAAAATTTTCTTTTTAGAAAATATTTTTTCAAACTTTTTATTATCACTTTCAGTTTTGTGATTTATATCTGAAGCTACATTTAAAAGTAAATCTAATCCCATTTTTTCAGTTAAATCATTTTTTAAATCAGGAAATACATTTATAATATATTCATTTTTCTTAATATCCTCAAGAGCATTAATATTAATATTATCTACATTTTTAACACTTTCTACTTTTACTCTATCTGATACATTAAGTTCAATATTTAAAGCATTTACTTTAAATGATAAAGTTTTCTTTTTAATTTGAGCAACAATATTTTTAATTTTAAATTGATCAAATTTATATTGTTCTTCATTATGAATATAATTGCTATTTATTCTAATAATTCTATATGGCCCATCTATATTTTCAAGCCATATTTCATCTTTAACACCTTGAACAAATATTGGGGTATAACCCTCTTTTGTAACAAAAAAGTGTACTAAACTCATTAATATTTCATCTTGTTTTCTAACATTTACTCTTTCCATTACTGCTCCTTTATTTCATTTAAAAAATCATTAAATTCCTTAGGTAAATCAGTTTCAAAATGAAGATGTTTACCTGTAAAAGGTTCTATAAAATCTATTTCTTTAGAATGTAAAAATTGCCCAAATGAAGTATTACCTTTTCCATATACTGGATCATTATAAACTGGATAACCCATATATGATAAATGAACTCTTATTTGATGGGTTCTACCTGTTTCTAGATTAAGACGTAAAAGTGTATAATTTTTATATCTTTTCAATACCTCAAAATGAGTTATTGCTTTTTTTCCATCTTCACATGGTTTCATTTTATCAAAATGTTTATCATCTTTTTTAATTGGTACATCAATTGTTCCTTTGTTATATGGAATAACGCCTTTACATAAAGCATAATAAGTTCTTTTTATTTCATGGTTTGCAAACATTTTAGAAAGTGCTTCATGCATTTTATTATCTTTGACAATTACCATAACTCCCGAAGTATCTTTATCAAGTCTATGAACTATACCAGGGCGATCTAAAGATAAATCACTTAATTTTACTTTACCCACTAAAGCATTTACAAGGGTATTATCATGATTACCTGCCCCCGGATGAACCACCACTCCACTTTGTTTATTAATAATCATTAAATATTCATCTTCATAGATAACATCAATATCCATATCTATTTTCTTTATTTCTTTATTTTCTTTTATATCACAAATTTCAATTTCATCATTAATACTCACAATATAACTTGCTTTAACTTTTTTTCCATTAACAAGTATGTTTCCTTTAGAAATAAGTTTTTCAATATAACTTCTTGAATAATCACTATTTAAGGAAATATATTTATCTATTCTATCACCATTACTATTTACTTTTAACTTCATTATCATCACCTAAATAAATACTATATAAAAGGATAAATACACCAATACATATACAAGCATCGGCTATATTAAATATTGGATAATTATAATTAAATATATAAAAATCTATAAAATCAATTACATAGCCATATATTATTCTATCAATTAAATTACCTAAAAGTCCACCATAAATAAGTGAAAAAGCAATTATATTTCTTTTACATGATTTAAATTTTTTCATATAAAATATTAAAAATAAAAGTATTAATAATGAGCATATAATAATAACAAATCTTTTGCCTGTAAAAAGAGAAAAACTTACACCATCATTATAAACTTTTGTAATATATAAAAACTTATCAAATATTTTAATACTTTTACCTAAAACAAGTAGTTTGTCAAGTACTATTTTACTAATTTGATCTATTAATAATACAATAAAACTAAATATAAAAATTTTCTTTTTCATACTATTTATTATAAACAATTTTTTAAACTTTAACAAGTATTACATCTTTTCCTATCTTAACAATATCAGAATATGTAAATATAACTTCATTATTTGTAAGTGGTTTTCTAAATATTTTTTTACTTTCACATGTAAATGATATTATTTTTCCATCACTATTTATTTCACAGTCCACTATATGTCCATAGTTAAGACCAGTTTCAATTGATATTACTTCTTTTTCTTGCATTTCAGATAAAAACATACTATTCATATTAAATAGTATGTTTATTATTAATTATTTATTATGGATTAAATATAATTCTTGCATAACCATTACCTGCATGACCTGTTTCAGAGGAACCAGAAGTACCAGTAAATGAAGAGCTACCCGCAGTAGTTGATGCATTTGTTAAATAATATGATGATGTAAGACTAGTTCCAGATGGAACATTACTTGCAGTTGTGGATGTGTATATAAATCCTGAACCTCCACCGCCACCACGGTCATCATCACCTGAACTATCAGGAACAGAACCACATCCGCCATACCAGCCACCACCACCGGCACCAGCATACCCATTGCTTTGATATACACCAAATCCTCCGAATCCAAATCCACCAGGATAATTTGATGAACTATTAGTTGTAGGCTGTGAACTTGCCACTGTTACAGATGTGGTAAATCCAGTTTGAGTTCCACCATATCCATGAGAACCATAATATTGAGAAGCGGCGCCACCACTTTCTCCACCACCATACATACCATTTTTATTTGAAGCCCCATCAGAGCCACCGCCACCAGCAACAATAATTCTATTTTTTAATCCTGTAGCATCGTTCCAAGCACCACCTGATATTCTTATATCAGTTGCGCCTCCTCCGCCTTTATAAGTATATCTATATCCACCGCCATTGTAGCCACCAGTACATATGCTATTTGTACACGTACCTGAATTACCTTGACCGCCAACATAAACATAAAGTGTCTTTCCATGGGTTTGATTTGTCAAAGTACCGGTAGAGTATCCACCCATTCCTCCATAAGTTGAAGAACTTCTATAACCGCCTTGAGCACCCCATACATAAAGAGTATAACTACCATCACATGCCATATTATAACTTTGCACGCTACCAGTATAATCAAAATTTGAGGTAGTAGCGGCCGCACATACCATACTAAATGATTTATTTGAAGTTTTACCTGCGGCATCTTTAACATGTACATAATATGTTCCATTTGTTGATGCCGTATAAGTTACACTTGCACTTTTACCTGATACGTTTGTCCAACTTGTCGGAGTTGTCGATGATGTAGTAACTGCATAGCCTGCTAAAGCGGCATCATCACTTAATGCAATTGTAACATTTTTAGTATAAGCACTTATTGTTCCTACAGTTGGTGCTGCAGAATCTAAAGTTATAGTAAATGCCGAAGACACAGCATTATTACCAGCATTATCTTTTATCCATAAATAATATGTTCCTTCTTCCTCTATAGTTACATCTAATGAGTAAGAAGTTCCTGAAATATATTTCCACTCTGTAGGTTGCTCATCAGCACTTTTTGAAAAGCCATACATAGAAACATCTATATTATCTGTAAATGTTGCTGTTACGCTTGTCCCACTTACTGTTAAATTACTTATTGTTGGTGAAGTGCTATCAGCATTTTTATCTACGTATACATTACATACTGTTTGCACGCTTGTAAGTACATTTATTTTTCTTCCTACTATAGAAACTTCAGCACTTGGATTACAACTTGTTTTTGATGTATTTACTGTATAATAATATCCTGTTTCATATAAAGGAAGCTGCCCCATTTGTTCATAGTTTTTATCATCAGTACTACCTATTTCCTGCTGTACAAAAAGGTTTACTTCATAATCATCTATATACCCATCTATTGCATCAAAATATACTTCACATTTACCTTTTTTAGTGGCATTTACATAAAATATTTTATTTTCATATTTATTTATTGTTATGCCTGTATCACATACTGTTTTACTAGAGGTATATGAATATGATGTTTCATTTGGAACATAATATGATAGTGAATATGTACCAAGTCCTACTCCAGATGAATTTTTATCTTCCCTATAAACTTTTATTTTAACATCACTTTTATCTATTGAGGCTACTCCTGCGATAATAAGATTTGTACTTCTATTTACATAAAAAGAATATGCAATTAAAGTAACACTTGAAAGTATTGTTAGAACAAGTATAACTAAAACTAATAATACTTTTTTATTATCATTTTTTAATGCATATTTAATATTATTTATTACTTTTTTTAATCTATCTTTCATGGCATAACCTCTATCTACTATATACTAAAAATATAATATCATAAATTTAATTTAAATACCATAGTTTTTTGCCATCTTTATAAACTTCATCAATAAAACCACAGCCAAGACACTCCTGACCATTATATAGTACGCATGCTTGGCCAGGTGTAACACTTTTTGCTTTTCCTTTATAAATAACTTTTATTTTATTACCCTCTAGATACTCTAAAGCACATGGATGATCTTCTCCTCTATATCTAAATTTGCAAGTGCAAAATGAAGGTCTATCACTTGATATAAAGTTTACATTATCTATAATGCACTCATCTGAATATAAGTACTCACTATCACCATAAGCAACATATAAAATGTTTTTTTTAGTATCTTTTCCACATACATAATGCCTTTGCTCATCACCAGAAAGTCCTACATTTTTTCTTTGACCAATTGTATAATTCATAAGACCAGTATGAGTACCAATTTTTTCTAAAGTTTCAACATTTATTATATCCCCAGGGTTTGGTTTTAAATAATTAGCCATAAATTTTTGAAAATTTCTTTCGCCAATAAAGCATATTCCCGTAGAGTCTTTTTTATCAAATACAGGTATATTTGCATTTTTGGCAATTTGTCTAATTTTATCTTTTGTATAATCACCCACTGGGAAAAGTACATCTTTAAAATTATTTACATTAACATCCGCTAAAAAATAAGTTTGGTCTTTATTTAAATCTTTTGCTCTTAAAAGTTTATTACCGCTTATTCTTGCATAATGACCTGTTGCAATAAAGTCAGCTCCAAGGCGCCTTGCTTCTTTTACAAATAAATCAAATTTAATATATTTATTACAAAGCATATCAGGATTTGGAGTTCTTCCTTTTTTAAGTTCCTCTAAAAAATATGTAAATACATAGTCCCAGTATTCTTTAATAAAATCTATTCTATGAATTTCAATACCTAAATGCTCACAAACTTTTTTTGCATCATTATAATCTTTCTCCTGTGGACAAATATCATTTGTATCATTAGGATTTCCTAAAATATCATTATTTATATTACTATCCCAGTTACGCATAAAAAGGCCTATTACTTCATAGCCCTGTTTTTGTAAAAGATATGCACCAACTGCACTGTCTACTCCACCACTCATTCCAATTACAACTTTTTTCATAAACATCACTCAAAAGTATAATAACACATTTTTATTATTAAAAAAAGTGTTAAGATTAAAATTCTTTTTTAGTTAGAATTTTGCTCTTAATACACTTTTTAGGATTTTCAAAATCATATTTTCTTACATCTTTTTGAGAAAAAATCATTGGTTCTACATCTAAATATTCTATATCTCCATTATCATTATAATAAATAGTTAAAAAATAATCACCCATTAAATTAGGTAGTTCATTTTTCATCATAAATGAAGACTGATCTACGTTACATGGTGCAAGAAGCATATGAATATTACGATATAACATATAATATATTTTATGATAATGTCCCCTTATAGAAAGGTTTGGTTTTGTTCCTGATGGAAGCTGGTCAATACCATTTTGAGGTTTAGTGGAAAGTATTCTTGAGGTTCCTCCACCTGGATGAAAAAGTTCTACTTTACAATTATCAAAATAAGTAAAGGCTCTATCTTGTCCTAAATACTCAAAATCTTTTCTTTTTTTAGCTACTTCATCTGCTAAAACAACTCCGTAATTAAATTCATGAGTTTGGTCATGACTGCCTTGTATTGCATGCCAAGTACATCCCGGATATTTAGGTAAATTTTCAATTACATAATTTATTTGTCCTGTAGCACCATACAAAAATACTTCTCTAATATGATTAGGTCTTACTCTTGAATAATCACCATCGGATATATCGCCAATATGATAAAAATCAGTTATACCACGATTATATGCCTCATAGCAAGCTGTATTTACCATCGATGGCTGGCACCATATACTACCATAATGAGTATCAGATACCACTAAAATTTCTTTTTTATGAAGCTCTTCTTTAGGAAGCTTAAATGATACTTCTTTTCTTTTTTGTATAGTTTTTTTAATAACTAAAATACCATCCTCATTTACTACTTCAATAGGTCTTCCATATTCATTTAAAATATCAATTATTCCATAAAGTTCATTATCAGATATTTCTAATTTATTTTTAAGTTCAGCAAATGACTGCTCTTTTTTTAAAAGTCTATATATCTTATCTACAGAGTCAAAATATGCATGTTTATTTTTATTTAAGTTATCAATATTTTCATATTTTCCAAGTTCATTTTTAGTTATATTTAACTTTTTAGTGGTCAAAAAACTTTCTTTACTAGGTTTATAATATGGCATCATTTCAGGTATCATTCTTTTTAATTTACCATTTTTTGTATAACTTAATGATATTAAAAGTGCTCCAATAGTATTTTGCTCTCTACTTGCTTTCATTTTCGCGGTTCTTTCTACTACCGAAGGAATTGCAAAAATTTGAGTATCTCTAATCGAAGGAAAATGCTGCATTGATCTTGTACCGCTTAAAAATATTGCATCATAATCTTCATAACTTGACATACTTCTTGAATATGTCTGAGCAGGATAAGCAACTGTATAAGCATTTCCAGCTTTTAACTGTTCAAGTTTAAAGGAAACATCATTAAAATGAACAGTACATGCTCTAGGCCCTAAATAAATTAAATCCTCTCTTTCTTTAGAAATATACTCACCAATATTAAGTTCTTTAGCAAATTTATGATCATTTTTTCCAGTTATAAAATAAGTTTTAATACCCTCCACTTTAGGATAGTATTCAATTAAATGGTCCGCTTGACCATAAGCATCGCCAGTAATTAAACTTTTACCATATTCAAGATTTTCTTCTCCTTTATAAGGTCCCTCTAAAAGGTTTCCTAATATAAAAACATATTTAATACCATTTATTGCAAAATTTTTATACATATCATTAAGTATACCTATTTGTTCATTTTTACAGCCAAACCTAGTATCTGATATAAAAGCAATTTTAGTTATTTCATCAACATTTTCTTTAATAAAATATTCATTTTCTTTTGTATAATCAGGGTGATCATTAATAACTACATAAGCTTCCTTATTTTTTTCGCTATAGGAAATATTAATTCCATCATCTTTAAGCTTTTTAATAAAACCTAAAACTTCAAATTCTGTAATGTCGTATTTTTTTGCAAGTAAGGAAATTGTTTTTTCTTTAACAATATCTTTTTTAATTTCATTTAAAATATTTTTTTCTTCCATTTTCCATCCTTTTATTATACTTTTAGTATAAATTATTTTATTTATTAATTCAATAAACTTTACATTTTTTATACATATTTTGTAAAATAACTTTATCTTCATAAATTTTTCCATTAACATTATAATAATATTTAGTATTTTTTAAATATTTATTAATACTTAAATTTTCATTTTTTATTTTTTTATAATTTATATCATAAAACATTTTTTCAAGTAAAAATTTTTCATAAATAAGTTTCTTATTTTTTACAATTAAAATAGTTTTATATATAAATAAACATATTATCATATAGTTATTTAAATTATATTTATAGTTAAAAATTATATATATTATTATAAATATAAATGATGTTATATAGTAAATAATAATACAATTTTTAAATGGTAAAAAATATGCATAAATTTCAAATAATATTTTAGCTCCATCAAGGGGAATTATAGGAAGAAGATTAAAAAGAATAATCATTTTGTTTAAATAAATAAAATTTTTTTCATGAATAAATAAAAAAAGTATTAATTGAAAAACTATTCCCATAATAGAAATTAATAAACTATTTAAAAATGAATCATTATAAAGACTATCAATTTTCGTATATCCCCCGAAAGGAAAAAGTTCAATACTAATAATTTTATGTTTTAATAAAATAGATATTAATATATGACCTAGTTCATGAAAACAAACAATAAAAAAAACTATTAAAGCATTTTTTATATAACCACATAAAAAAGCTATTAATAGAAAATATAAAGTTAAATAATTAATTTTAATTTTTTTCACTTAAATATTCCTTATATGTATAAAATTTATTATCTTTGTTTATAACTAAATATAATTTATCATTACTCTCACTTATTAAATCATTTTTATTTACATAATCATAAATATTAACATTTATATTTTTTAAATTACCATACCACATATCATATCCATTTGAGGTTTGAATAATAATAGTATCATTATATCCATCTTTATTTCCTTTGAAAATAACTATTCCACTTTCAATAGCGTAAACATTATTACCTAAAGTTTTTACACTTACGCCATCAAGGTATTTTTCGCCTTCTTCATAACTTATTTGTCCACTTACAGTTTGACTATCTACACTTTTATTAATATTTAATGAACCAAAATATTTCTCATAATATTTATTTACTAATGAAAAATTAAATGCACTATTAAATACTTTTGTTTTAATAAAATCTTTTGCTTTAGGACTTACCTTAATTAAAATTAAACATATTATCAAAAGACATAATGAAATAAGTACTCTATTTATAAAACTTTTAAATTTTTTCTTAAATTTTTTACCTTTGTCATCATTAATATATTCATTTAACAAATCATTTTCCATACTTATATGTATGATTATAATTTAGTAATATGAATATAATTTGTAAAATAAAACTTTTTTTAATTATTAAAAATAAATTGGACTTATATATTAAAGACATTATTATAATAAAAAGAAAATAACAAGTAGTGTTTTTTAAAAAATAATTATTTACCCTTTTAAGAAGAAAGTATAATAAAATCATTATTGAAGTAACTAAAAAATAAGTATTTAAAAACATATTATCTATAATAAGACTTATAAAAATAATATAATAAATATTTTTAAAGTTAATTATATTTAAAAAGAAATAACTATAATAATTTGTATAGTTATAAATAATTAAATCAAGTATCATAAATTATCCTTTGATAAAATTACTAAATAGTTATTATAACTTTTTTTATAATTTATATTAAAAACTTTATCTGGAGTAAAATAATATTTATCTATTGTGCCAATAATAATTTTTTCATTAAAACCAGTAAGTGGTGAAACATAAACTTCATCATTTAGATTAACGTTATCAAATAAACTTAATTTATTTTCATAATTTTTTATTAAATAATCATTATTATTAACCCTTGCAATTATTTGAAAATTAGCATTAGAAAGAAGCATAACATTTACATATTTTTTATTTTTTTTAATAACTTTACCCACTAAAAAGTTATTATCAATAACTAAGTCATTTATGTTAACCTTTTTTGTATCACAAGCAAGTAAGATTTCATTTTTAAAGTTATAAATATTATTACTAATTATTTTTCCATAAGTTACATTTGTTTTATAATTATTATTTTTTATAATGTTAATCTTTTCTATTTGGTCAATATATGAACTAATTATAGTATCATTACATTTAATATTTTTTGGTTTAAACATACTAAAAATAAAATTTTTTGATAAAATTAAAATAAATAAAATTAAAAAAAGGTAAGAGTATTTAATAAATTTTTTCACATTTTTATTATTAACTTTTACCTAATTTTTATTCACAAATATTATCTTTTGAATAAAGTTTATTTGCAAAAATTGTTTTTTCATTTTTACATCTTATTACATCTATTTTATCAAGAGAATATATTCTATCTTCATTTTTATTTAAGGTATATTCTTTTCCTTTGACAATGTTATCAACACTTTCTCTTTTATCTGTTAAAATGTAAGTTAAATCATAAATATTATTTTCATCATATTTATAATAAATACTACTTAAGCCATAATAATATATATTATCTAAAACATTTGTTAAAGCCCTTTGACCATTATTTATAATTACTTCATAATCATCATAAATATTTAAATCAATTATTATAGCATCATTTAAAATAATTTCTTCATCTTCACCATTTACTATATATTTTGATACAAGACCAATAACTTCGATTTCATCATATATGTAATATTTATTTTGAGATACTTTAACATTTTTTAAAACTATTTTTTTATGACTATCAAAATTAACATAACCATTTATACCAACTTTGCTATCATAATAATCAAGTTCTACACAATTATCGGCAATTATTTTACTAATTCTTCCTTTTATATGAATAAATTTATTTTTATAATTATTAAATACATCTTTTTCATTATTTGTTAGAAACTCACTTATATCTTTAGTTTCTATGGCATCGGTGCTACATGCATAACTTTTATGATAATTTTTATCAAGTATTAAGGTATTATCACAATTATATATTCTATAAAAAATGGAGTTATATGTACTAACTTTTTCTGAGGAAGTATACTCAAGCACCATAATTGCGGGTTTTTTTAAAATAATAAATGAATAATAATCAATTACATAAATAAATAAAAATATCATAAGGGGAAATATTACCACTTTAAATGGTAAGTTTTTAGTATTAAGTATAAGACCTATGCTTAATATGATAATTCCTATTAAAACAGATAGTAGTCTATAAAATGAATAAGTAAATATAAAAAATGGCGTAAATATTAATAAAAGACCCACTATAAAAAACCATATATTTTCCTTCTTCACACCTATCGCCTACTTCCTATAAATAGTATACACTAAAAAAAATTAATTTTAAATAATTTTTTTATATATTTACATAAATTTAAATAATTAGTATAATTTATTTGGTGATAAAATGAAAAAATATATTTTTAGAGAGTATGATGTAAGGGGTATATACCCAAGTGATTTAAATGATGAAGATGCATATGTTTTCGGGCGTGCTTTTGCAAGTTATATAAAAACAAATAAAGTAATTATTGGTCATGATAATAGACTTTCTTCAGAAAGTATAAATGAAAATTTAATAAAAGGTTTAATAGATAGTGGCGCTGATATAATCGATTTAGGATTATGCACTACACCAATATATTATTATTATAAAAAACTTTTTAATATTGAAAATGGTATTATGATAACAGCCTCTCATAATCCAAAGGAATATAACGGCTTTAAATTTTCTTTTTCTATTTTAGGTAATGCATGTGGTAAAGAAATTTTTGATTTTAGGGATTTTCTTTTCAAAAATAATTTTAAAAATTTAAAAGGTAGTTATCAAAAATATGATGATAATTTTGAAAGTTATATTAATAAAATTAAAGAAAGTGTTAATTTAGGAAATAAAAAAATAAAAGTAGTTTTTGACCCAGGAAATGGAACTGGTGCTATAGTACTTGATAAAATTTTAAAAAATTTTAATATTGACTATAAAATTATTAATGGAAAAAGTGATGGAAACTTTCCAGTTCATCACCCAGACCCATCAGTCGAAGAAAATATGCAAATGCTTAAAGATGAAGTAAAAGAAAACCATTTTGATATAGCTCTTGGTATTGATGGAGATGCAGATAGAGTTGGCGTTGTTGATGATAAAGGAGTATTTACACCAATTGATAATGTTATGATAAATATGTATAAATATTTAAATCCTACTTTAAAAAATAGAAATGCTATTATGGATGTAAAGTGCTCAAAAGCAGTTATTGATGAAATGAAAAAAATTAATTTACCACTTACAATTTATCGTACAGGTAATAGTTATATGAATTTAAAAATAAATGAAATGAATTTAGATTTTGGTGGTGAATTTTCTGGTCATCTTTGGTTTAAAGATAAATGGATAGGAACTGATGATGGAATTTATAATGCTTTAAGAATTATTGAAATGCTTTCAAAAAGTGAAAATAGTTTTAGCAAGATGAGTGAAAGCATTCCAAAATATTTTCATACTCCAGAAATAAAAATTGAAGTTACCGAAGAAAATAAATCAAAAATAATAGATAAATTAAAAGAATATCTTGATAAAGAAAATATTAAATATAATAATATTGATGGCATAAGAATTGATTATGAAGACGGTTTTACTCTTATAAGGCAGTCAAATACAGGACCAGTTTTAACAGTAAGATTTGAAAGAAAAGATGAAAAATCTTTAGAGAAAGAAAAACAAAAATATTTAGATTTAATCAAAAAAATATCATTAGAATTAAACTAATGATTTTTTTATTCAATAACACTTTTCCATTTAGCTGTAAGTTTAATATTTTCAAAAACTAATGTATCTTCATCAAACTTTTTATCATTTAAATACCAGCCTTCGAATATATAGCCCTCTTTTACAGGATCTGGTGGCATCTTTATTTTTGAGGCAGGTCTTATAGAAAGTGCTTCATAAGTTTGAGCTCCCATTGTATCAAATGTTATAACATAACTTTTAGTAAGCCATAAAATTAAAAAAGATAATAATATAGTAATCATTATACCCAAAAATATATATGTAAATTTATATGCTTTTGACACTATATCACCCTTTTTCTATTTCCATCCTACTAAAATAATATAATATTTTTTACATTTAGTCAATGAAATTACTTGCATTTTAATTAAAAAAAGAAAACTTGTATTTCAAAGTTTTCGTTTACATTTTCGTTCGGAATAATTTATATCCCGCACCATCCGAGAGCGGTTAACATTTCGCGATTGGAATAATTTATATCCCGCACCATCCAAGAGCGGTTAACATGTTCTAAACATTTTTCAAATGCAATTATATTATAACACAAATAATTTTATTTAACTACTTTGTTTTCCTCAAATGATAAAAGATTTGGCATATATAAAGTATCTATCAATGCTTTATTATTATTTAAAAAGTTCTTGCCAATAAATAATACATTTGGAATATATAAATATTTTAATGATTTATTTACTAGTAAAAAGTTATCATCTATTTTCTCTATATTAGGTAAGCATAAATACTTTATATTTTCATTTAAACTCATAAAATCTTTTCCTACTACCTTTAATTTTGGAGCATAAAATTCTTTTAAAGAAGTATTACACCATAAAAAGTTATCATCTGCAAAATAAATATTTTCTAGATAACATTTTTCAAGAGAATTTATATTATTTCCTAAAAAGGAATAACCAACTCTTTTAAGATTAGGCATACTAATTTCTTTTAAAGTATTATTATAATATAAAAATGAGTTTCCTATATATTCTACATTTGGAAGATCTACTTTTTCTAGCGATATAGCATTAGACATAAAACTATAATCTACTCTTTTAAGTTTTGGAAGTGATACATCTTTTATTTTAACAGCATTTATTGCAAAACCGTTACCTATTACCATACAATTAGGTAAATTAATATATTCTAAATCAAAGCATCTTATTAAAAGTCTATCTTCAACATATATGGTATCTTTCGAAGAAAAATATTTAATAAAGTGGCTTGTTTCTAAAAAATCATCATAAATTTTTTTTACATTTTCTAAAACAATACCAATTAACTTATTAAATTTATCAAGCTTTAAATATACTTTTACATTATTTTCACATGTAATATAAATATCTTTATTTTCATTATTATTTATTATCTTAATATTTTTAATATATTTTATAATCTCTTCAGCACTATCATATCTACATGGGTCATAACATTTAAATTTTTTATTTACTAAATCAAGTACATAACTATCAAATAAAATATATTTTTCTTTAGGCAATTTTTTTACCTTAAAATTATCAATAACTATATTATTAGCACAATAATAAATATTATTACATTCAAAATTATATTTATAGTATTTACCCTCAGTAGTTTTTACATAACTAGGTAGTTCAAATTTTTCTTTTATATTACTTTGTTTTATACCTAAATATTTTTCAAAAGAATAAGTAAGTCCTTTATTAATATTTTCTAAATTATTTTGATATGTTGCATCAGGATTAGTTACACTATGATTATATCTATTTTTAATTGATAAATAATTTGTATCAAGTGTAAACTGAAGTGATAATACACTTACCCCATATTCATCTTCCCTTAAAGGATTATCTTTTCTTTTGATCTCTAAGGCATTATCTTTAACTGCGAAAAATACCCTATTTGTCTTAAGTCTATCAGCTTTAAATGTACAAAGTTCTTCGCCTTTAGCATAATATTTTTTATAAGATAGTATTTCATCGTTACTATAACACTCTTTTAAAGTATAGCCTTTTTCCTTAAAAAGTTCATAAGGATTTTTTAAAGTTTCTGTTAAAAGAATATTATTTTTTTCTATTTTATTCATAACTAGTTTTTGAAATTCTAAAACCATATCATTATGAATAATATCATCATATAAAAAGTGGTTTTCATAAAAAAGCGATGATAAAACTTCATACAATTTATTTTCTTCGATTATACTTGGAAATAAATCTCTACATAGTTTACTAAATTTTTCACCATATTTTTTCTTTATTATCTTTAAATCATTAACCATACTATCCCCATAATTACTAATTATCCTATCATACTTTTTGGATAAATAAAAGAAAAACATTATCCAGTTTATTTAAATAATGTTTTTAATATAAATAATTTTAATTTTTCACAATGTACGGATTATTCCAAGTTCCATCACCAGATAATTTAGCCTCAGAGGATAATGATATAACAGGACGAGCGCCATAAGAGTCATCCACAATACCAGCATCACGAGAACCCTCATTAGTCACATAGAACTCAGCAGCAATTCTATTACCACTATTATAGAAAGTATCAGGCGACATCAACCAATAATATTGGTTTGTATACAAGTAATAAGTACTATTACCAGAGTAAAGTTTTCCACCAGCCATTGCTGCTTCATCTGCTGTTATAAGACCTACTGGATAGGTTAATGCACTATTTCCTATACTACTTTCCTTTGATGTAAATTTATCACTTTCTGTTGGACATTTTAATTGGGGATTTGGCGTACTTCCATAAAGTCTTGTATATGGTGCATAAAATAAATCTGATGATGGGCTTGATGACCATGTTCCATCTGTTACACTTCTATCATTACAAAATATTTGATCTTTTGATACTAATACATTATCTTTTAATGTTGTTCCTGCATACCAATTTTCTAATGCTGTTTTTATATCACTTGATGTACTATTTCCATGTTGTTGTCCCTCCGTATACATGTAACCTACATATTCTGATTTATCTCTACTACTATTAAATGCACTGGTTCCTATTTGTGTACCTTCGCCTGTCATAATTACTCTAGTACTTTCTGTTGGTGCTGTTGTTCCTATATATATCATTCTTATTGAACCATCGCCGTTTATTCTGATTATTCGCCAATAGATATCTTTATTTGAACTATCTTTTCCAAATTTTAACCAGTTATTATCTACGGCTCCTCTGAAATAGTATGACTTCATACCAGTTGTTGCAGTATAATCATCTTCAGTAGCATACATTCCTTCATTAGTTGTAGCAACATTTGCAAAATCAGGGTTTCCTTTTGCCTCAATTGTATCTTTCCCACCATTATGTGCAAGTATTGTTTCATAAGCTTTCGGAGGCATTTCCTCAACAGTGCAATTATTATTTTCTACATATATTTTACCTGTAAATGATTTATTACCTAGTTGTGCTTGGTCTACTTCTAAATTATAATATCTTCCTGTTATATTTATATTTTGCACTACACTTGTTCCCTCACTTGTTATTGTAGCTCCTCTTACAAGTGTTTTCTTTGCTCCAACTGTTGTTGTTTTTGGTGTCCATGTACTATCATAAGCAAAATTTGTTTCACTTGCATAACTATTTGTTCCACTTGGACTATCTACTTGCATTGTTATTTCTTTTGTTGCTCCACTTGTTACTGAAACAGTACTTCCATATATTTCACTAGAAAGATCATATTCATACACTACATCATATGTACATGTTGTTAATACATCTGGTGCACCGGTTAGATTTACAGTAAGTGTAGCGGTATTTTCTGCGGCTAGTCCAGTATTACCTTTAAACATTCCACTTGTAGGTACTATTACATTTAAATTTGCACTTGTTGCTATAAATGAAGTATCTCCTATTGTACTTGCGTGAATATTTACTGCTACCTTATTTTCAAGGTTTACTGTAAACATACCAAAATATGCAAACGATGCAGTTATAAATACTATTAATAATATTACACTTGCAATAATACCAGTAAAATTAGTCTTTTTATTTTCCATAACTTTTCACCCTTTCACAAAATGCGAACAATTAAATTTTTTTATAAAATTAAATCTTAATTTTTCCCCGTAAATACGTTATGTAATTTTCTTATATTAGGTAGATTTAAGAAAATACGAAAGCGTAATTTCGTTATTTAGACTTTAAAAATATATAATAATAATGTATAATTTAGGTGTAAGGTACGTAAATACGAGGTAGGATTTTCTTAAATCTACCTACTTTAGGAAAATACGAACAAGGTAAATACTGGGTTTCAGGGCATTTTATGGCTATAAAAAAAATAACATATATTTTACATGTTATTTACATAATTTTTCTTGTTTTTAAGAAAGTCCAATATTATCTATTTTAGTTATTGAAATAATTTTTGTATTTTTAAATATATCTTTAATTGAATTTACTTTTTTATGATTAGTTTTTTCAAGATATATATAAATATATACAACTATTTTATTACTTATAAAAACTAGAACAATTATAGTCCTAGTAATTACTTAAGCATACTTATTTGTTTATCATAATTATCACTTTTTGTAATAAATGAACCTGATATAACTAAATCAACTTTATCTTTCACAAAATTAATTGTTTCACTATTAATACCACCATCAACGGCAATATCAAAATTATAATTATTTTTAATGCTATTTAAATAATCTATAGTTTGTAAAACATCTTTTATAAAAATTTGACCACCTTTACCTGGCATAACACTCATAACTAAAATAGTATCTACCATATCAAAATATTTTTCAAAATCAGTTATATTTTCATTTGGATTAATAGCAATACCTGCCTTAATACCTAAACTTTTTATATAATTAATTAAATTTTGCGCATCATTTACATTATGAATAATTATTTCATCAACATTTAATGTAGCTAAACTATCAATATATTTTTTAGGGTCTATTACCATTAAATGAATATTAAGTTTCTTTTTAGAACTTTTTAGTAAAGATATTACATTTTTTAAAGTGAAATTTTTAGTTTCAACATATTTACCATCACATAAATCTACATGTATAAAATCAGTTTTTGTATTATTTAAAACCTCAATACATTTTTTATAATTATCGCTTGCTAAATAACTTACTGCTATTTTCATTTATTTCTCCTATAAAGCTTTTATAATTTTCATATCTTGATAAAAGCAAATCTTTATTTTTTTCAATATTACAACCATCTGTATTAATATGATCGCAGTCATTATATTTACAAGGATAGTATTTAAAATCCAAAAATGAGTTTTTTAAATCTTCTTTAGTCATATTATCAAGTGATAAACTACTAAAACCTGGTGTATCACATACATAAAAGTCATTAACTTTATACAAACTAACCATTCTTGTTGTATGAACTCCTCTTCCTAAAGCAAGACTTATTTCATTTGTTTTTAAATTTAAATTTGGACATAACTTATTAATTAAACTAGATTTACCAGCACCAGTTTGGCCTGTAAGAACAACAATTTTTTTACTTAATAATTTTTCTATTTCATTTATATTTGTGTTATCCACTACATCAAAATATTTTTCATAATAGTTTCTTATTAAATTAAATTTTTCTAATTCTTCTTTATTTAATAAATCTAATTTTGTAAAACATATTATTGGTTTTATTTTATTAAATATAATTACACTTAATAATTTATCTAATAAATTTAAATCAAGGTCTGGTTTTTTTACACTTGTAATTATTAAAGCTGCATCAACATTTGCAACATTTGGTCTTAACAAATAGTTTTTTCTATTTAAAATGCGCTCTATGACGCATTTTTCTTTATTAAATATAACATTATCTCCGACAGTTGGAATTATTTTTTCAAAACGAAGTTTACCCCTTACAGAGCAATAATAAACATTTTCATCAAAGACTACTGAATATCTATTTTTATTAATATTTATTATTTTGCCCTCTAACATAGTTCTCCATCACATGAATTATTATTTTCATTACTACTTTCAGTATCAAGTTTAATAATTAACTGTATACCACTTGCTACAACACTACCTTTTGTTCTATTTTGAGTAAGTATTTTAAAGTTAGTATATTCATAGGCATTTTCTGTAGTTATTGCTAAAGTTTTTCCTTCTTTATCAATAAACTTAACTTTTAATTTGTATTCATTTACAAAATCAAGTATATCACTTACATTATATGTTCCATCTGTGAAGTCTGGATAAACATTTTTTATATTTGGAATATATAAAGTTATTGTATCGCCTTTAGATAAATTACCTTTTTTTATAGATTGATCCATTATAATATTTGTTTCATATTCATTTGGATCGTCTGCCTCAACATCTTTTTTCTCCAATATGACATTAATTCCAAAAGCCTCAAGTTTACCTTTAATCTCTAAATAGTTTTTACCAGTATAATCTTCGATTGCAACATCTTTATTACCTTTTGAAACTTTTAAAGTTATTTCATAACCTTTTTTATGAGTAGTCCCCGCTGATGGCACAGTAGATATTACCTTGCCTTTTTCTATTTTAGCATCTTCCTCTTCTTGCTCTTCTGATGAAACAGTAAATCCTTTCTTTTCTAATGTTTTCCTTGCATCCATTACAGTCATATTTGATACATCAGGTACTGTAACTTGAGCTTTTTTAGTAAGTTTAGGAAGAAGTACAACAATACTTGTAATTAAAACTACTATTCCTGTAAATATTGATAGTAAAGTTACTAAAGTTTTATTTTGATTTTTATTAATATCCTTTTGGGTTATACGCTTTGCTATAATCTCATCACTTTCCTTCTTTGTAAGATTTTCATTTTTAAGTTTTAACATCTTTCCATCATCTAAATCAATTTCTGGATATTTTAAACTTACTTTTATTTCATTTTTTCTTGATTCATCTAAACAGGTTAATAAGTCATCATGCATTTCTCTTGCATCAGCATATCTATTTTTAGGATTTTTTGCTGTTGCTCTTAATATTATATTTTCAATTGACTGTGGTATATCAGGTATTTCTTTACGGATACTTGGCATTGGTTCTTTTAACTGTTTTAGAGCAATTTCTACAGCTGTTTCTCCACGAAATGGAAGTTTTCCTGTAAGAAGTTCATACATAAGTATACCAAGTGAATAAATATCACTTTGAAGGGTTGCACCTTTTCCGGATGCCCCTTCGGGTGGTAAATAATGAACTGATCCCATTACTGAATTTGTTTGAGTAAGCTGAGTAGAATTCATAGCAAGAGCAATACCAAAGTCAGTAAGTTTAACAAGCCCGTTATCAAGTATCATAATATTTTGAGGTTTAATATCTCTATGAATTATATAACTATCATGAGCTACTGTAAGACCACTTGTTACCTGAAGCATTATATCAACAACTTCCGTTATTGTAAGTTTACCTCTTTTTTTAAGTAAACTTTTTAAATGTTTACCTTCAACATACTCCATTACTATATAATATTCACCATTATCTTCGCCGACATCATATACCTCTACAATATTTGGATGAGAAAGACTTGATGCTTGAAGTGCCTCTCTTTGGAAACGTCTTACAAACTTTTCATCATTTGCAAGATCTCCTCTTAAGACTTTTACAGCAACATTTCTTTCAAGTATTGTATCGTAAGCAAGGTAAACATTAGCCATACCACCTTCGCCTATCGACTTAATAATTTGATAACGGTCAGAAATTTTTTGACCTTTAGCAATCACTTATATCAACCTTCCTTTTCTGCAAAAGCTATTGATACATTATCAAAGCCTCCCCTTGCATTACACTTTTGAATAAGTTTAATTACTTTTTCTTGTGTATCAAGGTTTTCATCATCTAATACTTTTTCAATTTGTTCATCAGAAAGCATTGTTGTAAGCCCATCAGAACAAAGCATTATTCCCTCATTATTCATATCTACATCAAAAATATCCATTTGCACTTTTTCACTTGCCCCAAGAGCACGCATTAAAACATTTTTCTTTGGATGATATTTTGCTTCATCTTCGGTTAAATTACCAGATTCCACTAAAAGATTTACAAGTGTATGATCTTTAGTTACTTTATGAAGTTTACTATTTTTAAGAACATATCCTGAGGAATCACCAATATTTCCGAAAATTAAATAATCTTTTGTTAAAATTGCCACTACTAAAGTTGAACCCATACCAAGTGAATCTTCGTGTTCATTTGCATAATCAAGTATATTTTTATTTATTTCATTAACATTATCATTAAGCCAGTTTACAGCATCATATTTGGTACCAATACTTGCTATATCTGTAAATCTTTTTCCTAGATGAGCAAGAGCAAGTGAGGATGCAACTTCACCTTTTCGATGGCCACCCATACCGTCTGCTACCATCATAAGATATTCATTACTTTTATTTTTTAAAATTGTAACACTATCTTCATTATGGCTTCGTACTTTTCCTGCATCAGTTAAATAAAATGATTTCAATTTAATCACCTACCATATAATTATACCATTAAAAAATATTAATTGCTATACTTCTTTACTACGAAGTTGTCCACATGCTGCAGAAATTTTATTGCCAAATTTTCTTCGTATAGTTACATCAATATTATTTTTTTTAAGTATATCATAAAATTTAAGGATATTATCACTTTCCTTAAAATCTATATTTTTTGTTTCATTATAATTTATTAAATTTATATATGCATTTTTACCTTTTATTAATTTAGAAAGCTCTAGTGCGCATTTTTCACTATCATTAATGCCATGAAGTAAAACATACTCAAAGGTAATTCGTCGATTAGTTTTTTCATAGTAATAATCAAGTGCATCCATAAGTTCAGTCAAACTATATGCTCTACTAATTGGCATAATTTTATTTCTAATTTCATCGTTTGGAGCATGAAGTGAAATAGCAAGATTTACTTGTAAAGGTAGTGATGCAAATTCAATTATTTTAGGAACAATACCACATGTTGATACAGTTATATGTCTTGCCCCTATATTTAAACACTTTGGATCATTTATTATTTTAATAAAATCTATTACATTATCATAATTATCAAAAGGTTCACCAATACCCATAATAACGCAACTATCTATTTTATCATTAATATAATTTGATATTAAAATAAGTTGTTGTACCATTTCAAAAGTTTGTAAATTTCTTACTTTTTTAAGCCTTCCACTTTCACAAAATTTACATCCCATATTACAACCCACTTGAGAAGATACACATACACTTTTACCATAATTATGCATCATTAAAACAGCTTCAATTTTTTCACCATCGGAAAGAGAAAACAAAAACTTTTTAACATCAGTATCCTCTTCGACTTTTAAAATTTTTATAAACGAAAAATAAAAGTTATTTTTTAAATACTCAATATTTTCTTTTTTTATATTTAAAAATTTATTTACATCATAAACTTTCTTATCATATAACCAGTCAAAAACTTGTGATGCCATAAATTTCTTTTTCCCATCACTTTCAAATTTTTGAACTAATTTATCTTTTGTAAAATTAAATATATTTTCCATACAAATAAATTGTACTAAATTTTTATATTATTGTAAATTATTTAACTAATATTTTTTAGTAAATAATGATAACATAATTTATTGAGCTAATTTCATGTTTATCTTTTTAATATATGTATCCACTATTATGTATTAGTTCTATTTTAATAGTATATCATCAAATAACACTAACATTTAAATAATAATCTTATTAAGTCGTCTTATTATATATTGCTATTATGCCCTCTTGATTTAATTTAATATTAACCTGATCATCACTTACAACAGTAGAATCAATAGTTTGCCAAACATTATTTACTAATTCTTTTGCTATTATTGCATTACCCTCTCTAACTCCATAAACACGAAAAGTTGCATCTGCTTCAATAATATTTAGAAAATTTACTTTAAAAATTGTTATAATAAGGTATCCATCTATACTATCAATTTGTTTATCTGTCATTTCAACAGATATATATTCAGACTCAGGGTCAACTATATTAATTACTTCACCATCTATTGTTGTAACAATTCCACTCAGTAAAATTACATCATTATTTCTTGCTTCACCAATTTTTATAGTTTCGCTATATCTAACTATATTTTCACCGCTATCTTTTAGCCATAGATAATATGTACCCATATTTTCTATAGTTATATTTAGTGAGTATGTTTCACCACTTATACTTGTCCATGATGTCGGTTCATCTAAAGTAGTTGTTATTGCATAACCTGCTAAATTTATATCATCACTAAATGTTGCTGTTAACGTATAATAATTTGATATACTTACATTACTTATTGTAGGAGCAACATCATAATCAAAATATAGTGTGCATCTATCACTTCCTATAAAACTAAAACCCACTACTCCATTTACATTATCATAACTTGAAATATCTCCATTATTTTCACAAAAACTTTTTTCTTTATTAAGTAAATAACTTCCTTTAGGAATACTTTTTGAATTTATATAACTACTTGAATTATTTTCTTTTACATATATAGCATAACTTTTATTTACTAACTTATTTTTATTTAAATTTATCTTTTTATTATAAATAAAAACTAAACTTAAAACTCCTACTATTAAAAATACGAACAACACTATTTTTTTCTTCTTCATACGCACCTCTTTTTGCCCGTAAATACGTACATCTATTTTCTTATATTAGGTAGATTTAAGAAAATCTTACCTCATATTTACGTACCTTACTATTAAATTATACATTAATTTTTTATATTTTTAAAGCTTAAATAACGAAATTACGTTATCTAATTTTCTTAAATCTACCTACTTTAGGAAAATACGAACAAGATAATTACTAGGTTTATTTGATATAGGCCTGTTTTTTAAAAAAGTTAGTTTTATTTTATAAAAAAAATACCCCTAAAAATTAAGGGGCACTTTACTATTTTCATAATTTTCTAGTGCTATTTTTTTATCATTTAAGTCTAAATATACTTTATAATAATTTTTATATAAATTTTCTAAATAATCTATTATTTCTTTTCCTGATGAAAATAATGAATAATCAATTCCATTAAATGTATAAGATGGATCTAAATAAAGTATTTCTTTTTTTATATTATCTATTTGGCTTAAAAGCATTTTAATATAACTATCCACTCTTTCTTTTGAATTATTATTCATTTTATTTAATGTATATTTTTTTATCTGTTCTAATACATCTATTTTTGATACATTAACACTTACTTTTGTAAGAATAGGAACCAAATATAACCTAAACTTTTTAATAAAACTATTTATATCATTATAATCTATTTCTTTTTTACCACATAAATAATCTATTATATTTTGTTTTTCACTTTCTAAATATGAAATAATTTCATTTTTTGTATTTTCATCTTTACTATATTTTAAAATATTTAATAAAGTATCTAAATCTTTTAGAATTTCATAATTTAACTTTACTTCTTCACCATTTAATTTTTTAATCATATCAGAGATTAAATCTAATATATCATAATAATCTATTTTTTCTTCGAAATTAAAATATAATGTATTTTTTAAGGCCTCTAAACATAAAACTGTGTAAGTATAAACCGTATCATTTGAACTTAATGATAAGCCTTCATTTTTAACAGTTAATTCATTATTATATTTATTTACAATAAGGGTAACTTTTCTTTTTACTTCATCTTTATCAAGTCCAATGTAATCAATACTTAATATTTCTCTAGCAAGGTCTAATATATGCTCTGCTTCTTTAGAAAGTTTTGGTTTATCTTCTTTAGGTTCTTCAATTTGTTTAGTATCATCTTTTTTTACTTCATCAGTAAACTCTTTTTTTACTGAAAAATTAGGAAATA
Organism: uncultured Bacilli bacterium; assembly: GCA_934098665.1. Taxonomy (GTDB): domain Bacteria; phylum Bacillota_I; class Bacilli_A; order RF39; family UBA660; genus UBA6448. Next base: position 118,077 of record CAKOOO010000002.1, read on the forward strand.
ATTTTTGAACTAATTCATCACTAATTGTAGGTCCTTTTAAAGTAAAATAACTTACTTTTAAAATAGATAATATTTCTTTGTTTTTTATTAGTTCTGCATTTGGGATGCAAGTTAGAGCGTTTTCATGTTTATATACACTATGTCTATAACTAAAATCTATCCAAGTCACCTCATCTGGATAATACCATTTACGTTTTTCTTTTTCTAAACTTTTACATATTAATTCAAAAAATCTATTTGCATCATTAACAAATTCCTCTAAATCTTTTTCTTTTGTATAAGTTAAAGTAAAATTTGCATTTTCAAAAAGGTTTGTTGTTATATTATCGCCACTTAAATAAAGCCTAGAAAAAAGAGCAAAATCACATGGAATTGTAATATTTTTTATAGGCACTGGGACATTAAATGAAGCATGGCCTATTCCACACACTTCATTATTAATAGTTAAACTATTAATAATGACATCAACCCTAGGACTATTTAAATTAAAAGCATACCTAGATATTAATAAATCTTCCCCATCAATATCAATATTCAAAGATAAATTTGAGTTATCATCCCCTAGAATTCTTTGAAAAGCATCTTTATCTATTTTCTTAACTGTATTTGGTATTGTAAGTTTATATTCATTATCATGAAATAATACATTACCCTCTTCATCAAATTCTATAAAAGAGTTATATGGATAATCAAAAGATACATAGCCATTATTATTAATTAACTTTATATCACAGTTATCTTTAATAATTTCACAATTATCAAGCATTTCTTTGAAAAGTTGATTATTCATATAATTATAGGCCTGTAAAATATAGTTTCTATCTACACCACATTTTATATCTTCAAAAAGAATAGATTTGCAAAATAGTTTATTTAAATTTTCATCATATGTCCACTCAAGTGGCAATAATTCAATAATATCATCATTTAAAATAACAAACTCTCGTTTTCCATCAGTATCAGTATACACGTCTAATGTATACATTTTATAATAAAATGGAATTGTTCTTTTTTTATTTGTTTTTTGAAGCATATTTTTAGATACGTCATTTACTATTTTTAATGGATAAGTCCCAAGTAAAATATTTTCATAGTTTCCTTTATTAATCCTATTTTTTTCGATAAAAGGAATAAGAGATGAATTCGAGTTAATAACTGGTCTTACTCTTATATTATATTTTTTAATCTCACTATTTAAAGTATCATTTTTATGGGCAATTAATGTTTCTGATTTATTATATAAAAGGCCATCAGTTAAAGCAGAAGGTTGTGCTTTTACTAACCTAGGATTTACCTTTAAATCATTATCAGTGGGAAATGTCATATATATTCTATTCATATCTTGCACCCTTTACCTTTACTATAATAATTATATAAAAAAAGTAGTTACATTTCAAGTAACCACTTAATATATTTTAGGAATTAAATTTCTTTCATAAACTTTTTGATTTTGCATTTCATCATAAAGTTCAAGATATTTTCTATAATATTTTATATATAAACTATCTAAATTATCTATTATTTCTTTACCAGTATTAAATGATGAATAATCAATATCTTCGAATGTATAATTACTATCAAGTTCAAGAATATTCTCTTTAACTTTATTTATTTCAGTTAAAATCATTTTTATATAATTATTTACGTTTACATTTGTTTTATTATTCATTTCATTTAAGGCATAGTTTTTAATTTGCTCCATTACATCTATTTTTGATACATTACCACTTACTTTTGTAAGAATAGGCACTAAATAAATTCTAAACTTTTTAACAAAACTATTTATATCATTATAATCTATTTCTTTTTTACCACATAAATAATCTATTATATTTTGTTTTTCACTTTCTAAATATGAAATAATTTCATTTTTTGTATTTTCATCTTTACTATATTTTAAAATATTTACTAAAGTATCTAAATCCTTTAGAATTTCAAAATTTAACTCTACTTCTTCATCATTAAGTTTTTTAATCAAATTAGAAATTAAATCTAATATATCATAATAATCAACATTTTTTTCAAAATTATGGTATAAAGTATCTCTTAAGTTTTCTAATTTAATAACTGTATTTGTATACAAAGCACTATTCGTAGATAATGATAAACCTTTTGTTTCTTTAGAATAAAGGTTATTATATTCATCAATTATTTCATCTACTTTTTCACGAACATTTTCTTTATCAATTCCAATGTAATCAATACTTATTATTTCTTTAGCTAAATCAAGTATATGCTCTGCTT
>CAKOOO010000003.1 GCA_934098665.1 uncultured Bacilli bacterium
ATTGAGGAAACTCAGTTCTTTTTGTCGTGATTATAATATCACAAATTTTATCATTTGACAAAACTTAGATAATCATAATTTTTATGTATTAAAAAGTTAAATTTTTTTATATTTGTCTTATAATAACTGAATTAAAATATCTTTCTTGAAATTCAGTAAGTGCCCTTATTGCATCATCAGAATAATTTTTACCGTTTACAGATACAACAAGTTTATCATCATCGTCATTAGTTCTATGTATTATAGCAATAACTTTTCCTTTAGTAGATGACACACTTTCAAACTCTCCGAGTAAATATGCATCTATTTCTTCACCATCACCACTTATAGTACCAGGAATATAGCCATAATTAAGCATATATATAAATCCATGTTTGGGATGTTTTGTACCAAGTGGTCTATCTACTATAACTTCAACTTCTTTATTTAAAAATTTTTTTATATCAGTTTTATTCATATTTTTCCCTCAATAATTTATATTTAATTATTTTTTAAATAGTTTACTACCTCAATTAAATTCATTGAATGTGATCCTTTTATTAAAATAATATCATTTACCTTAATAATATTTTCTATATTCTCAAATAGTTTATCATTAGTCTCAAAATAATATGCATCTATATTTTTTTCTTTTAATAAATCATATGTATATTTTGATAATTTTCCAATGCATATAGCTACATCAATTTTATTTTCAATTATACTTTTTGCAACATCTTCATGAATTTCTTTTGCATAATTATCTGCCTCAAGAATATCTGCAAAAACAAATACTTTTCTTCCATTAACTTTGCCTAAAAGTCCTAAAGAATTTTTAACTGAATCTAAACTTGCATTATAAGTATCATCAATTATAGTATATTTATTTGTTTCAAACTTTTCTAATCTATGAGGACTTAACTTAAAGTTTTTTAAAGCAATTTTAATATCATCTTTAGAAACACCTAAAACCTCACCAACTGCATAAGCAAATAACGCATTATATATAAAAGCATTACTGCCAACATTTAAAGAAACCTCATCATTATTAATTTTAAACTGTGATGAAAAAGCCTCATTTTTTATATCACTTGCCATATAATCACTTTTATTTTCAATTCCAATGGTTACTAAATTATCATATTTGACAGTCTGAAGCATATCATTATCATTATTTATAAATAATTTACCACCACTCATTCCCTCTAGGACTTCAAGTTTAGCTTTTAAAATGTTTTCTCTACTTCCAAGGTTTCCTATATGAGCTGTTCCAATGTTAGTTATCACAGCCATTGTAGGTTTTGCAATTTTAGATAAATATGAAAGTTCCCCTTTATGGTTCATACCCATTTCTACAATTAAAGCGTTATGTTCTTTAAGTCCTAATATTGTAAGTGGAAGTCCTATATCATTATTAAAATTTTCTTTAGTACAAAGTGCATTATATTTCATTTTTAAAACTTCATTAATCATATCCTTAACAGAGGTTTTACCAACACTTCCAGTTACTGCAACTACAGGAATATCATATTGACTTCTTTTGAAAGATGCAAGAATGCCAAGAGCAAAAATCGTATTATCCACAATAATAATAGTGCCAATTTTTTCATCTACTACATTTTCATTATCTAAAATACATACACTAGCGCCATTTAAAAAAGCATTCTTATAAAATAAATTACCATCAAAAGTTTCACCTTTAATGCCTACATACACATCACCATTATTTATAGTTCTTGTATCTTTAGAAAAATTTTCACATACTATATTTTCATCACCACATAAAAGTTTTCCATTACATATTTTTAATATATCTTTAACTGTCATTATACTTCCTTCTTTCATAATTATTATATCATAGTCAATTATATTTTTGCATAAAGATTATTTATTTAAATATTTTATTTAATACATAACATGATTTAAATTTCACTATAATTTTTTTCTAAACTTGAGGCCGAAAATTTCGACCTCAAGTTATTTAACTCTTCTTTTGTTAATTTCCATGATATTCTTTCAGGAAACTTATCAATGTTCCTACTATAGGCTTCATTAATTCTTTTTGTTTCAACTTCATAAAGCATAGCCAAATCAGAATCTAACATAACTTCTACTCCCCTTATTTCGTAGACTAAATTTTCTATTTTAATTTCATTTTGCATTAAATTATTCATTTACTTTCCTCCATTAAATAATTTTTTAATCTTGAAGTCGCAATTTGCGACCTCAAGTTATAAATAAAAAAGCGAAAAAGCTTACCTTATAAAAAGTAAATTTTTCCGCATCGTATGTGAATCCTCCTCACCCAAGAAACACAAGCTATCGACATGAAAATGTCATATTAACACTCGTGAGGTTTAATTAATACATTAAAATTATAATAAATATTTTTCTAATAATCAATAGAATTTTAATCACAAAAAAAGAGCATTTATGCTCTTCCTGAATATTTGCCATCTTTAGTAGAAACTAAAATCTTTTCTCCTTGATTTATAAATAAAGGAACTTTAACAGTATAACCTGTTTCAATTTTAGCATCTTTATTAGCATTATTAGTGGTATTTCCTTTTACAGCTGGTTCAGTTTCAATAACTTCATATTCAACTTTTTCAGGAAGTGTAACACCAATAATTTCACCTTCATAAATATCAAGTGTTAAAGTTAAACCTTCTTTAATAAACTTAACATTATCTCCTAAAACTTTAGTAGGAACTTCAATTTGTTCATAAGTTTCATTATTCATAAATGTATAATTATCACCAGCAGCATATAAGAAACTTACTTCAGTTCTATCAATATGAGCTTTTTGAATCTTTAAGTTAGTATTATAAGTATCCTCAACTGTAGAACCTGTTCTTAAATTTTTAAGTTTAATTCTTACAAAGGCAGGACCTTTACCTGGCTTAACATGTTGGAATTCTTGAATAGTACATAAATTACCATCCATAATAATTGTCATACCATTTTTAATATCATTAATATTAATAAACATAATTTACCTCCTATTTCTTTTCTTTTGCTACAACATGTTTATGACAAGCTGCGCAGTATCTTTTAAGTTCTAATCTTTCAGGATTATTTTTCTTATTTTTACTTACTGGACGAAGTTCTTTACCACAATTAGTGCATTTAATAGTTACTTCTTTTCTATTTTCATTTTTAGCCATAGTTATCCCTCCTTTTTCAAGTACGTTAATATTATAACAAACTACCTCTATATTTTTCAAGTTTTTTATAAAGATTTATTGATAATCAGCCATTTCATTAAAAATATTTGTAATTCTTCGAGATATCCTACTTGTTAAATAATAAATGTAATCTTTATTTTTTCCATTATTATGCGAGGTATTTGGACAAACTACAATCATAGATATCTTTGGATTATCATATGGAAAAAATCCTGCCATTGTAAGAGTTAAAGTTTTTGTATCTATTTTCCCATCATTATTTGTATCTATAAAAGATTCACTTGTACCGGTTTTACCCGCGGGTGAAAGATTTTTATTCATAAAACCAAGCCCGGTACCATTATTCATAACATCATAAAAGCCTTTATGTATACGTAAAAAATCATCTTCATTTATATCAACAATTTCTATTATTTCATGTTTGTTTTGGTAAATAATATTATTATCTTTTTTTATATAACTTACTAGTGATGGTTTAATTTTTGTTCCTTTCATAGAAAGCGTATTTATATAATTTAAAAGTTCTATTGGTGTATACGTATCATACTGGCCTATTGCTAAATTAAGTAGTAAATCATCACTAATCGTTTTTCCTTTAAGACCTGTTTTTTCATTAGGAAGATCAATACCTGTTATAGTGCCAAGACCGTAAGATGAAAGCATATCTCTATAAATATTAAATTCTTTTTCACTTGCATTTAAGTCCATATTAGGGATATATTTTTTCCCTAAAAGTGAAATTGCTATTAAAAATTGATAATAGTTTGAGCTCATTTTAAGGGCAGAAACATCATCTAAATATCCTAGTTTTTTAAAAGAACATTTCTCTGTTTTATTTTTAAGTTTTACACATCCATCTAAAATTTTCTTTCCCTTTTTAATTAAATTATATTTATATCCAACACTTATTGTGGCACCCTTAACAACAGAACCCATAGTAAATGCACTATTAATATTATTTAAACTAATATCTGTAAAATTATCATCATTTAAATATCTTTGCCCATTAATTGATAAAATTTCTCCAGTGCTAGGAATACCTATAATAGCATAAGAGTCATTTAAATATTCTGTATTAAGATGTTTTTTAGCTTTAGTTATTTCCTCTTTTAAAATATTATTAACTTTTTCTACTAAAGATATATCAATTGATAAATATAAGTCATTACCTTTTTTTTCATTACTTACTAAAACTAAATTGTTTCCATCTACTTTATATCTTGCTTTTTCCCCTTTTAAATATTCTTCATATTCTTTTTCAAGACCAGAAACACCAACTTTTTCATATAACTCGTAGCCTTTATTTAAATAATACTTTTTATTTTCTTTTTGAATACTACCCACTGAACCTAATATATTTTTTAATGTATCTTTATATGGATAATATCTTTCATATGCTTCTTTTACAAAAAATGATGATATATTTTCATTTAATAATAAATTAACTTCCTCTAAAGGTATATTTTCTTTGATAATAACATCTTCATATTTATAAGAATTTTTAATTTTTTTCATTATATTTTCTTTATTTATGTTAAATAAACTACTTATTTTATCAAGTTCATCATTAAAATTAATTTTATTAATATGATATACAAGATTATATATTTTTTTATTACCCACAAGTAAAATGCCATTTTTATCATAAATATTTCCTCTTAAAGCACTTTCAACACTAACTATTTTTTGCGTTTTATATAAAAGATGTTTTTTATAATAATCATGGTATTTATTTTGAATAAATATAAAAGTAATACTTAACACTGTAAATGATAAAAATATAATAAATCTAAATTTTTTCATATTATTAGTATTCAAAAAAAACTATAAATCATACAATATATTAAGGTGATTATATGTTTGGGATTATAGATAACTACATGAAAAATATTACAAAAGAGGATGTAAATAAATTTGCAAAAAGTAAAAATGTTTTTTTAGATGAAGAAGAGTTAACATTTACTTATGAATTTATAAAAAGAAATTATAAAGAAATAATTAAAAATCCTAGTTTATTTAAAATAGAACGTTATAAAAATAAATATAAAGGTAATAATTTTGAAAAAATAAAAAAAGTGTATATTGAATACTTTTCTAAATATCAAAGATTTTTATAATATGCAATTACATTTTCCTTTAAACTTGGATTAAATGATTTACTTCTAATCATTTCTATTTCAAATTTATATGGAGGATATTCATCAATATAAGGTGTTTCTAAAATTTTAGGAACATTTTTTAATTTATCATTATATATTACTTTAATTAAATTATCATATCCTATAAAGCCAAAACCAATATTTTCATGACGGTCTTTTTTAGACCCAAGAGGGTTCTTACTATCATTTATATGAACACACCCTATTTTATTTAATCCTATTTTTTCATCAAATTCATTTAAATAATTATCAAAGTTTTTTATATCTACACCAGAGTCATTTAAATGACAAGTATCCAAACATACACCAATTTTATTTTTATAAATTATATTACTAATTAAATATTTTAATTCATCAATATTTTTGCCACATTCAGTTCCTTTACCAGCCATTGTTTCAAGTAATAAAGTTACATTTGTTTCACTATTTATTACTTCATTTAAAGCATCCGCTATATTTTTAAGAGCAACATCTTTATCAAGTGATACACTAGAACCTGGATGTAACACAATATATTTAATGCCTAAAGTTTCACATCTATTTATTTCATTTTTTAAAAAGTTTATACTAAACTGCCATTTATTAATATCTATATTATTAGCAAGATTAATTATATATGGAGCATGACAAATAACATTTTTTATATCAATATTATTTTCTTCCATTAATTTATGAGCCTGTATAGTATTATTTATATTAATTTCTTTTCTAACAGTATTTTGAGGTGCTCCAGTATAAAACATAAATGTATTTGCATTATATGAAAGAGCCTGTTTAACTGAACCCAATAACCCATTATTAAAACTTACATGTGAACCTATTATCATTTTTACCACCATTAAAATTTTATCATAAACTAAAAAAAAACTCAATTGAGTTTTTTTATTAATTTGAGGGATTTTCTTGATTTCCAGTGTTTCCAGAATTTCCACCGCTTGAATTTGAAGTATCACACTTACTAGCTACTATATTAAATTTCTTATTTGAAATATTATAACTAATTGTACCAAGACAATATTTAGTATTATCAGCTGTTTCACCTCCGCAATTATTTACAACTGTAGTTACTTTATTTGTTGCTACTTCATAACTTGTACTTTCATCAGCAGCACTCATCTCAAAATCAGCATTTTTTATCCAATACTTATAAGTGTAGTTTGAAGTGCCATTATCAAATTTAACAAGAACAGAGCCATCAAAATCTTTTTTTGCTTCAGCATATCCTTTATCTGCAAGCCATGCATAAGATAAACATACATTTTCTGAGTTTGAAAATTCTGGATCAGACTTTAATCCTTCTGCTTGAAAAGCTGTTTTTGCAGAAGCAATCAAATCAAGCCCATTATTTCGAAGAGCCGCCTTTCTAGAATTTGCCATAACTGGACCAATTGCTGTCATACCAATAAGAGCAACTACTGCTAAAATAACTATTACCGCAAGTAGTTCGATTAATGTAAAACCTTTTTTATTATTCTTCATATTTTTGATATCCTTTCTATTATTAGAATAGCATAACCTATTATTTTTTTCAAGGCAAATTTACTTAATAATGTAAATATTTTTTATTTAATTGTATCAATAATCGAAGAAATCATTTCTACAGTATCTATTGCATGAGATATTTTATCTGTAGTACGCTCTTTATATAAAGTTTTCATATCACTTTCAAAATTTTTTAAGGCATTTGGATCACGGTTAAGCACTTTAATATAATAAGAATTTTCCATAAAATGAGAGAACAGTTTTTCATTTTCTTTAAGTTTTAAAAGTACATATTTATTCATTAGTCCTCGAAAAATTTATTTAATGGCCTTGGAGTAACTGGTGTTTTAACTGATGATGGAGCTCCTTTACTTGTAAGTTCTTGGACAAAATCAAGTGCTTTTTGAGCTGTTGAAATGTGCTCTTTTATAGTATCCATATTTACATTTTTAATTATGTCATTAAACTTAAAACTTTCTTTCGTTTCACTTCTTTCAAAATTTTTATATTCATCCCAAACATCACTATCTTCACCATATATATCATAAAGTTCATAAAATTTTTGCCAAGACATTTTGCCACTTTCAACATACTTTGCAAATGAAGCATTTTTTTTAGCAAATAATAAAAATTCATCTTTTTTACTCATGATATCACCATTAAATTATATGAAAAAAGTTCAAATTAATGAACTTTTTATATTTTAAAATTATTTGTAAAATCCTCAAAAGATAGTTGTTCTTCTTCTTTTGAAAGAGAAATATTATTTTCTTCAGTTTTTATTTCTATTACCCTATCTTTTGCTTTAATAATTTCATATTTTGCTTTAACAGTTGAAACTTTTAATTTAGTATAATTACTTCCAAAACTATTTATATCCATTATTGGTATATCACTATTTTTTATTTCACCTATATCATCTATAAATTTTACTACATTTATTGTTTTTGAATTTGATGGATATGCACTTATAACTTTATAATCTTTAGTTTTATTTTTCTTAAGTATTTCTTTACCTTTTTTATTTCTAGTAAGCATTACAAATTCATTTATTTTTACCCTTTTTGCAGTATTTTGATTAGTAAATACATTTATATATTCATCACTATCATTTATTTGCATTGAACTTATTATATTACTATCACTTAAATTCATAGCTTTTACGCCAGATGCTTTTGGACCAACTTCAGGTATTTGGGCAGTTTCAAATAACAAATAATAATTATTATTTGTTACTAAAAGCGTTTTATCTTTCATTAAATTAACACTTACAAGTTCATCATTACCTTTCATTTTTACAGCAGTTAATGTTTTAGAATAACGTGATACCTCAAATTCATCAGTTCTTACTTTTTTAATCATACCTTGTTTAGTAGTTAAAATTAAATACTTACCTTTTTCAAATATAAATGAATCAATTACTTTTTCATTTTCTTTAATCAAAACAAGGTTATTAACATGCTTTCCTAAATCTTTCCATTTACATTCATTTATCATATAAACAGGTATGAATAGATAATTACCTAAATTTGTAAATAAAATAATATAATCACGAGTATTAACTTCGAACATACTTCTTACAAAATCTCCAGGCTTTAATGTAGTTTCATCATTTGCGGCTTTGAAAGACTTCATAGGAACCTTTTTTAAGTATCCATCATTTGTAACGATTACCATAACATCCTCTTTAGGTATCATTTCTTTTAAATCAACTTTTATTTCTGTTACATCTTCTTTAATTTCTGTTTTTCTTGGAACTGCATAGTTTTTCTTAACTTCCTTAAGTTCTGTTTTAAGTAAACTTTTTAAAGTATTTTCATCGTTTAATATTTCTTTACATCTTTCAATTAATTTAGTAAGTTCTTCGGATCTTTCTTTTAAAACAACTATATCTGTATTTGTAAGTCTATAAAGTTGCAATGTTACAATTGCTTCAGCTTGTTCTACATTAAAATCAAATGTATTTACTAAATTTTCTTTAGCATCTGCTTTATTTTTTGAACTTCTTATTACTTTTATAACTTCATCAAGTATTGATATTGCTTTCATAAGACCTGATACAATATTAAATTCTTTTTCATAAGTTTTAAGTTCAAATGTAGTTCTTTTAGTAACAACTTCTTTATAATGGGAAATATAAGCATCAAGCACTTCGAGTATACCTAAAACTTTTGGACTTCTATTTACAATAGAAACCATATTATAATTATAACTAATTTGTAAATCTGTATTTTTAAATAAATAATTTAAAATAAGTTCTTTATTTGCACCATTTTTTAAATCAATAGCAATACGTAAGCCCTCTCTATCAGTTTCATCTCTAACTTCGCTTATACCCTCGACTTTTTTATCAATTCTAATAGAGTCTATTTTATTAACTAAATTTGCTTTATTTACATCAAAAGGAATTTGCTCAATAATAATTTGGTCTTTACCTTTTTCTTTTTTAAATTCAGTTTTTGCCCTAACAATTACTTTACCTATACCTTTTGTAAATGCGGACACTATTCCATCTTTTCCTTCGACTATACCACCTGTTGGAAAGTCTGGTCCTTTAACTATTTCTAAAATAGTATCAAGTTTACAGTTAGGACTATCTATTCTTTTGATAGTTGCATCAATTATTTCTCCTAAATTATGGGGAGGAATATTTGTTGCATATCCTGCAGAAATACCATTTGCACCATTTACAAGTAAATTTGGATATTTAGCGGGAAGCACAGTAGGTTCTAAAAAACGATCATCAAAGTTAAGTGCCCAAGATACTGTTTCTTTATCTAAATCTTTTAATAGTTCATTACTTATTTTAGCAAGTCTTGCTTCAGTATAACGGTATGCAGCAGCACCATCTCCATCCATTGAACCATTATTTCCGTGAATATCCACTAAAATATGATTTTGCTTCCACCATTGACTCATTCTTACCATTGCATCATATACTGATGAATCTCCATGTGGATGGAATTTACCTAAAACGTCCCCTACTGTAGCGGCACATTTTATATAACCTTTATCTGAAGTATTTCCTGCTTTATACATTGCATAAAGTATTCTTCTTTGAACTGGTTTTAAACCATCTCTTACATCTGGAATAGCACGGTCTAAAATAATTTCTTTTGCATACTTTCCAAATCTATCACCCATTATTTCTTCAAGGGCATAATCTTGTATTCTTTTTAATATTTCATTTTCCATATTTTACCCCCTATAATCATCTTCCATGGTAAATTCAACATTTTCATTTATCCACTCTTTTCTAGGTTCAACTTTATCACCCATTAAAGTACTAACTCTTTTTTCCGCTAAAGCTGCATCAGTAATATTTACTCTAATAAGCATTCTTGTTTCAGGGTTCATAGTAGTTTCCCATAATTGTTCTGGATTCATTTCACCAAGTCCTTTATATCTTTGAACTGCATATTTACCAGAATTTTCTCTTTTTATGTTTTCAAGTTCATCATCTGAATAAGCATAATATCGTTTCTTACCATAATCTATTTTATAAAGTGGAGGAACTGCTATATATAAGTGTCCTGTTTCAATAAGTCCACGCATATATCTATAAAAGAAAGTTAAAAGTAATATTTGAATATGTGCTCCATCAACATCGGCATCGGTCATTATAATAACTTTATCATAATTAGACTCACTTGCATCAAAACTTTGACCTACACCAGCACCTATTGTATAAATAAGTGTATTAATTTCTTCATTTTTAAATAAATCTTCACTACTTGCTTTATCAGCATTTATTACTTTTCCTCGAAGTGGAAGTATTGCTTGAAACTTACGATTTCTTCCACCTTTAGCAGAACCACCCGCTGAATTACCTTCGACTATAAATAGTTCATTTATTTTAGGATTTTTACTTTGAGCAGGAGCAAGTTTACCAGATAAATTCTTTTCTATTTTACTTTTATTTTTACCATTTCTGGCTTCTTCTCTAGCTTTTCTTGCGGCCTCTCTAGCGGTTTTACTTTTCATTGCTTTCTCAAGTATATTAAGAGCTACTTCTTTATTTTCCTCAAGGTAAAATTTTAAACTATCATAAGTTATACTTTCTGTTATACTTCTTGCTTCTGGAGTACCAAGTTTTCCTTTTGTTTGTCCTTCAAACTGTAAAAGTTCTTCAGGTATTTTCAAACTTATTACAGCTGTTAACCCTTCTCTTACATCTACTCCATCAAGTGAATAATCTTTACCTTTAAAAATACTATTATTTTTAGCATAATCATTAAATGCTTTTGTAATACCTGTTTTAAAACCAACTTCATGAGAACCACCATCACCTGTTTTAACATTATTTACAAACGATAAAATATTTTCTTGATATGTATCAGTGTATTGCATTGCAATATTTACCTCAATACCTTGTTTGATTCCATTAAAATTTATTACTTTATGAAGTGCTGTTTTATCTTCATTAATATATTCTACAAAACTTGTAAGACCATTTTCATAATGATATTTAACTTCCTTTTCATCTGCTTCATCAATTACTTCAATAGTAAGTCCAGGAAGTAAAAATGCACTTTCTTGCATTCTTTCACAAATTGTTGTATATGAAAATTGTAAATTTTTAAATATTTCATTATCAGGTTTAAATTTAACAATTGTTCCTGTTTTTTTACTTTCACCTATAGTTCGAAGAGGATTTTTTACTTTACCACCATTTTCAAAATCAATTTCACTTATTTTGCCATCACGATAAATTACAGCAGTCATCGAAGATGATAATGCATTAACAACTGATGCACCAACTCCATGAAGACCACCGGAAACTTTATAACCATCTTCAGTAAATTTACCCCCAGCATGAAGCATTGTATAAATAACCTCAGGAGTACTTTTTCCTGAAGCATGCATACCAATAGGAACGCCCCTACCATTATCCGCTACTGTAATTGAATTATCCTTATTTATAATAACTTTAATATAATTACCAAAGCCATTTATTACTTCGTCTATTGAATTATCAACAATTTCCCAAACTAAATGATGAAGCCCTCTTTTATCAGTTGAACCAATATACATTCCTGGTCTTTTTCTAACTGCCTCAAGGCCCTCTAAAATCTTAATTGATGATTCATCATATTTCTTTACCATAGTACCACCTTAAATTATTATAAAAAAAAAACGCAAGTTTGGCAATGTTACTTTACGTTTTTTTATTTTTTAAGTGTCAAATTTTGTAATTTTATAGTAAATTTAATGTATCTTGAGAATCATCTTTTAAAACTGGTTCATTAGTTTTTAGTTTAGGAAGTTCAATATTCATTGTATCATCAAAGTCATCACTTATAGTATTTTCTTCTTCTTTAACATCTTTATTTGGTACATAAACAGAACTATATATGTTACTTACTACTTTTGTATTATTTATTTCCTTTTTAACTTCTTCTTTAGGAAGTAATGGAGCAACTTCTTTATCTAAAGACTCAGAAAGCTGTCTTAATCTATTAACTGTATCCTCTTCTTTTTTTATTTTATATACTTCTTCATCAATAACTGGTTTTGTAATTTCAGGTGCTGGTTTTACTGGCACTTCCATTACTGGTGGAATAATAGGAGCAACTTTTTCAACTGGCTTTACAGCATCTTCATTTTTAACTTCTGAAGTTAAAGTAACCTGCTGAACTTTAACTGGTTCAACAACTGGAGTAACTGGAGTTTGAATATTTTGATTAACAGTTACTGGTTTAACTATAGGTGCAGTATTAACAGGCAGTGGGGCTTTTTCTTTTGGTTCAATTTGAGGATTTTGCACTGGAATACTTTGAATAGCACTATTTACCTCATTATTTGCAGTTTCAGGATTATTTTGCGATTCCTTTAACTTTTCTAAATTTAATTTTTGAGTTTCTAAAATTTTCTTTTGATCTTTTTTACCAAGAAAAAACACAATAAAAAATGCCACTAATAAAACAAAAATAATTACCCCTAAATATATAGGAAAATATTTATTTGCGTATAAATTTATAATAAAATCTTTCACTATAAACACCTCTTTATTCTACTTAATTTTATCATTTATAAATTTAAAAAGCAATATACTTATAATTAGTTTACATAAAAAAAGGAAAACTTAATTATTTTCCTTAATTATTTCTAATGCTTTATGCATTGTCATATCATATTTAACTACGTCAAGTGAACCATAAGCTTTAATTAATTCATCAACACTTATTCCATAGTTTTCGGCCATTTCTTTTGCTTTGGCATCTACTTCTTCTTTAGTAAATTCTACATTTTCTTTTGCAGCAACTTCTTCGATTAAATAACGATATTTAACTCTTTTTGTAGCTTCGCCTTCCATTTTTTTATGTAAAGACTCTTCTGTATCACCAGTAAGTTCAAAATATTTTTGCATATCTAGTCCTTGCGTTTGAAGTTGTCTTTCATATTCATGAATCATTCTATGAATTTCATCATCAATAATTTCTTTGTTTAATTCAACTTTCATATTTTCTACTGCTTTATCAAGAACTTTATCTAAATGAGCATCTGCTATTTTAGCTTCTTTTTCTTTTAATAGTTCACTTTTTACTTTGCTTTCTAACTCTTCTTTAGTTTTAACATCTTCATAACCAAGATCTTTAAAGAAATCTTCGTTAATTTCAGGTAAAACTCTAACCTTTACTTCATTAATTTTAACTTCAAAAGTAACATCTTTTCCTTTTAAATTTTCTACATAATCTTCAGGAAATTTTAAATTAAGAGTTACAATATCACCAGTTTTGTGTCCTACTAGACCATCTTCAAAACCAGGGATAAATGAATGAGTACCAATTTCTAAACTATAGTTTTCAGCACTTCCACCTTCTAAAGGAGCACCATCAACTTCTCCTTTAAAGTCTATTATAGCAGTATTTCCTTCTTCAATAATTCCATCATTTTTAACAATAAGATCGGCAAATCTATCTTGCATTTTAGATATTTCATCTTCAATTTCTTTTTTAGTTACTTTAACTTCTTCTTTTTTTATTCCTAAATTTTTATATTCACCTAATTTAATTTCAGGTTTACTAATAATTGTAAATTTAAATTCAACTTCTTTTTCAGAAATATTTTTTACATCAACTTTAGGTTCAATAACTGGAGTTATTTCTTTATTTTCATCAAGTGCTTTTTTATAAGCAATTCCTACTGCTTCATCAACTGCATCCATATAAAGACTTTCAATACCAAATTTTTTAATATAAATTTCTTTTGGACAAGTTCCCTTTCTAAACCCATCAACTTTAACTTCATTAACTTTTTTCTTAAATGCATTATCAAGACATTTAGACCAGTCAGAAGTTAACTTAATTTCTATTTCGTGTACATTTTTCATATATATTTTCCTTCCTTTTTCTTTACATATTATATAATAAAAAATCCCTTTTTACAAGGAAATTTTTTTAAAAGTTATCTAGATAAATTATCGTTATCTTCAAAGAATATAGAACGCATTTCATTTACGTAATAATAAGGTTTTACTTCATAGCCATCTTTAACTGTAGGATTTAAATAAAGCATACCTTTATCACTTCTTACATAAAAAATAGCTTTAGCATAATCTATAAATGGATAATATACTCCTCCAACACATATTTTTTCATAGTCATTAACCTCTGATAAAATACCATTTGATTTAAGTAACCTTCCATTCCACCAAGTTAATAATTCAACATTTTGACCAACTTCATTATGTAAATTTTCAAACATACTTTCAACCATTTGTCTTTGCTCCATAAGCCCTCCTACTAAAAATATTATATTAATTATATGATTTTATGTCAAATTAAAATTTTATAGTTCCACTTTTTTTTATAATTCTACCTACTTTTTTATTTATTAAATAATTTTCTTCAAATCTTTCTTGAAATTTACTAATTAGATATGTATCTTTATCAAAAAGAAGATTTAAAAGTACATCACATTTTTCTTTATCATTTGGAATATTACTTACTAAAAAATCAAACTCACCTTTAATTTTTTTAATATTACTATACCTTATTGAAGCATCTACAAGTTTTAAATATAAAATTATATTAAGTACTAATTCATCATAATTTATTTCACAATTTGGTGCTCTAAACTCAATAGTATTTTTATTTTTTGTAAAAGCATTTTGCAAATTTATTGAGGCAAATCTATCACCTTGAACACCATTCATTATTCTTACAAAGTCAAATAAATCAACAGTATTTTTAAATCTACCAGATGAAATTGCTTCATTTAAATCTAAAGATAATGGTCTTGCTACATTAAAACATTTAGGCCTTATTAAACTATTTTTATGATTAGATATTAAGTAAAAAATATTTTCATTATTACAAAAAAGCATATAAAGCATTTTAAGTTCATTTTCATTTCTAAAGGCATTAAATCCAATATGAATATGGCCTCCACATGTTGGCGTTATTTTAGCACCAATTTTTTCTGTCATTTGACAAATATACTTTATTTCTTTCAAAGCATTTTCACTATAATTTAAAACTGGAGAAGTAATTTCAAGTCCAAAATCTACTGAGGCCTCATCTTGAAAAAACCAATTATTAAAAATATACTTTCTATCTAAATAATACGCTGCATTTTCATTTGATGTTTCAAGTTCAAGACCAAAAGTATAATTTTTTAATAACGATATTTTGTGCATTAAAATGTTAATACTTTCTAGAATTTGCTTTTTTCCACCTGCCGTATTAGTTATATCATACTCAGTATCTTTAAAATCAAAATATTTATTTGATATTCTTTCTTTTAATGATAAATCAGTTGTTGAAATATATATTAAACTAATTAAAGTTTTTTCCGTATATGGATTAATAAGTCCTTTACTTTTTTCAAGTAAATTATATTTAATACTTTCATTTTTTACGTTATAAATTACATTTTGTTTTTGCACGTCATTTAATTTATCAAACTCTTTATAAATATATTTTTCACTTAAAGAGCTAACTAAACTTGAAACAAAAAAACCTTTTTCAATAAATACTAACTTTTCTTCATCAGATAAAGTTAATAAAAATAAAAGTGTATCTTTTTCATTTAATTTACTTAAATAATTAATTTTTTTATTTTTATCTTTTATAAGAGAAAATACATCTGAAATAACTTTTTTATCATGCAAAAGAAGACCTATTTTTATTAAATTATCATCACTTAATTTATTTATTAAACAAAATAATTTACTTTCTTTTATAAAAGAAAAGTCTTTAATAATCTTTCCTATAAAATATACTTTTTCTTCTTCATTTAAACCATTAACTATAACAAGTATATAATTTAAACTTTTACCATTTATTAAACTATTAACCTTTTCAATAGATAAATTTATTTCATAGTTTCTATCTAAAATTAAATTATTAAAACTTTCTATTAAAGATATTACCTCATTTTTATTTAAATAATCATATAAGTTTTTATTACATTTTAAATTAACTAAAAAATTATTTATCATTTTATCCCCCTTATTAATGGATTTTCTTTATTAACTTCATAATTTTGTTTATACCTAAAACTAAATACATTATATAAATAATCATTATCAAAAAATAATAGTTTAAGTAAATAATCTACTTTTTGACTTTCTTCATATGATAATAAATTTTTAATATCATAAGTTTTAACTATATTACTAATTTCAATAAGTTTTAAGATAAAAACTATATTTTCATGTAAATATTCATAATTCATTTCAATATTTGGAAATCTAAATTCCAAAGTATTTTTAATGCCAAAATATACATTATTAATATTTAGTGAACTAGATCTATCATTTACATGGTTATATAAATAGCATACTTCATCTTCTATAGAATTAAATTTTAAATCATATTTATAAAGTGATTCAAGTTTATTTGATATTGCTTTAGCAAATATTATAGCATTATCTCTTATTTTAGAGTTAGCTCTGTTTAAAAGTAAAAACAACTCTTTTTCGCATATTACATATATTTTATAAAATGAATATAAATGTTTAGCATTCTTAAAGGCATTAAACCCAATATGAATATGACCTCCCGAAGATGATGAATATAAAAAATCATTATCACGTAAAAAATCACAAACAAATTTTAATTCATTTAAACTTTCTTTATTATATTTAAATATAGGTGAAGAAAACTCAATTCCATTATCAACAGTTTTTTCCTCTTTAACCATCCATGATGATAAAAATCTTTCATATTTAGAAAGTAAAAGATAATATGATGAAGAGCACTCAAGTTCTACTCCAAAAGTAATATCATTTTTAATATTAGGAAACATAAATAAATTTTCATTTGGTATATCACTTTTTTTAAGATTATAAATTTTATTTAATAACTCATCTTTTTCACTTAATTTATAAAGTATTCTTTGATCTTTATATAAAAGTAATAATGTTTTTAAAATAGATAAATAAGTTTTTTCCTCAAAAGAAGAAATACTTATTAAATAAAGTATATGACCAATATCCTCACACTCATATATAACATTTATTTTATCCTCTACAGATAAAGTTAAAAAATATTTTTCACTTAATTTTTTATCATTTAAATGAGCTATTACACTTACCTTTAAATATTTGTCATTAATATATTTAAGTTTTTCTTCATCAGGTAAATATTTAATATATTTTACTTTATCAATTAAAATAAGGTCATCAAAATACTTACACTTTATTTTATAATCTTTTATTTTAGTAAGAAGCATACCCATTTGAGAAGGACTAACTATATTAAAAAAATATTCAAGTTCAGTATCTGTTAAAGTACTTTTAATAAGTAAATTCATTATTTCATCACTACTAAAATCTTTAGAATATTTTTTTATTAAATAGAAAAACTCATTATTATAAACCATATATTTTAAATAAGTTATTTTATCTTTTTTATTTAATAATAAATAAAACTGTTCATAATATATTTTATCAGAAAAATATAATCTTGATTTTATAAAACTATTACTATGTTCATAAGAAAATATAGTAGATAATATTTTTTCATTACTTATAAATTTATATTTATCTATATCACTTTTTATAAATGATAAAAATTCAATTATACTATCATATGTATTAAACATATTACTTATTATATAATCATCAATAACCCAAATACTTTTTGCTAAACATTTTAAAAATTTAGGATTATTAACTAATACATATAAATTATCATTATATTTTTTTAACATATATTTTAAATATATATTCATTTTTCCCCCATGTAAAACGTATTATATCTCAATTAATATAAAAAAGCCATAGTTTTCTATGACTTAATTTAAATTAACTGTATATGGATTATTCCATGTTCCCTCGCCAGATAGTTTTGCTTCAGAGGATAGAGAAATAGAAGGTCTGACACCACTAAGATCAGACACAGAACTATTATTCAAAGCACCTGAAGAAGAGACATTGAAAACAATAGAAACACTATTATTACTAAAGAAAAAGTAAGGCGACCCAGACCAATAATATTTGTTTGTGTATAAATATTGTAAACTATTGCCAGTATTTTTTCCACCTGCCAAGACTATCTCATCTGCGGTTATTAAACCCACTGGATTTTCAAGTGTTCCATTTGCTACGCTATACTTATCTAATTCATTTTGGCATTTTAAACTTGGATTCCAACTATTATTATTTCCCCATGTTCTTCCGTAACTGCCATAGTAATAGTATGTTCCTGTTGATACCCAACTATCTATTTCGCCATATGTACCTATCTCACTTGTCGAAGCAGATCTATCATAGCAAAATGGTGTATCTGCAACCAATTTTGATGTTGCTTCGTCAGTGTATAGTGTTGTTGTCTTATACCAATTTTCTAATGTGGTTTTTATTGTACTATTCTTTGCTAAGCCATGTTGCTTACCTACTTCATATTTATATCCTACATATTCAGTTTTATCATATTCTTCATTAAATGCACTTGTACTTATTTGCGTGCCTGTGCCTGTCATTACTACCTTTTGACTTTCGGTTGGAGCAGTTGTTCCTGTATATAGTAGTCTTATTGAATCATCTCCATTTATTCTTATTATTCGCCAATATATTGGTTTGCCACCTACTTCGCCAAATTTTAACCAGTTATTATCTACTGCACCCCTAAAATAGTAAGATGTTCCATAGTCATCTTTAGTGGCATACATACCCTCATTTGTTGTAGCAGAAGTAGTAAATGTTGGTTTGCCTTTCGCCTCAATTGCTTTTTTACCACCATTATTTAAAAGTATTAGTTCATTTGATTTTGGCATTTCTCCAGCACTACAACTATTATTTTCTACATATATTTTACCTGTAAAATGTTTATTTGCAAGATTATCTTGAATAACATTTAAATTATAATATCTTCCTGTAACAGTAATTGTTTGTAAAGTTGATGTTCCCATGCTTGTTATTGTAGCACCTTTTACTAAAGTTCTTTTTGCACCAACTGTAGATGTTTTTGCAGTCCATGAACTATTATAATTAAAATTAGTTTCACTTGAAAAATAATTAGTTCCACTTGGAGAAGAAACTTGCATTGTTATTTCTTTTGTTGCTCCACTTGTTACATTTACTGTACTTCCATATATTTCACTATTTAAATCATATTCATAAACTACATCATATGTGCATGTTGTTAAAATATCTTTTGCTCCTGTAAGGTTTACTGTAATTGTGGCATTATCTGATGCTGCTACACCAGTTGAGCCTTCAAACATAGCATTTAATGGCACTTGAATATTCATATCTGCGGATGTTGCTATAAATGAGGAATTACCCAAATTACTTGCATAAATATTTACTGCTACATTATTTTCTAATTCTTCTGTAAATGAACCTAAATATGCAAAAGATGCACCTATTACAATTATTAAAAATAATACAGTTGAAATAATACTTACTACTTTTTTATTTTTCATATTAACTAAAATCCTTTCAAAGTAAAAAATTATTTACCCTACTACTAAATAATACTATATTTTTGATTTTTTTTAAATAGCTAAAAGTTATTTTTTTATTCATTAAGTTATTTTTATTTAGATTAATATAATTGACTTTATATTTAAAAATCAATTAGTTGCACCTTTTTGCACCCACTTTTTATAATTTCAGCAAATTTTACGTATTTAAATTTTATATAGTGACTATCATTTTTTACTACCAATATTTAAAATAATACCTATAGAAATCATACTAACAAGAAGTGATGAGCCACCATATGAAAAAAATGGAAGTGTTACCCCTGTAACGGGAATTAAACCTGTAACAACACATAAATTTAATAAAGCTTGTAATATTATTTGAACTCCAAGACCAAATACTAAGTATTTTGCAAAAAGATTATTTTGTTTAAGGGATATTTTAACTATACAGTAAAATAATAAAGCAAATAAAACTATAATTACGGTTACTCCTACAATACCAAATTCTTCAGCAATAATAGCAAAAATAAAATCTGTTTGAGGTTCAGGAAGATAAAATTGTTTTTGAATAGAATTTCCAAAACCAAGACCTAAAAGACCTGATGGGCCTATTGCATAAAGTGACTGAATAATTTGATAACCAGACCCCAAGGGATCAGACCATGGATTTAAAAATGAAATAATTCTTTTAAGTCTATAGGGTGCAATTACAATAAGTCCACTTATTCCAATTAAACCTAAAACGCCTAAAACACCAAAAAATTTAAGTTTTACTCCTGAAACAAAAATAAGCATCATTAAAGATAAAACAATAACCATACCTGTTCCAAAATCTGGTTCAAGCATAATAAGAACAAAAAACAAAAATATTATTAAAAGTATTGGGAAAATGCCTTTTTTTATATCAGTTACTAAAGAGTTATTTTTTTCTAAATATTTTGATGTAAATATAATAAGAGCAAGTTTTGCTATTTCACTTGGTTGAAAACCAAATGGGCCTATTTTAAACCAACTTCGAGAGCCATTTATTTCACTACCTACAAAAAGAACAAGTACAAGTAACATAACACTTATAAGAAGTATTATATTTGCATATTTTTTATATTTTTCATAATCAATTTTAGAAACAAAAAACATTAAAAGCAAACTTACTAAAAAGAAAATTAATTGATATTTAGCAAAATGAAAAGCATCATTAAATTTATATAATGCCCAAACACTACTCGCAGAATATATCATAATAATGCCAAAAATAGACATAATAATCACTGTGATTAATAATAAAATATTTTCTTTTTTCATCTATATAATTATATTACTGGCTTTTAAGTGATATTACAGGGTCTTTTTTACTAGCTTTTTTCGCAGGAATTAAACCTGACATAAATGAAAGTAAAACGCTAATTACAATTAAAATTATACAGTGTTTAACTGAAAGTGATGTAATATTTTTTACTTTTATTAAATTATAAATTATCTTATCTACTCCTTTGTTAATTAAAATTGTACAAATTATTCCTATTACCCCTGACAAAAGGCCAATAATAATTGTTTCAGCATTAAAAACTCTACTTATATCTTTTTTACTTGCCCCAATAGCTCTTAAAATACCTATTTCTTTAGTTCTTTCTAATACACTTATATAAGTAATAATTGATATCATAATCGAAGATACTATAAGACTTACTGCCACAAAAGAAATTAATATATAAGTAATAATATTAATAATATTTGTTAAACTACTTACTAAAACTTTAACATAATCTACATATTCAATTTTATCTTCATTTGTTTTAGTTTCATTATACTTTTTAATTATATTTTCAATTTTTTCTTTCGAAGAAAAATTTTTAGGATATATACTTATTAAACTAGGTTCCTGGGCATTAATTAAACCAATTTCTTTTTCAAACATACCTTTTTCTTCATCACTATCAAAAGGTAAATTAGTTAAAAGATTTATATTTTTTTCTTTATATTCTTTTATAATATCTAATTCATTTGTTTTTTCAATTACATAATCAGTAAGTTTTTTTGAGTATCCTATATAGCCACCAGCTTCCTGACCTTTTTTAGGTTTTATAATGCCAACGATGCCTATATCTATATAATTTTTATTAGCTATTTTTTCATAAACTTCACCATTTTTTTTATAAGAATTTCCCTTTAAGAAAAACTGGTATTTTTCATTTAATAGTTTTTCATAACTAATACTTTTTTCATTTTCTATATTAAGATTTTTTATAACTGATAACGGAAATAAATCGTTTTCATTAAGAACAATAACAAATTCATTAAAATTATTTGGAAAAGAGCCATAAACTAAATCATATTTATTATTATCCTTAATTTCATGAAAACCCTCTATAGAAACTTTATTATTACTTTTATATAAATCAAAATTAACATTATATGAATACTTTATACTCGAAACATAATTATTTATATTCTCATAATTATTTATAATATTTTTTCGAAAATCTTTTAAATTATTTTTTTGATAGTTTACTAAATCATCAGTAAAACATACATAACCTTTTTGACAATTATTTTTCTTTTTTTGAACAATATCATATTCAAAACTATCTTTATCTAAAGATATTGCAATTGGATAAGATGATATAGTTTCTTTTTCTATATTTTTTATATAATTTGTAGTTCCTTTTGATAAAGATAAAATAAGTGCTATACCAATTATTCCTATAGCTCCTGAAAAAGATGTCAAAAATGTTCTTGACTTTTTTGTAAGTAAATTTTTTAGTGATAGAAAAAGGGCTGTAAAAATGCTTATTTTTTTCTTTTTAAAACTTAATTTTTTATTATCATTTTCTTCTTCACAAGGATTACTATCATGCTCTATAACTCCATCTTTTATTTTAATTATTCTGCTACCATATGTATAAGCAAGTTTTTCATTATGTGTAACCATTATAACAAGTTTTTCTTTAGAAATATCTTTTAAAATGTCCATTACCTGTTTTGAGGTTACTGTATCAAGTGCTCCCGTGGCTTCATCTGCTAAAATAACATCTGGGTTATTAACAAGTGCTCTTGCAATAGCTACTCTTTGTCTTTCTCCTCCAGAAATTTCATTTGGTTTTTTCTTAAATAAATCCTTTAACCCTACTTTTTCAAGAACAATTTTACTTCTTTTTATTCTTTCTTTTCTTTTTTTGCCCGCTATAGTAGGTGCTAATATTACATTTTCTAATGCATTTTGATAAGAAATTAAATTATATTGCTGAAAAATAAAACCAATATGTTTATTTCGATAAGCATCTAAATTTTTATCTTTAAATTTTTTCATATTACATCCGTTAATGTAAATACTTCCTTCACTTGGCTTATCAAGACCACCAATAATATTTAAAAGCGTAGTTTTACCGCAACCACTTGGTCCTAAAATAAAGACAAAACCTTTGTCTTTGAAACAGATAGAGATATTTTTTAAAACAGTTTGTTTTAGAGATTTTACTCCATAAGATTTAGTAATATTTTCTAGTTTAATCATATTTCCTCCTCCAACTAAAAAAAATAGAAGTCCATCTAACTTCTACCCTATCTCTAAAAACATGATAGCAAATAAAATAATATTTGTAAATATTATTTTCAATAAATTTTTTTTATATTTAGTGATATATTATATATATTATCATTATCATTGAAAAGAAAATACCTACTGCATAAAATATTTTAATTATATCCGTTTCTTTATAACCCAACATTTCAAAATGATGATGAAGTGGGCTTTTTAAAAATATTTTTTTATGAAAATATCTTATCGAAATAATTTGAATAAAACTAGAAAGTGTTTCAATAATAAAAACTAAGCCAATTATTACAAGTGATATTTCGTTTTTCAAAGTAATAGCTACTGCTGATAATACTCCCCCAAGAGCAAGTGAACCTAAATCACCCATAAATATTTTAGCGGGATAAAAATTAAATGTTAAAAATCCAAGAAGTGAACCAGATAAAATAAAACAAAATATAGCTATCTCATCATTTCCAATAATATAAGGACTATTAAAGGCTATTATTCCATATGAAATAAAAGCTATAGTGCAAAGTCCTGCGGCAAGGCCATCAAGTCCATCTGTTATATTAACTGCATTTGCACATCCTGTTACCATAAAAAGTATTAAAAAACCATAAAATATTTTTAAATCTATTGTAAATAAATAAAAATTTACTATAGTATTATTACCATTAATTAAAAAAAGTAGAAAAAATATAATACATATAATAAGTTCTAAAGAAAACTTCAAAATAATAGAAAGTCCTTTGTTATTATGTAGTTTAACTTTTAAAAAATCATCAAGAAAGCCCAAAAATCCATAAAAAACAAATGTAATAATTATTATCAAAAAATTATAAGAAAATTTTATATTTTTATTAAGAAACAAAAATAATATTATCAAAAGAGTACTTATAATAAATATAAACCCACCCATAGTAGGCGTTCCCTCTTTCAAAAGATGTCTTGCATTAAGTTTTTTAGATACTTTTTGTCCAATATGATTTTTTTTAAAAAAAGGTACAATAATTATTCCTAAAATAATTGATAATATAAAACCCATCATTAAACATAAAATAGATTTTGTAAGCATTAACCCTCCTTATTTAAGCATAATCATTATGCTTGAACCTTCTTCAATATATGTGCCACTTTCTGGTGACTGATAACTTACTACTTCTCCCGTGGAAAGATACTGCACATTAAATTCTTTTAAAAGTTTTTGGGCTTCTTCTTTACTCTTGCCTACTACATCTGGAACATATAAATATTTTTTATCTAAATAATTATACTCTTTAGGCATTCCATCTTTTGACGGTGAAATGTTTAATATATCTATTGCACTTGTTAATATTTTTTTAGCTACGGGTGCTGAAGCTGTTCCACCATATTGTGTTACATTTTTAGCACCATCAATGGCAACATATAAAGCAATTTTAGGTTTATCAGCGGGCATAAAACCTACAAAAGATAAAATATAACTTGAGGAAGAATATTTACCATCAATAACTTTTTGAGCAGTACCTGTTTTTCCACCAACACGATAATTTTCAATATAAGCATTTCTTCCTGTACCATTTGCAACAACACTTTCTAATGTAAATCTTACAAGTGAGGAAGTATCTTCACTAATAACTTTTTTTACAAAAGTTTTTTCATTATAATCAAGTAATACTCCAGTTGGTGAAGTTAAGCTTTTTACAATATAAGGTTTATATAAACTTCCTCCATTAATTGCGGCACTAACTGCTGTTATTTGCTGTATTGGTGTAACACTTATTCCTTGTCCAAATGCTGTGGTAGCGGTTTCAACTGGCCCCATTTTATTCATATTAAAAAGTATTCCATTACCCTCACCATTTAAATCAATTCCAGTTTTCTTACCAAAACCAAAATTTTTTATATAACTCATAAGTCTTTCTGTTCCAAGTTTTTGACCCATTGATACAAATCCTGGATTACAAGAGTTTTCTACAACTTCAAGATAAGTTTGAGTTCCATGGCCTCCATGTTTCCAACAGTGCAGTGTTGCCCCTTCTACATTTATAGAGCCACTATCAGTAAAAGTATCTTTAAATAAATCAATGGTTTTTTCCTCTAATGAAGAAGCAAGTGTTATTATTTTAAATGTTGACCCTGGCTCATAAGTCATCCAAATTGGTAAATTTCGGTTAATAGTTTCAACATCATACTTTTTATAATTATTTGGATCAAATGATGGTCTTGAACCCATTGCAAGTATCTCACCATTTTGGGGATCCATTGCAATTATTAAAGCATGTTCTGGCGTATATTTAGTAATAATTTCATCAAGTGAACCCTCCACTACTTTTTGTAAATTTAAATCTATGGTAAGGCCTATTGTTATCCCATCAGTGGCGCTTTCGTATCTTTCTGCCATTTTTAACCTATTTCCTTTACCATCAGAAAAATATTTTATAAAGCCATCTTCGCCCTTTAAATATTCATCATACATAAGTTCAAGACCACTTAATCCTTGATTATCTATACCAACATATCCTAAAGTATGTGAAAGAAGTTCATCATATGGATAATACCTTTTACTTTCCTTTAAAAGATATACACCATCATAGTTTAGTGCATTTATTTTATCTGCGATTTCATAAGAAAGTCCTCTTCCTTCAGGATGAACTCTTTCAATTGATGCTTTTTTATTTACATGTTTAAGCATATCGTCATATGATACTCCTAAAATATTCGCTAAAGAAAAAGCCACTTTTTCTTTGTCTTTAATTTGCTTTGGAACTAATATAAGTGAAGTAGTAGTAATATTATCCGCAAGGACAAGTCCATTTCGATCAACAATTTTACCTCTATTTGCCTTTATTGGTAAGTTTCTTGAATATAAATCATCTGATAAATCCTTAAGTTTATTATAACTAATAACCTCTACATAAAATACTTTTAACATAACACATATTAAAATAATAATTACAAATAAAAAAATATATCTAATACGTGTATGCTGTTTAAAATAAAACATAGTATCACCTATTTAAATATATTTATTTTTTTTATAAATTATTAATATATACTATACTTATATATTTTTTATCATACTTTTAATTAATTATTTGATAACTAATCAAGTACTATTTTTTTATTATATCATTATAATCTACATCTAAAAAATTTAAAAAATAGTAATATAATAGTTTTACTACTTTAAAAATAATGTTTTTATCATAAATCAATCTACTTTAAAAAGAACAAACTTGATAATTACTTAGTTTATTATACACTAAAAAAATTATGGTTAATCCATAACTCTTTTAAACATTTTTTCTAAATCATATATGCTAAATTTTATAATTGTGGGTCTTCCATGAGGACAATTATAGGGATTATCACACTTAACAAGTTCATCTAAAATGTAAGTAATTTCTTCCATTGAAATATGATGATTAGCTTTAATACTCATTTTGCAGGCAAGTGTAATTGCAATTTTTTCTTCGAATTTTACTCTATCAAAATCTTTATCAGTATTTAAAATAATATCAATTATTTTTCTTACACTTTCTTCTTCATAACCTTCTTTTAAATAAGATGGATGAGTTTTAATAATTAGTGTATTTATGCCAAATTCTTCAGCATCTATACCAATACTTTCAAGCATGTCAAGTTTACCTTTAATAATATTAAATTCTGAAGATGTAAACTCAATTGTTATTGGTATAAGCATACCTATTTTAGCTACTTTTTTTTCTTTTAATTTTTGCATATATCTTTCATAGTTTATTCTTTCATAAGCTGCATGCTGATCTAAAAGGTATATACCATCTTCATTTTCTGCAATTATATATGTACCAAGAGCAAGACCTACGGGATAAAGTTTTAATGACTTAAGTTCTTCATTTTTAATGATATCATTTTTCTCGAAATTCATAAAATATTGTTCTTTTTTTATTTCTTCATTTGTTACAACTATAGTTTCATCACCAGCTTTTTTCGAAAAAATATTATTTATATCATAAGCATTCATTTTATTATTAATTTGCATACGTTCATAATTATTACTTTCTGTTTTTTCATCTTCAAGTGGTTTAACTATTAAAAGGCTTTCATATAATGCTTTTTTTATTGTAGTAGTAATAAGATTTTTTAACTCTTTTATTTTAGATATTTTAACATCTTGTTTAGTGGGATGAATATTTACATCTACAACGGTTGGGTCAGTTTCAATATATAAAACTACAACTGGATATTTTCCCTCGGGTTTATATGTATAATAAGCATCATTTATTGCTTCATTAATATCATAATTTTTTATAACTCTATTATTTATAAAAGTTATCATATGATTTTTAGTACTTTTTAAAATATGAGGTTTACATACATAACCATAAATTACAAAATCATTATCACCATTTTTTATTTCAAGCATATTCGAAGATATATTTGCTCCATATATTTCATGAATTACTTTTAAAATATTTCCTGAACCACTTGTTTTAACTATTTCTTTATCATTATTTTTTAAAGTAAAAGCAATATCTTTTTCTGATAAAGCAAGTTTTTCAACAAAACTTGTAATACTTGCAAGTTCACTTGCTTCACTTTTTAAATATTTTAATCTTGCGGGTGTATTATAAAAAACATTTGTAACAGATATACTTGTACCTTTTCTTTCTTCACAAGGTGCTACCTTATCAATTACACCACCTTTTAAATGAATATAAGAACTTTCTTTTCCATTACAGGTTTTTAAATTAATCTCTGAAACTGATGCTATTGAGGCAAGCGCTTCACCACGAAAACCTAAAGTATCAATAAAATATAAATCATCTTCTTTATATATTTTTGAAGTTGCGTGACGTAAAAAACATTCTTTAGCATCTATTTTATCCATGCCTTCCCCATCATCAGTTACCTTTATTTCATCCATACCGGCATTTTTAAGTTCAATTATAATATTTTTAGACCCAGCATCAATTGAATTTTCTGTAAGTTCCTTAACTATTGAGGCAAGTTTTTCAATAACTTCACCAGCCGCAATTTTATTTGCTAGGATTTCATCCATTACTCTTATTTTACTCATAACTAGATATAATACTCCTTCTTAAATTATAGTTATCACTATTTATATAAATAATAGCTCCTTTTTTAAAATAAATAAAATAATCATCAAATACTAAATCTATATTATCCTCTACCTTTAATGGTTTATATTTTTCTTTATTTTTATAAGTTTTTACAATTGAATTTGTCATAAAAATACATAAATTTATGTCTTTTTCACTATAAAAAGAAGTTCCATCAATATTTAATTCAAAGCCTTTTTTTAATGTAACTGTTTTTTGTTTTAAAATATTTTTATTTTTTTTAGTAACAACTTTTGTATCAAAACCGGGACTATCAATTATAGTAATATTTTCTTTACTAATTTCTATAAAATCAAGTGTTGTATTTTTATAATGTGATACGGTAATATTTTCATTAAACAAGGTATTTATTAATGTTGATTTACCACTTGATACAATACCTGTAATTAATACTTTTTTATGCTTTTCAATTAACGAAAGTAAATTATTTTTTAATTTTAAATTTTTATATGAAAATATTAAGGGGTTAATATTATAATTATTTTTAATATTTAAAATAACTTTTTCATATTTTATATTTTTAGGAAGAATATCAACTTTAGTAAGTACAAAAGTTTTATCATTTGTTATTTTATTATAAATATCTATTGTTTCATTAGAAAGTGATAATGCATCACACAAAAATATCGTAAAAATATTTTTTTCATTAATGCTTTTAAGAAGTTTATCATTATCAATAATATCATTAAGTTCAACATTTTTATTATAATGAGTTAAATCAAAACATCTTTTACAAATATTACTTCCTTTTACTGCATAACCTATTTTTTTTTCATCAGTATATTGAAGTGTTTCTCCACATCCTTTACATTTATTCATAATATACTCCTTTTTTAAGTACCCCAGTTTTACCTAATTTTTTGTATATAAATTTTTCAAAAAAACGATTAATTTTTGTTCCAAAAGGTTCAAATGCTCCGATAGGATTTACTAAAACACTTACACTTTCATTTCTATTTGCTCCGAAAATATCTGTTATAAGTTGGTCTCCTACAAAAGCAATTTCTTCGCTTTTAAGTTTATAAATACGCATAACTTTTTTATATTTTTTTAAAAATGGTTTTCTTGATAAATAAGATGTATCCAAATTAAGAATTTCCTTAAAAGGTGTTAATCTTTTTTTAGAGGCATTAGAAAAGATAATAACTTTAAAGTCATCAGAAATAATTGAAAGAAGTTCTTTTATCTCATCTGAGGGAACATCTTCTTTATAAGATGCAAGTGTATTGTCTAAATCAAAGGCAATACACTTAATTTTCATCTTTTTAAGTTTTTTATAATTAATATCAAATATGCTTTTATAATACATATCTGGAATAAATTTATCCATAATAATCCTTTCTAAAATAAACTTAATTGGCTACTTTCAGGCATTCCATTAAAAATACCCATCATCCTCATTTTATCAATAAGAGTTGTTGACACTTTACATCTTGACTGAAAATCTTCGATGGAAATAAACGGATGTTTTTTAGCTTCATTTTCGATATTTTTAGCAACTGTTTCACCAAGTCCATCAATTGTAATAAATGGTGGTATTAAACTTTTATCATCTTTTACATCAAAGGTCATTGCTTTACTTTTATATAGGTCAAAAGGAAGTACTTTAAGTCCCCTTGCGCTCATTTCTAGTGCTACAGATAAACTTTCAAGTGTTCCACTATCTTTGTTTGTGGCATCAAAGCCTTTATTTCTTATATCAATAATTCTTTCTTTAATATCATCGTAACCTTTTATCATTGCCTCAATATCAAATGCAGTTGCCTTTGTTGAAAACCAAGATGCATAAAAGTATACTGGCATATGTACTTTATACCAAGCAATTCTAAATGCTGATGTAACGTATGCTGCAGCGTGAGCTTTTGGAAACATATACTTGATTTTTTGGCAAGAATTTATGAACCAATCTTCAATACCGGCATCAATCATTGTTTTTTTATGTTCCTCCCAAGTTGCGGGATCTTTTGAGGCTTTTCCTTTACGAACAAATTCCATTATCTTAAAGGCTTTAATAGGTTTAACTCCATGATAAATTAAATATACCATAATATCATCACGACATCCGATAACCTCTTTAAAAGGAACAATATTATTTTTAATTAGTTCTTGAGCATTACCAAGCCATACATCTGTACCATGAGAAAGGCCTGCAATTTTAACAAGTTCGGCAAAAGTTGTTGGTTTAATTTCTGAAACCATGCCTATTGTAAAGTTTGTACCAAATTCAGGTATACCTAAAGTACCTGTTGGACACATAATTTGTTCATTTGTTACGCCAAGAACCTGTGTTGAAGAAAATATAGACATTGTATCTTTATCATCAAGTGGTACTTTTGAAACGTCAGTTTTTGATAAATCTTGAATAAGGCGAAGCTGCGTTGGATCTGAGTGGCCTAAAATATCAAGCTTTAATAGGTCTTCCTCGATTGAATGGTAATCAAAATGGGTTGTTCTCCATGCACTTTCTGGGTCATCTGCGGGAAATTGAAATGGTGTAAAATCAGATACTTCCATATAATCTGGGACAACAACTATTCCTCCGGGATGCTGACCTGTGGTTCTTTTTACACCAGTACAACCCATGGCAAGACGCTCTATTTCCACACTACTTTTATTCATTATACCTTTATCTTCGAAATAACCCTTTACAAAACCATAAGCTGTTTTTTCCGCAACAGTACCAATTGTTCCTGCACGGTAAACATTATCAACACCGAATAAAACTTTTGTATATTCATGGGCACTTGCTTGATTTAAATCAGAGAAGTTTAAGTCGATATCAGGAACTTTATCAGCATTAAAACCTAAAAATGTTGCAAA
Organism: uncultured Bacilli bacterium; assembly: GCA_934098665.1. GTDB lineage: Bacteria > Bacillota_I > Bacilli_A > RF39 > UBA660 > UBA6448. The sequence goes on from CAKOOO010000003.1 coordinate 31,148, forward strand.
TGGCATGTCCTGACCATCTTTTTTCATCATTTCTCCACAGTTAGGACATTTCTTATCTGGAAGGTCAAATCCTGATGAATATGTTGCTCCCAAAGTATTACCATCTTCCGAATTGAAAATTGAAGTTTTACATTTTAAACATCTATAGTGAGCAGAAAGTGGATTAACTTCAGTTATACCCATCATCGTAGCCACAAAAGAGGAACCTACTGAACCTCGGGAACCTACTAAAAAGCCTTCATCATTTGAGTGTTTAACAAGTCTTTGTGCAATAAGATAAATTGGATCAAACCCTCCTCCAATAATACCACCTAAAGTTTTCTTAACTTTTTTCTTAATTGCATCTTCTGTTTTTTCTCCATCATCTTCTGTCCAATGACTTTCAACATACTCTGTAACAATTTCATTTACTTTATCATAGCCTGTAATAATTGTTTCATGTAAATTTTTATATGTTTCTTTAGTAAGCATTTCTTCAGAAATATCAGGATTATCATTTTTTAATTTTTCATGCCAATATGTATAAACTATATCACCATAAAGTTCTTTAGCAATTCTTTCTTCAATATTATATGGTAAACTTTTACCATACCAAGAGGAAGCTTTATCATATACAAGGTCAGTTACAACTCTTTTACAGTCTAAATAACTTTTACCATCATCACTTCTTACTCTTGGTGAAAATGGTACTCCATGAGTATCAATAATAACCTCAATTTCTTCGACCATATCTAATACTTTATTAGTATTTTCAACAACAATTTCATAAGCAAGAGCACTATCTAAAAAGTTAAAATCATTAAGCATTTCTTCAGTTGTTCTAAAATGCATTGAGGGAATTACTTTAATTTTATCTTTTGCAAGAGGATGTCTTCCACCTCCAGGTACTTTTTGATTAATAATAATTTCACGGTATATTTTATCTTCCCTAGAAAAATGATGTACATCTCCTGTAGCAACAATAATTTTGCCATTTTTCTTTGTTTCATTAATAATTTTCTTCAAATGATTTTCAAGTTCATAATCATTTTTAAAATCACCAGTCTGAATTAAATGACCATAACACTCTTTAGGTTGAACTTCAACATAGTCATAAAAACCTATAATAGATACAAGGTCATCACTTGATTTACTTCTTGATTCAATAAAAACTTCACTTTCATAGCAACCACTACCAATAAGTAAGCCCTCTCTAAGCTCATTTAAAACACTTCTTGGTATTCTAGGTGTTTTATATAAATAAGTTGTATTTGCAAGCGAAATTATTTTAAATAAATTTTTAAGTCCTACTCTATTTTTAGCTATTGCATTAAAATGATATGTTCTACCAAATTTAAATAGTTCTTCTTTAGAAACTAAATTTTGAAGTTCATTAACATTATAAATTTTTTCATTTTCAAGTTTACCTATCATTTTATAGAAAACAAGTGCAGTCCCTTCAGCATCATAATCAGCACGGTGATGAGAATTTTCATCAAAAGGAACATTATATCTTTTTACTAATGCTGATAAACTATGACGAGCAAAACCTCTGTCAAGTGAACGAGAAAGTTCTAATGTATCAATAACAGCATTTGTAAATTTACCTAAATTATATTTTTTCATAGCCATTTCAATAAATGATATATCAAATTTTGCATTATGAGCAACCATAGGAAGGTCACCTGTCCACTCTAAAAATCTTTTTGTAACATTTTCTTCCGTGTCAGCACCAGATACCATATCATCAGATATTTCAGTTAAAGCTGTTATATTATCTGGTATATGAAAGCCTGGGTTAATAAATTCGTCAAATCTATCAGTAATTACTCCATCTTCAATTTTTACTGCCCCAATTTCGATCATTACATCTCCTGAAGCAGCATTAAATCCAGTTGTTTCTGTATCAAATACCACAAAAGTACTTGTTTTAAGTGGAGCATCAATTGGAGATTTTACAATACTTACAACATCATCCACAAGAGTAAGTTCTGTTCCATATAAACCCTTAAAATGTTTACTAGGATCTTCAATTTTTTTATTATATGCTTTAATAAGTTGATAAGCAATTGGAAAACCTTGACAACCGTTATGGTCTGTTATAGCAACGCCCCTGTAACCCATATTTATCGCATTAGTAACAAGCTCATTTGTATGTTTTGCTAAATCTACTTTAGTTACACCATCCATCTGACTCATCATGGTATGAGCATGAAGTTCTACTCTTTTAACTTCAGCATTATCAGTAACCTGCACATCTTTTGAGGCAATTTTTTCAATAGAACGTGGTTCAATTATAAATGAATGAAGATAATCATCCATTTTAACACTGCCAAAAACTCTAATCCACTCACCCATTGTAAGTTTTCCCATAATACTATCATTTTCATCTTTATCAAATTTAACTATTTTCATTAAATAGCTATCTGTTTTATCAGAAACCTTCAAATTATTAATATAAAATGGGCCTTTTTTACCTTGTCTTTCAACTGTTTCTATTCCAAAAATATATACCTCTAAAATAATATTTTTTGCTTCCGAAGAAATATCAATTAATTTAGTTACATCACCGTTTACATGAGCCCCAATAACCATTGGATTTGATTTTGGTTTAATGCTATCAACACTTTCCATTTCTTTTTCAATTTCTTCTTTGACTTTTTTAGAATTTTCATCATCAAGCGCTATTATAATATCTTTATTTACAATACCATATTTTCTAAATAATTCATTTATTTTTTTTAAATCTTGTTCAAGCATTTTTCTTTCAATAGAAAAATTTACCACAATAATTATATTTTTTCCATCAACTTTTACTTTTAAATCTTTTAAAGATGGTTTATCTTTATAAAAATCATCTATAATATAATTTAAATATATTTCAAGAAGATCTTCATCTTCATTTTCAAATACTAAAGTTACAAAACACTCAGATATACCCTTTATTTTGTTGTTACACGCTAAAAAAAGAGCATCAACATCTTTTTTATCTATAATATTTGGGCATGATAAAATTACATTATATATTTTACTTGCTCTATTAAATATAACTTTTTTTACAGTAGTTCCTATAAAAGCATCACTACTATATTTTATACTATCAAAAAATCTTTGTACTTCATCATTCATATTTTTCTATCACTTTCTTTTTATATTATTAACTAAAACGCTTATTTTGTCAAACCTCTTTGACACCTTTACGTTAAATAAAATAATATCTTTTTCTTTTATATTTTTATTTTTTTCAAATATATTACTGAAAACGGTTAACTCTATTTTACCTGTTTCATCTTCAGCGCATATAAAAGCCATATCCATACCTTTTTTATCTTTAATAACTTTTACTTTCTTTACTAAAAGTATCATATCAATATTTTTAAATAAATATTTTTCTATATCAATTACTTTTATAACATTTTTATATTTACTACAAGGATGATTTGTTATATAAATTCCATAAGAAGTAAGTTCAAAATCATATAAAATATTATTATCATATTCATCATAATATGTTATAACAGGTTTAGGTAAAGATATATCGTTAAGTACACCATAGTTATATAATACTTCATAATTTAAAATTAAAGTTTTTTTATTTATTTTAAAGTCTTCGAGTAAAGATGAATATACCAAAATTTTATATATATCTTCGTTTATAAAACTATTTGTTTTTATTATAAAATCATATATATCTTTAAAACCATTTTTACGTGCATTTATAATATTAGAAATTATTTCATTATTTAATCCCTTAACAGATGTAAAAGGAAGTAAAACATAATTATTTTTTATAATGTAATTTATTCCAGAAACATTAATATTTGGTTTTAATAATTTATAACCTTTTTGTTTTAAAAATGCATAATACTCACTTATTTTACTTACATCTTTATTATTTTCTAAGAAATATAATGTAAACTCCACTGGATAATTTGCCTTTAAAAAGGCCATTTGATAAGCTAAAATAGCATAAGCAACACTATGTGATTTATTAAAGCCAAAACTACCAAACTTTTTAACTTTCATAAATAAGTTATTAACAAAGTCTATGTTATATCCATTTTTTTTAGCACCACTTATAAATTTTTCATAAGATGCATTAATTAACTTTTCATTTTTTTTAGAAATTGCACTTCTTATATCATCAGCTTCGAATAAAGAAAAACCACCAATTACTTCGAAAATTTTCATAACTTGTTCTTGATATATTATTGTTCCATAAGTTTCACTTAATATTTTTCTTAAGTTTTCATCTTTAATAGTTATATTACTTTCCTTATTTTTTTGATATTCTTCGATTTGACTATTTGCCCCAGGTCTTACAAGAGCAAGAGCTATAATAAGTTCATTAAACGAAGATATTTTTATTTTTTTTAACACCTGTTTAGCATAGCTAGATTCAAACTGAAATATATCATCAGTATCTGCTTTTGTAAATATTTCTAGTGTCTTTTTATCATCATATGAAATTTTATTAATATCAAAATTAGGTATTTTTTTACTTACACCTGAAATAATTGAAAGTTTTTCAAGTGCTAAAAAGTCCATTTTTAAAAAGCCCATTTTTTCTAGATAAGACATTTCTATACCTGTTTTTAATGTTCCATTATCATTACTTATCGGGATATATTTTCCTATTTTATCATCTGATATAATTACACCTGCTGCATGAGTTGAAGTATTTTTCTTTAATCCTTCGAAAGAAATAGCCACTTTATATAAATTATTTAAATCTGGATAAATATCTAAATATTTTTTTACTTTTTCATTTAATATATTTTCTTTTAAAGATTTATTACTATCAACATTTTTAATAAATTTTTCAAATAAATCTTTATTAGTATTAAGTACTTTAGACAAATCCCTTAAAATAAGTTTTGCTTTATAATTATTAAATGTTAGACCTACGGCAACTTTACTGGCACCATATTTATTTTTTACATATTCTATCATCAAAGGACGTTTACTTGCTTCGAAGTCAATATCTATATCAGGCATTTTTTTACGATTAATATTTAAAAATCTTTCAAAAAGTAAATTATATTTTATAGGATCTATATTAGTAATTCCAAGACAGTAACTAACTAAACTTCCTGCAGCACTACCTCTTCCTGGGCCTACCATAATATCATTTTTTTTAGCATATAAAACATAATCATATACAATTAAAAAATATGATACAAACCCCATTTTATTAATTATATCAAGTTCATAATTTAATCTATTTAAATAAATATCATTGATATTTCCGAGTCTTTTTTTTAGTCCTAAAAAAGAAAGTTTTTTTAAATATGAAAAGTCTTTCCCCTCGAAAGATGGAATATGTTTCATATCAAAAGGTATTTCAAGATTTATTTTGCTTACAAAATCCTGCACATTTTTAATTTCTTCATTATCACCATTTTTATAAAAAGAGTTTTCATTATAAAAAAATTCATTATTAAGTAGTTTTAAATATTTTAGATTAACTAAATCCTTTTCATATAAACATCTTATATTATTTACATATAATGCATTCTCCGTTAAAAGAAGACTTCCAGTTTTTTCACTTAATTTACTATAACCAATATATACATTTTCTTTAGGAAGATGCTCAAATAAATCAATACTTGCATAAGGTAAAATTATTAAAACATTGGGATCTATAATTTTTTTAATATCTAAATTATTTTTCATGTAATCAATTTGTAATAATTTTTGATAACCTAAATAGTTTTTTGCATATAAATATACATGTAAATTATTTATAACAACATCAAGACCAATAATTGGTTTAATACTATTTTCTTTACATTTTAAGTAAAACTCCATAAAACCATTTAAATTATCATCACATATTGCACATGAAGTTATATTATTTTGCACTAAAAAAGAAATTAAATCAGGTAACTTAATTAAACTTTTTAAAAGTGAATACTCAGTTGTAATTTTAAGTGGTATTAATTTCTCTTGTTTCATAATTTAATTTTATCATTATTATAAATAAATATCTAGAATTAAGTTATTAATTTAACCAATATGATATGGATTTGAAAAGCTTCCATCTCCACCCACAATTTTTAATGTTCCACTATCTAAATAGAAAGTTGGACGAACAGAATACTTTATAGATTGGACAGTACCATTTTCTAAAGAAAGTAACTTTACAAAATTACTTTGTGATGTAAAAAGCTAGTGATTATTATTATTTTTTATTTTGTTTAAGTATAAATTACAAATAGTTTTTGTCTTGATTTATTGTAATTTATTATTTTAGTTGCTATAATTAGTTTATGGAGGTAAAAATGAAAAAGAAAATAGTATTAGCTATGGCACTTACTCTACTTTTAACAGGATGTGGAAAAGTACCAAAACTAGAAAATGGAAAGGATGCAGTAGTTAGTTTTGAAAATGGTGATAAAATCAGTGTAGATGATTTATATAACGAGTTAAAGGACAAATATGCACTATCTATACTTATAAATATGATAGATAAAAAAGTTTTAGAGGAAACTTTCCCTGATAACAAAGAAAAAGCTGAAAAAGCTGCAGAAAGTTATGTTAGTGCTTTAAAAGAAAATTATGAAACTGAAGAAAAATTTTTAGCGGCAATACAGCAATATTATGGATATTCTACAATTGATGAATATAAAGCACAAGTATATTTAAGTCATATGCAGTCTTACGCTGTTGAAGCTTATGCCAAAGATAAACTAACTGATAGTGAAATTGAAAGCTACTACAAGGATATGAAACCAGATATTGAAGTTAATCACATTTTAATTACACCACAGGTTACTGACAAAATGAGTGATGATGAAAAGAAAAAAGCCGAAACTGAAGCAGAAACAAAAGCAAAGTCAATTATCGAAGAACTTAAAAAATTAGTTAAAGATGGTAAAAGTGTAAATGATGCCTTTACTGAACTTGCTAAAAAGTATTCTGAAGATGAAGCCACTAAAGAAAAAGGCGGATCACTTGGACAAATTAATGAAACTACCCTTGGAAGTAATTACACTAATTTAGTTAAAGAAGCTTACGAGTTAAAGGATAATGCATATAGTACTAAAGTTATCAAAACAGAACTTGGTTATCATGTAATTATGAGAGCTAAAACTTATGATAAAAAAGAGTTAAAGGATGTTAAAGATCAAATAATCGAAACACTTGCTAAAAATAAAGTTAGCAAAGATAATACTATAGCAGTTAATGCTTTACAACATTATCGTAAAGAAAAAGGTGTTAAAATCGAAGATGACACTTTAGCAACACAATATTCTAACTATATTTCAAATACACTTGCATCATTAACTCAAAAAGATAATTCAAAATAAGGTATCAATGTAATGATTACCTTTTTTTTTGCCTCATAAACTATAGTATGGAGGTTTATGAAAGAAATTGTAAATAGTTTCACAGTTACTGGAAACATTCTTAACTTAAATACCTTGATAACTTCAAATGAAGTTATTATTAATGCAATTGATAATTTAATGATTACCAAAAGTGCAAATAAATCTATTTGGGAAAATGGTATTTTAACGTATACAATTACGATTACAAATAATAGTGATAATATCATTACAAATAATTTTAGTGATATAATTAACCCATCTTATGCAAGTTTAATTACTAATTTAGTCTTTTTAAATAATAACGTGCCTTCATTTAATTATAATAAACTAACTGGCTTATTAGAAATTAATGATATAATAATTAATCCAAATGAAAGCGTTATAATATCATACTCTGTAAGTAAAAAATCAAATGACTTTTTTGTTTTAAATAATACCGCTACTTTTAATAACATTAAAAGTAATACAGTTAAAGTAACAAGTATATTAATTAGAAATTGTAATAATTTTGCAAAAAGATAGGTTTATTTAATTAATTAGTATAATATATTTTACATATAAATATTATGGAGGTAATAAATTGATAAATGAATTAAATAATACGGCTAATGTTTCTGGAACAATTAATGGACAGACTACAACTGTTACATCTAATACATTGGAGGTGAGCTTAATTAACGGTTTAACTGCTGTTAAAAGTGCTGATAAAACATCTTGGGCTGATGGTGAACTTACTTATACATTAACAATTAACAATACAACTGGACAAACTTATACTACTCCAGTTATAACAGACACACTTGATACTACACTTGTAACTTTTGTACCAGATAGTGTTACAATTAACGGAAGTGCTGCTACATCAAGTGAATACACTTATAATGAAGGTACAGGTCTTTTAACAGTAAATCTTTCTGACATTGCCACAGGTGGTAATGCAGTTGTTACATTTAAAGTTACTAAAAAGTCTTAATATAAAAATATCAGCGTAAAAACTGATATTTTTTTTAAAATAATGATTTTGTATGACAAATTTTTAAATGATCATAACTTTTTTCTGTAGCCACTCTACCACTTTTAGTTCTTTTTATAAAACCCTCTTGTAATAAAAATGGTTCTACAACATCCTCGATAGTTGAAACTTCTTCCCCTATTGAAGTTGCAATTGTTTCAATACCAACAGGCCCACCATTAAATTTTTCAATTAAACTTTTTAAATATTCTATATCTATGCTATCAAGTCCATAATCATCTACTTTTAATCTTTTTAAAGCATCCTTTGTAATATCTAAAGTTATTTTACCATTACCAAGTACCAAAGCAAAATCTGATACTCTTTTAAATAAACGGTTCGCTATTCTAGGAGTTTTTCTAGCTCTTTTGGCAAGTTCTAAAGCAGCATCATCCATAATAGGCATAGATAAAACTTTGCTTGTTCTTTTAACAATTCCAGCAAGTTCCTCATCAGTGTAATATTCTAGTTTATTTACAATTCCAAATCTATCACGAAGTGGTGAAGTAAGATCTCCCGCCCTAGTGGTTGCTCCTACTAAAGTAAATGGTGGTAAATCAATTTTAATACTTCGACTTTTACCATCATTTCCTATTACAAGGTCAAGTTCAAAATCTTCCATCGCAGGATAAAGTATTTCTTCAATATAAGATGGTAATCTATGAATTTCATCAATAAATAATACATCTCCAGGTTCAAGTGAAGAAAGTACGGCAGCAAGGTCGCCTGGTTTTTCCATCGCAGGTCCAGATGTTGTTCTAATATTTGTACCCATTTCATTAGCAATAATATGAGCAAGAGTTGTTTTACCAAGTCCCGGAGGACCATAAAGTAAAGTATGATCAAGTACCTCACCACGCATTTTTGCAGCCTTAATAAATACTTCTAAATTTTCTTTTATTTCAGTTTGACCAACATATTCAGATAATCTTTGTGGTCTAATATTAGTTTCAAAAACTTCTTCATTTTGATTATTTGCATCTATTATTCTTTCCATATAACTCCTTTCTTACATATTCAATTACTTCATACCAAGATTTTACATCTACTCCATATTCAAGTGCATCTATATTATGATTTCTAACGTCCATAACTACCTCATGAGTATCATCAATTACCAAATCAAGCCCATATAATTTAGCTTCCATACCTTTAGGAAATGCCTTAAAAATATATTTATCAAAATTTAAATTATGTTCTTTTAAATATTCTTTTGTTAAATCAATAATTTCTGGATATCCACCACCCCTTGCGGTTAATAAAATTATTTCAATATTATTTTCTTTAAAAAAATCAAAGGCTTCATGTACACCATCATAAACCTTTAAATTTTTAGTAATATCTTTATAATATTTATAAAAAAACTTAAGTTCTTCATTTTTAGATAAATCATGGTAACTATTTAAATTATTTCCGGGACAATATTTATCTAAAAACATTTTTGACACAACGCTTGTATTAACAATTGTATTGTCAAAATCAATACCTATTTTCATTATTACCTCAATAATAGTTTTAAAGCATCTTTAACTTGCATTTCAACACTTTGATCCATGTTTACGTTCTTAATTACTTTATTAATTTCAGATGTTTTATATCCCAAACTTTCAAGCACTTCATAAAGTTCATTTGCACTATCACTAGCACCATCTTCCTGAGTAACATCAAGTTTTCCTTTAAGATCTAAAATAATTTGTTTAGCTATTTTCTCCCCTATTTTAGGAAATTTAGTTAAATATAAAATATTTTCACGATTAATTGCATCAATAATACCTTTTACACTACCAGTTGCAAAAAAACCATTAGCCATTTTAGGTCCCAAACCTTTAACATTAATTAATCTTAAAAAAAGTTCTAATTCTTCCTTACTTTTAAAACCATATAATGAGTTTTCATCCTCTCTAATTTGATTATATAAATAAACTTTATAATTATTATCTATTTCATAAGAATATGGATTAGCCACAAAAATTTGATATCCTATATTATTACTTTCTAATGCAATAAAATTACTTTCTTGTTCTGTAACCTTTCCAATTATATAACGATACATATTTACCTCCTATTTAATTATACCACACATTAAAATTGTACCATATACCTTAATGCAATTCAAGAATATTTGTTCGTAATAATTATAAAAAAATAAGTGTTAAAAACATGCATTAACACTTACTCTTAAAGGCTTCCTTTATAAAAATAAATTTTCATTGCTTTATCTGAATACTTTGGTTTTGAAACATCTATATCTAGCACTTTACCTATTTGGTATATTATAAATTGAGATGCTATTAATAAATCGAATTCGGCAAAAATATCATCATATCTGCTTTCAATTATAATAGTATTTTCATCTAAATATTTAATTAATTCTTCCTCATATTTTGAGGTAGTCTTTTGTTTAAAATATATACCACACTTATTATCCATATTTTCGTAGTTAATAAATCTTCCATGAGAAAAATTTTTCTTTTCATGAATAATAGCATTAAATATTCCAGATTCAATTATTTTACTTTCCAAATCATAGCTTGCACAATTTGCATAATCACCACGAAATATATTAATAATTTTATTATGATTTTTAACATTATTTATAAAATCAATATTTACTAATTTTTCTATTTTTTTACTCCAATAATCTATAGAATTTTCAATAAAATCATTTAAGTCAATATTATCACTATTTTTTTGTAAATAATATTTCATAAAAAGTGAGGCTGGAGCAAGAGCACCTTCGAAAGATAAAAATCCCCTTTCCTTACCTTTATTTGAGGAAGTTCTATAACAAATTATATTATCTTTTACAATTTCTGTTTTCTTTATAATATTTTGAAGTTGTCCTTTAGTAATAATATAAATATTTTTCTTATCAAAATCATTTACACTTTTTATTACATCATTAGTAGTTCCCGAATACGAAAATAAAAAAGTTTTATTTATATTAGCATTATTTCTATATAAAACATCTCTTGGATATAAAGCATAAGTGTTTGACCCAAATAAATTATTTATAATTTTCGAAGCAAACATTGCTCCTGCAAAAGAACCACCAGTTCCAATAAATAAATAATTATCATTAACATTAAAATCTATATCTAATAATTTATTATAAGCTGGTGAATTTACACTATTAATAACTCGTTTTTCTAAATTATTTATATTAATATTACACCTTTTTATTCTTTTTCTTTCAGTATAATTAAAATTTTCACACACACAGCACTTATCTATTTTACGAACTTTATAAAGTGAATTTAAATGTCCTCTTGCACCAACTTTAGAAACAACTTTACTTGTAAGTTTATTAGAATTTATAAACCACTTTTCAAATAAATTTTCATTACACTCAAAATTATTTTTAATATAATCAGCTACTATACTTGCTATAAAAGCATCTCCAGCTCCATTTGCATCAACAACATTTTCTTTATTTTTTAAAGCAAATTTATATTCTTTGTCGTTATAAACAAAAACCGCTCCATTTTCTCCACGAGTTATAGTCATTAATTTTGGTTTTAATAAATTATATAGTTCAATATTATTTTTAAGTTTTAATTTATTAATTAAAAATTTTGTTACCCTTTCATTAAAATTTATTATGTCAAACTTATTTAAAAATTTATTTACAATTTCTCTTTTTGTTAATTTCTCAAATTCAAAATATTGACCTATATCAATTATTTTTTTATTATCTACATTATTTATGATTTTAATATTTTTTTCATTTAAATTATCAAAAACTAATATATCATCACTTTGTATGTTATTAATTATTTCATTAGGATCAATTAAACTTTCTTCATACCATCTTTTTTCATTACATATTGGGCATCTTTTTTTTGATATAAAATTTATTTTGCCATTTTCCATAAAATATGAAACATTAAAACATCTTGTATGAATATTATTTAATATTTTAATATTAGCTATATCAACGTTTAATTTTTGTAAGCTTAAAATAGCCATTTTTCCTTGCTCATCATCTGCACATACTCCATAAACTGTGGTTAATAATCCACTTTTTGCTAGATTTGCAATAATATTATGGCAACTCATTCCACCATTAACTCCTAAAAGTTTTCCGTCTTTACAATAATAATCTAAAACTAAATCACCAATACTTACTACTCTCATTTAAATCTCCTTTTATATTTTCGTCACTTTTATTTAATATGATTTTAGCATATAGTAATATCTATTTCAACATTTTGTTTCATATATTATGTAAGCCAAATTTCATTGACTTTTCCCAGTATTTATGGTAAAGTTTAAAAGTAATGAAAAAAGGAGGAAACAATAATGGCTACTAAAATAACTAATAAAAAACCTTTATCAGGAAATAATAGATCTCATGCACTTAATGCTACAAAAAGAGTTCAAAAACCTAATCTTCAAAAGAAAGTTATTAATGGAGAAAAAGTTATTATTTCTGCAAGAGAAGCAAGAACAATTAATAAACAAAAATAGTCACTTAAAAGTGATTTTTTTTTATAAAAAAAACGCTTTTAGCGCTTTTAAAATGAATCAATATTTACTTTAACTTTAGGCATTTTATTTAAAAAAGCATAAGCTTGAACTATAGTTCTAATACTTGTAGCCATTTTTCCACCTTTACCAATAACTGCTCCGAAATCATCATGATGAACAATTATTTCAAGTATTGGGTCTTCACCTTCAGTTTCAAACATTTCAACTTTTACCATATCTGGATTTTTAACTATACTTTTAATTAAAAATGAAGTATATTCTTTTATATCCATAATTAATCCTTTTTAACACTTTTCTTTGAAGAATTTTTACTTTCAGCAAATTTTTTCATAATACCTTGATTAGAAAGTATACTTCTTACTGTATCAGTAGGTATTGCTCCTTTTGAAAGCCATGATAATGCTTTTTCTTCATCAACAGTAACAACTTCTTTACCTTTAATTGGATTATATGTTCCAACTGTTTCAATAAATCTTCCATCTCTTGGACTACGAGAATCTGCTGCTACAATACGATAAAATGGTTTTTGTTTTGAACCCATTCTTTTTAATCTTAATTTAACTGCCATAATTACTCCTTTCAATTACATTATTACTATAGCACAGCAAAAGTATACTGTCAACCTTTTTTTGTTGACACTATAAAAAAAGCCTTATAGGCTTACTTTTTATCTAAATAATCATCATCAAGTTCATCTACATTTATGTTAAGTTCATCATTATTTTCCTCATCATAAACTTCTTCATAATCATCAAAATTATCTTCAACTTGAATTTTTACGGTTGCATTACCTATTACCTCGATACCAAGTTCTTTTTCAATTTTTAGGGAAACTAAATCATCATTAATTTTGACATCAGTAACTGTAGGTTGTTTTAAAGCATTAACAATAATTTCACTATTACTATCAAGTTTACTGCTTTCCTTTATAGGAACATTTATAGCATCAGTATATGTAAATTTTCTACTACATACAGCGGTTTTTGTATCATTATCATATGAATACCATACATTTACATCAAATGAGCCAGATACATTAACTTTACCTAAATTATTAACTCCCCTGAAAGAATGATTAATAACCCAGCATCCTAAAATAGTATTAGGTTTTTCATCACACTGAACTTCATAATTACTAACAATTTTCTTTTTACATTTACCGATTATTGCTTTTGTAACTATTTCTTTAAAGTTAGACATCTTATCACCTTCCTACTTTAATTTATGCGTAGTATAGGCAAAAGTTGCTAAAAAAAATAGAGTTAACCTCTATTTTAAAAAGTAATTAATTAATACTGGACCAATTATCAAAATAAGCATAAGTGGTAAGAAAAGAAGTACTGAAACAATTGATATTTTCATAGGCATTTTGTTAATGCTTGATTTGATATCTAAAATTCTTTTATCTGTTAAATAATTAATTTGATTAGCAAGTGCACCTTCAATACTATTACCAAATTCATTAGCTTCTATTATATTAAGTATTACATTACAAACACTTTTTGATGGAATCTTTTTCATTAAATCCTGAAGACCCTCAGTTAAAGATTTTCCATAAGAAACTTCCTTAAGCATTTTTTTAAATTCACTACTTATTGAACTATCTATGCTATTACATGTAATTGTTAAACAAAGTTTTAAATTTTTTTCACTTTGAATAGTAAGTGATAATACTTCGAAAAAGAATATTGAATCACTTTCAAGCTTATTTGCCCTTTTTTTAATTTTAATATCTACGAAAATATATTCATAACAAATATAAAATAATGTAGCTATTAATGGTGCTAAAAAATATCCAGAATTAAATATAAATAATACAAAAATAAATATTAATACTGTAAATATAATTCTAAAAGTTAAAAATGCATTAATATTATTTTTACTATCATAAGATAAATACATAAATTTATTTTCTAAATTTTTTATAGAATTTGTAGAATAAAAACTTTTATAAAAATCATTTACTTTCATATTTTTTCCACCTTTGTTATCTTTTTAATGATTATTACATATAAAATATAAATTATAACCATAAGTAAATCTAATATAATGCCTATCTTTGTGGTTAATAGTGGTGCAAAATAGTTTGGATTTAAGGAATATATTACTAAAATAAATATAAATGGGATAAAAATAAGTATTCTATAAAGCATTTTACTTGAACTTGTAAGTGAATTAAGTTCATTTTTAATTTTTAATTTATCATAAAAATGTTTTTCTATCATATTAAATACAGATATTATATTACCACCAGTCTTATTTAAAAGTGTAAGTGATGATGTAATATATTTAATTTCTTCAACTTTAACTCTATCATAAAATCTTTCAAATACATTAGTAAGTTCAAGTCCATAATTTAAATCTTTTGATATAATTTCAAACTCATCTTTTATAGGACTTGATAAAGAAGTTTTAACTATATTTATTGCTTCCCATATATTTTTTCCACTTTTAAAAGCACTATTCATAATAACAATTGCCTGTAAAAGACCACTTTCTATTGTATTACGCTTTTGTTTATAAATAATTATTAAAATAATATCTATCATAAAAAATGAAGCAAAAGCAATTATTATAAGTAAAAACATATTTATATTTATTTTCTTTAAACATGACATTAATATATATAAAAATGAAATAAAAAACATATAAAGTATTTTTAGGGAAATATAATCAATAGATTTTAAATTATTTTTTTTATTATATATCAAATATTTATCAAGTCTTTTTGAATAATTTACTAAAATAACACTTTTTGATATAAATTTAGATATTTTTTTGATAAGTTTTAAAAATACTAATGCAAATTTATCAATAACGCTTTTTGAGGCTAAATTATTATTTTTTATATAATATTTTTGGACTCTATTTTTAAATTTAATTGCAAAGAAAAAACGCACAAATAAAACCGCTAATAAAATAAATATTACGCTTAAAATTAAAATAGTTAAAAGCTGAATTATTTGTAATTTTTCCATTTTTTCTCCTTTCTATTTTTTAAAAATATTTGCTATTTCGCTAAAACCATAACTTTCAAGTCTTTTTAAACATTTAGGCATTTTTTTAGTTTGATTAAATAAACCATTTACTTCACCAGTACTTGTTATACCCTCTTGAGTAAAAGTAAATATATCATTTAAAATTATTTCATCATTTTTAAAATCTACAACCTCGGAAATGCCACTTACTTTTCTTTTACCATCAGAAAGTCTTTCAATATTTATAACAATATTTATAGCATTATATATATATTCTCTTACTGCTTTTACAGGAATATCAATATTAGCCATTAAAACCATTGTTTCAAGTCTATGAAGAGCATCTAAATTGCCATTAGCATGAAGTGTTGTTAAACTTCCCTCATGACCAGTATTCATCGCTTGAAGCATATCAAATGCTTCCCCACCTCTTACTTCACCAATTATAATTCTATCAGGTCTCATACGAAGAGAATTTCTAACTAAATCTCTAATAGTTATTTCACCGGTTTTTTCATAGTTTGTAGTTTTTGTTTCAAGGGTTATTACATGTGGTTGTGTAAGATTTAACTCTGCGGCATCCTCAATAGTAATAATTCTTTCTTTTTCAGGAATAAAACCACTTAAAATATTTAAAAGAGTTGTTTTACCTGAACCTGTACCGCCACATACTAAAATATTAAGTTTTGATTTAACACAAGCCTCTAGGAAAGTTGCCATATCTGATGTAAGTGAACCAATTCTAACAAGTTCTGATGCATTTGAAATATTTGCTTTAAATTTTCTAATTGTTATAACTGGCCCTTTTGTTGAAAGCGGTGGAATAACTGCATTTACCCTTGAACCATCTTTAAGTCTAGAATCTACCATTGGACTTGAGGAGTCAATAGTTCTTCCCATAGGTTCAATAAGTTTTTGAATAGTTCTTATAATATGAGCATCGTTTATAAATGAAACAGTTTCATCTTTAATTAAATTACCATCAATTTCAATATAAATTTCATTTGGTGAATTTACCATTATTTCCGTAATATTTTCATCTTTTAATAAATCAGTTAAAGGACCATAACCATTAATTTCATTTTCAATTAAATTATATAGATAACTTCTTTGAAGTGTCGTTAAATCAATTCCTTCGGTTGCTTTATCAATTTCAACGTTAATAAAACTATCTATATTATCATCATTTTTTAAGTTTAAATCAATAATATTTTCAACAATTTTAGTTCTTAAACTATCAAGTAAATCTTTATTTTCAAAAACATCATAATCATTAAATATATTTTCATCATTAATCTTTTCAAAAGAAAAAACATCTTTTAAACTACTCATTTTCATCCTCCATATACTTTAATAAAGAGTCAAATACTTTATAAGTTTTTGGATAATTTTTAGAAAACTTTTTATCAAGTGTAATAATTTTCCCATCAAAAATATAACTATCAATATTTTTTATAAAAAACTTACTATCTAAATGATAATCTATATTATATCCAAGCATCTTTTTTATATCATATAAACTAAAATAATTTTTATATGGATTAATACTTTCATTTAATAAAATTTTATAGTTTTTCTTATCAGCACTATCAAATATAGTAAGTAAATTATGCATATTTTTAATATTAACTAAATCATTATTCATAATAAATAAGTTTAAATCTACACTATCAAGTACTTCAACATTATTTTCATTTAAAACGCTCATTGTATCTATAATTAAATAATCATAATAAAAAATAGACTTTTCAATTATTAAATCAATAAGTTTGCTATTTACCTTCGAAGCACTTCTTGGATCTTTTGCACTAGGTAAAAAATAAATGTTATCATTATATTTAGTTACATAATTATCTAAACTTATACTTTTATTATCAACATAATCACTAACAAAATTTAAAAGTGTCTTTGTATAATCTTTATTTAAATAAAGTCCTATACTTCCAAAATATAAATCATAATCCACAATTAAAACTTTTTTTCCTTGCATAGCAAAAAATCCCGCGATATTTATTGCAGTTAAACTTTTTCCAGTCCCTCCTTTAGAGGAAAATAAACAAATACTTTTTCCCTTACCTTTAATCATACTAATCCTTTTGATAAACTATCTTATCATCCTTTAAAACCCCTTTGATACTAACATCAATTATTCTTTCTTTTCTATTTAGAATTTTTTTCATTAAACTATTAATATGAGCTTTAAATTTTAAACCAAAGCCATCATCATTTGAAATAGTTAAATCACTTATCTTGATATCATTATCATTAAACATCTTTATTATACCATTTTTATCTTCACTTGCAAAGTTTTTTGCAATAACTGTTTTCGTAAATGAATATATTTTTCTTTTTTGGTATGCTATATAAATATTATCCATAACTAAACTTAATAAAATTACAAGTACTGGTAATATAATTATAAATAGTACTAACGCTTGGCCATTTTTATTCATAATTTTCTTTCCACACTTACTTTATAATTATTTCCTAAAAATGGAGTTAACAAAGGTGAATATATTATAATTTTCTTACTTACTGTATAATTATTTTCGTTTTTTATTATATCTACATCATTATTTTCATAATCATCATTAATTATAACTTCTTCGATAACACTTTCAAGCATACTTTTTTCATTATATATTCTTACATAATCAAAAACAGATACCATAATCATAACAAATACTGGTAATATAATAATAAATTCAATTAATGCTTGACCCTTTTTATTAATCTTTTTCATATATTAAGTATAAAATATCTTTGATAATTTTTCTAGTACTAATTATATATTTACATGTACTTTACATTTTAGAAAATATATGCTATAATTATACTGTTTAAGGGGGATATTATGAAAAAAGGAAATAATGTTTTAATTATATTTATTTTATGTATACTAATTTGCTTAATATCTACATCATATTTTTTCTTAAATAAAAACGTTACTAAAGAAAAAGTATATTATTTAGAAAAAATTAATGAGAAAAAAATTAAAACAATTAACATGAATAAAGAATTTGTTCAAAATAAAAAAATTGCTAAAAATTAATTTAGCAGTTTTTTTATTGCAATAATTATTTTTTTAAGTTATTTTCCTTTAAAGTTAGAAAAAGTTCATTTAATTCATTATAAACTTTATTATAAACATCCTCACGTTTAACTATAACACTTGCATTTAATAAAGAATTTGCATAAGAAATAAGCTGTTCATTATCAAGTAGTTTATTATATGCGAGCATTTTTAATAAACTCACATATTCTATAAAGCTTTTTTCACTTAATCTATTTTCTTTGACATATGCTTGCATATTTCTAAATGTTTTTTTAGATTTAACTAAAATGTCTAACAAATATAATGGATACTGCACTATAACTTCCCCCTTAACTAAAATAATTATAGCATATATTAATATAACTGTCAAATATGTGTAAAGTTATAAATGTACTACATCAGAATTTATATTGTTATTAATAAACCCAACATTATTTTCCTTAACTGTATAAACAACAATAGCATTATTAAAAGATACATATTCGTTATTATATTCAACAGTGTTATTTTCTTTAGCTTTTTTTACTAGATTATTAAAATTATAATTATCTAAACTATTTACGATAAATATAGTACTTGGATTATATTTTATTTTAGAAATTACTTTATTTATATCAATGCCAACATTAAAAGTATCATAATTAATTGCATTTGCTAAATCAGTAATAGCATTTTTATAATTTCCTACAATAGTTATAATACTTATTTCATTATTTTTTAGTTTACTAATAATACTTTCAATAAATTTTTCACTATATTTTTCTTTTAAAGAATTTTTTATCATTTTAGTTTTTTTATCTTTATCTATAATATTATTTTTAAGTTCTAAAACATTTAATATATCATCTTTTTTAACATATATATTTCTACCACTTTTAATTAGTTTTAAATCTTTCAAAAGTTTTTGTTCTTCCTTACTTTTTATAAGTGCCTCTTTAAAATTACCAGTTTCTAAACTAAACATTTTTTTATTTTCAATTTGTTTTAATTTAAATTCAGTTTCTTTTATAACATTACTTGTGTTTTTAAGTTTTACATAAGAAAGTGTACTATCAAGAAGTTCTAAAGCTTTATCTGGATTTTTTTTATTAGGAAAATAAATATTTGCTAAATGAGTAATTGTTTCAATATTTTCATCACTTATATTAACTTTATGATATTTTATATATTCATCTTTAACACTTTTTAAAATATTAATGGTTTCATTTTCATTAGGTTCTTTTATAAAAATGGTTTCAAATCTTCGAGATAAGGCTTTATCCTTTAAAATATAGTTTTCATACTCTTCTTTAGTAGTGGCTCCAATACACTTAATATCTGCCCTTGCTAAAACTGGTTTTAATATATCTCCAGCTCCAATTGCTCCTTCAGCGGCTCCAGCATTTACCATTGAGTGAACCTCATCAATAAATAAAATTATATTATCTTTATCACTAATTTCTTTTAAAATATTATTAAGTCTTTCCTCAAACTCACCACGATATTTTGTACCAGCAATTAAACTTGCCATTGAAAGCTCAACAATTAAAAAGTTAGAAAACTCACTTGACACCATGTTTTTACTAATTCTTCGAGCAATTTCTTCAACTATAGCACTTTTTCCAACACCAGCTTCGCCAATAAGTAAAGGATTATTTTTTTTCTTACGAATAAGGGTTTCTAATATTAAATTAATTTCTTTATCGCGACCCACAAGTTTTTCAGAAAAATCTACTGTTTCATTTAATACTTTACCATATTTAAAAATAAGTAAATCTTCTTTGTTATCTTTATTTTTTAAATAATTATAAATACTATCCACATCTACATCCATATTCATAAGTATTCTGATAGCTACACCTTCTCCTTCATTTAAAACATTAAAGAAAAGTTGTTCTAAGCTAGCATCATTTCCTGATAAACATATTATTCTTTTTAAAAGTGGTGTATAAACATTTATTTTTTCATTTTCTTTCGATGGCTCGACTAAAGAGTTTAATGCCTTAGCAAAACTATCATAAGTTAAATTATATTTTTTTAAATAATCTGTAAGAGCACATTTATTTTTAAGTATTGCAAGAAGTAAATGCTCTGTACCTACATATTCTGATTTAAAACGTTTGCGTTCATTTTCAGTTTCCCTAAAAAGTTTGCATAAATTTTCATTATATATATTTTCCATACACTATAATTATGTTAAAAAGATAAAAAATATATTCATAGTTATTGAAAGAAAATTAAAGATAATTTATAATTAAAATGGTGATAGTATGGACGAAGGTAAAGCAAAACTTATAAAAGAAATAATTACAAGATTTATTACTCATCAAGATGAAAAAATTTTGGAACTTGAAAATATTAAAGTAAAACTTGATTTATATGAAGAATTAATAAGGCTTTTAGATAATAATATAGATATTGTAATTGAAAATAAAATTATTATAGAAATACTTTTAGACACAATTTATAATTTAGATACATATAATATGTTATTTATAAATAAAGTTGTTTCAAATGATGAAAAAGAAATTCACAAATTACTTAATACTTTTAAAGAGCAATATGAACAGCTTAAGTTAAAAGAAAGTCTTCTTACAAATGAAATAAAAAATTATAAAGCACTATCACATGATGCAAATGTTTTTTTAGTAGCTCTTAAAAATAAAATACCTGTAAACAGAATTTGCACTGAAAATGTTAAAAGAATACTTTTAATTATGCAAAGTGAAATGTTTTTAGAAAATAAAGATATGACCCTACTTATTAATGAACTTAACTTTTATAGTCAAAAAATTTCTATGGTAAGTGAAAAAGATAAATTATTTATTTATAATGCTTATTTAAAAATACCTACAATAGTAAATATGGGTTATGAAGTTATCAAAGATGTTGAAGTCGAACCTAATAGAAAAGTGCTTCTTGATAATGTTGCTAAAGCGGTATATAAAGAACTTGGTAATGTAAAACCAAATGATATCGAACATTTTTTTATATATTATCTTGAAGAAGATTACGATATCGAAGAAGTACAGTATATCACTGGAAAAACAATAAACCTTATGCAAAATGATTTAGTTATTTACTATGAGTTTGCTATAGAAAATGCTGAAAATAAAGAAAATGAAGCAAGAAAATCAATTACTGATGAATACTTTAGTTTATTTAATAAATATGTAAAACTACGCGCTTATTATGATAAAATTGAAGAAATGCTTGAATACAAAGAAGTTCCTGAAACTGAAGAATTACCTTTAAAAGTTGATGTATATCAAAATGAACTATACTTTGCTTCCTCGAAGGCTAATCCATTAAAATCAAAAATTCTTGCTGATTTAAAAGATATTCCCGAAGAGTATTATGAAAATATTTATAGCCTTTTAGAGGAATTTAAAAAAGGCACTTTACCTAAAGGAGCTATTAAAAAACTACAAAATAATGGTAAACTTGAGGATGTATATGAAATAAAGGGATTTCAAATAAGAATAATATTTAAACAAATACAAAATAATTCATATTGCGTTTTAGGGGCTTTTATTAAGAAAGATAACAATGATATAAAAAGTTATAATAATATTGGCCGAAGAAAAATGAATATTCCACAAAATTTAATTTATGCAAAAATGGTATCATCTCAAATGCAAAAAGAATTATATGATGTTTTATTAAGTAAAAAAAGAACAAGTACACTATAAAAAAGAAGGAAAAAAATCATCCTTCTTTTTTAGAATATTACTTTTCAATATCGTTAACTTTAGTATGTTAGATTGATATTAAAACTATTAAAATGTACTAAGTAATACCTGTGTACATATTAATAATATATACTAATTTTCAGTTTTTATAATAACATTATTTGCCAATTTTTCATTTTCTCTTTGATAATTTAAGGCCATTCCAATAACAAATACATAAGCAAGGAAATAAAACCAAATCATTAAAATACAAATATTAGCAAGCCCTCCATAAAATGATGTGTATGATGCGTAATTTAAAATGTATACTGAATATATTTCTGTAACTATAGTCCATAGTATTGTTGTAAATAGTGCTCCATAATTAGTATTATGAGATTTAATTTTTTTATCTGGAGCAAGTGTATAAATTATTTTTATTAAGAAAAACATTATTACTATCATCATCGGGCTTCTTAAATAGTCAAATACTTTAATAATTAAATTTGTTATATTTTCATTTAAGTTTACTTTCATTATAAGTGATACTATTGCTCCACCAAATACAGGTACAAGTAGTAAAAATGCAAGAAGTAAAACAAGTATAATGGATAAAACAATTGCCTTAAATCTACGTTTAAACCAGCCTTTATTTTCTATATTATAAACAGCATTAGAACATAAAATTACAGAGTCCATACCATTACTTGCTAAATAGTAACATGTTACTATTACAATTGTAAGTCTTAAACCTGCAATAGAGCTTGTTCCTGTAGATAGAAGTAATGATGCTACATCTTTAGAAAAAGCCTTTTGTAAAAAGTTATAAATAAAATCTACGGATAAATTAAGTATTGATGCAAGATATGTTAAAAGTGTAAGTGTTGGAACTATTGCAAGTACCATAAAAAACGCAAGTTGTCCAGGAAGAAGTTTCATATCACTTCTTCTTATTACTTTATAAAATCTTTTAAAAAATCTTTTAATCTTTGTTTTCATTTACTTCCTTTTGTTTTTTTAATACTTTTGTAGCCTCATTTAAGGCATCTTCAATAGTTTTAATTTCATCTATTTTCATTGAATAACCAAATTCAGCACCATATTCATATGGTAATTTTTTAAATTCTTTATTTAATTTATGAATATAATTAGTTATTTGTTTTTGATTATAACCCACTAAATATACAACAAATTCATTACCATCAGTTCTTATTATATCCGAGTTATCAAGTTGAGTTCTTATAAGTACATTGGCAGCAGCTTTTATTTGTTTATCCCCTTCTTCATAACCTTTTGTATCATTAATTTGTTGGATATGATTTAAATCAATTACAAGTATTGTCTGTGGATAAATCGTATTATTATTCCAAATATTAAGATTTTCTGATAAATAATTACGATTTTTAAGAAGAGTTAATTGATCTATAAAACGCATTTTATCATCTTTTTTAATTTTTTTAGCAATAGTTATTTTTTTAGTTTTTCTAATAACAACATATGCTATTACTAAAAATGCTATTAAAAAGTAAATAAAATATTTTGCAAGTAGTGATAAAACCCTACCATATTTAACAGTTTCACTATGATTATTAATACCTTCATTTAATATTTTATGACTATCCACTATTGTTATATATTTATTTAATAATTTATATAGAGTATTATTTTCCTTTAATCTAAAGTTATATACTTCATTTAACTTGCCACTTGTTCTTATTGTATAATTTTCAAGACCATGAGTTTTATAATATTCATATATGTTACTATCCACTAAAATAATGACATCTTTATTATTAAGTTTAGTCATTTCTTTACTGGTTTTATAGGTTTTAACATTAACATTTAAACTTTTTAAATATGAATATAAAAGTGAATTATTTTGTACATATACTTCTTTGTTTTCAAGAGCATTAATACTATTTATAACAATATCATTTTTAATATTAGCAACTATAACATAATTTACATCTACTCCACTTTGTGTTTTATAATATTCATCTAAATTATAATATCCAAAATAAGCATCTATTTCTTTATTAGTTATTGCTTTATTAAATTTTGCAAAATTACTATATTTTTTAAATGTAAAATCAGTCCCAGAAAAAGACATAAAATTTTTCAGATAAACTGCTACAATACCACCATAATTACCACCAGAAATAACTTCATATGGAGAATTATTTACATAGCCATATTTATAACTAACAGAACGCATTTCATCAATTTGCATATCAGTTAAATTTAAACTTTTAGATACAATATTAAATAAATTGGTATTATAACTTTCATCAAAATTTTCTTTCCATGTATCTAAATATTTTCTTAATATAGAACCTATTTCGTTATTTTCAGTAGTAAGTACATAATAAATATCTATATCACTAAAATGATAAATAATTTCTTTATTACTACTTAAAATATTATTTAAATATAAATGAAGTGGCACTATAGCATATTTATTTTCCTCAAAAGAAGACATTAAATCATCAATATTATCATAAGTAGAATAACTTAAATTATAATTAGTTAAATATTTTGTAACATTTTTGCTATCACTAGATAAAATTGATATAGTACCCTTTATATCAAAAGGACTTGATATAATTTCATAACTATTTGATATTAATACATAGTGATCAGTATATATAACATTATCACTTTCATTAATTTCATTTTTTACATTTAAACTTGTACCAATTACATTTGCTCCATTATTAAAGGTAACTTTATTAATATTTAAATTATATTCATTTTCAAAAGATGATAAAAAATCATAAAATACTCCACTACCAGAGTCACCAAAAACGGCACTATTATTTAAAACGTTTACATTAATTAGTGTAGATGTTTGACTATTTTCATCTATCCATTTTTTTTCAGCAACAGTAAGTTTATTTGTTTTTAGATACATTATTATTCCAAATACTACTCCCGCTATGAAAAGACAAAGAAAAGTGCATAAAAGCACTATTTTATTTTTCTTCTTCATTTTCTTCCTCTTTTATAGGTGTATTATTATTCCATGATATTTTTTCAGAGGCAACATTTTTAGATGCCATTATCGTAAAATTATCACTAGATAAAATAAATTGTAAATCATAATAAGATAAAATATCTTCGGAAAATAAACTTAAATTATCTTCTACTAATTTTTTAGCATTATCTAAACTAATATTTTCATCAAATTTAATATTTACATAAATAATTCTACCTTTTGTATTAAATTCTACACTCTTTACACTTTCATTTGCTAAAAGTGTTTCTTTATAATTTGATTTAAGTTCACTAGATATTGGATGTTTCTCAATACCATTTAACCTATTCCCATATTCATTAGTATCCTTTGAATAAAAGAATGTTAGAGCAACAGAGCATATAGCAATAAAACATACTATAAGTATTATTACTAAAACAAAAACCACCCTATTACTTTTCCATAATTTTTTCATTTCTCACCTCAAATGCACATCTATTATACTACATATTATGACATAAATCAATTTACATGAAATTAGTAAATATATCCAAAAGAAAATTCACTATTAAGTGAACTTAACTTCCCACTACATATGGATTATTCCATGTACCATTGCCAGAAAGATTAGCATCTTTTGATATTGAGATAACTGGTCGAACGCCTAAAGCCGTTCTATCCGGGGTCGAATCAGAAATTTTTCCCGATGAAGTTGTATAAAAAGTGTACCCATAATCTTCGTAAAAACCATAAGGTGACATAGACCAATAGTCTTGATTTGTATATAAATAATAATTTGTATTATCACTTTTGGGATTTCCACCTGCCATTAACAATTCATCGGCTGTTATTAAACCAACAGGATATGTTAATGCACCATTTCCAAACTCACTTTCATCATTTAAAATTATTTTATTTACCGTAAACATATCACTTTTTTCAGAACATATTAAACTAGGTGCAGTACCTTTACTCAAATAACCCAAATTCAATCTATTAGCTGGATAATAGTAACCAAATTCTGCATAGTTGTATTTTTCCCATAAACCAGCATCCCTATCATTACAATAAATTGCATCTACCACTATTGATGAATCTGTACTTACTAATGAAGTTGATGAATACCAACTATCCAAAGCCTGTTTAATTTTACTATTATTAACAGTATTTCCATCTATAGTACAGTTTTCATTTTGTGAGTCACATTTTCCATAACCATATTGTTGATCCGATATGTATTGATATCCAACACAAGCCGTTGTTTCGCAAGAATTATTATATACTGTAGTTGTTGCTTGCGTACCATCTCCTGTCATAATAACTTTTTGATTTTCGATTGGTGCGGTTGTTCCTGTATATATCAGTCTTACACTACCATCGCCATTTATTCTAATTATTCGCCAATACATATCATTATTTGAATTATCTTTACCAAATTTTACCCAGTTATTATCTACGGCACCTCGAAAATAATATGATGTTCCAAAATTATCTTCAGATAAATAAAGTCCTTCATTTAATGTTGCGATATTATCAAAATTAGGCTTTTCTGCATTTAAATTATTATTTGATAGCAATTTTTTTCCTATAGTGCCTGGGATATCCAAGGCAATTATATCACAATTTTTATTTGATACATATATTTTACCAGTAAATCCTTTTTCAGAAAGTTGACCTTGAAATACATCTAAATTATAATATTTTCCTGTAATTGTCCATTTTTGTTCAGTTTCTTTTGTAGCACTATTATTATTGATTATTGCATTACTTACAAGGACTCTTTTTGCTCCAACTGAATTGGTAGTATCTTTTGCTGTCCATGAACTATCATAATTAAAGTTTTTTTCTTCATTATAGTTATTTGTTCCTGTACTTGGTCCTGATACTTGCATGGTTATTTCTTTAGTAACAGTTGTATTAGTTTCCTCATTCTTAGATACATAAGTAACATCATCACCATATATATACGAATTATAATCATACTCATATACTATATCATAAGTACATGAAACTAATTGATTATCATCACCTGATATTAAGTTTACTGAAAGTGTAGCTGTATTTTCTGCAATAGCATTTACAGTACTATTATTAGAACGTTCCATTGCTGCACCACTAACTTGTATATTTAGTTGGGTTGCATTTGATGTAAAAACAACATTTCCTCCAGATAATGCTGTCACATTTACTGCAACATTATTGGTAAGACCAGCACTCATATCACTAAAATATGCAAATGCTGCCGCTATAACAATAACAAAAAGCATCATTGCTGATACAAAACTTATTACTTTAACTTTCTTTTTATTTTCCATAAATCTTCACCCTTTCACAAAATACGAATAATTAAAATTTTTTATAAATTTAAATCCTAATTTTTGCCCATAAATATGCACGTCTATTTTCTTAAATTAGATACTTTTAAAAAAACTCTACCTTGATTTTACATACTTTACACTAAAATAATACACTATTTTTTATAATTTTTAAAGTCTTTTTAACGATTTTACGTTTTCATTTTTTTTAAATGTATCTACACGAAAAATGTAAACACTGGGGAAAATAGAAAATTCATGTAATTTTTTTAAATTTAAACTTTTTTTATTTTTTATGTAAAATAAAAAAAAGAGCAAGATATACTTGCTTAACTTAAATCCACTGTATACGGATTATTCCATGTGCCATCGCCAGATAATTTTGCCTCAGAGGATAGAGAAATTACACTACGGACGCCATCATTGACACTAGGAAACACACGATTACTAGACAGATAACCCGAATAATTTACAATGAAAACATTACTATAATTAGCATAGAAATTGTAAGGCGACCCAGACCAATAACTTTGCCCTGTATATAAGTAATATGAACTGTTGCTAGTTTTATATCCTCCTGCCATATTTATCTCATCAGCAGTTATTAAACCTACTGGATAAGAAAGTGTTCCGTTTGCTACACTATATTTATCTAATTCATTTTCGCATTTTAAACTTGGAGTCCAACTATTATTATTTCCATATGTTCTTCCATTACTGCCATAATATGTTGCTCTGTTTGATATCCAACTACTTATTTCACCATATATACCTGTTTCACTTATTGATGCTGTCCTATCATAACAAAATGGAGTATCTACTACTAATTTTGATGTTGCTGCATCCGCATATAGCGTTGTTATTTTATACCAATTTTCAAGTGTTGTCTTTATTATACTATCATTTGCTAGACCATGTTGTTTTCCTATCTCATATTTATATCCGACATATTCAGCTTTATTCATTTCATTATTAAATTTAATTGCATTTATTTGTGTACCTGTTCCAGTCATAACGCTCTTTTGACTTTCTGTTGGTGCTGTTGTTCCTGTATACAGGAGTCTTATTGACCCATCACCATTAATTCTTACTATTCGCCAGTAAATTTTATCTCCATTTGATGCTATTTTAGTGCATGAATTTCCAGTATCAATTGTTGATATAGTGCCATAATTACAATCATATATATCATTTGCATATTCACCATATTGTACCCAGTTATTATCTACTGCTCCTCTAAAATAGTAAGATAAGCCTTGGTCATCCATTGTCATATACATTCCTTCATTTGTTGTTGCACTATTTGTAAATACTGGAGTACCTTTTGATTTTATTACATCAATACCACCATTTTTTGCTAGTATTGTATTTCCAGCGGTACCAATATTGTTTGTTCCTATTGCACAATTTTTATTTGATACATATATTTTGCCTGTAAAGGCTTGATTAGAAAGCTGTGTTTGAAATATATTTAGGTTATAGTATTTACCAGTAAATGTCCAATTTTGTGTTGTTTGCTCTGTTGAACTCATATTTGATATACCTGCATTACTTACAAGTACTTTTTTTGCTCCCACTAAATTTGTTGTATCTTTTGCTGTCCATGAACTATCATAATTAAAGTTTTTTTCTTCATTATAGTTATTTGTGCCAATACTTGGTCCCGATACTTGCATTGTTATCTCTTTTGTTACGTTTGCACCCGTATCTCCATCTTTTGTTACATATGTTGTGCCATCGCCATATACATTTGAATTATAATCATATTCATATACTATATCATAAGTACATTTAACTAACTGATTATCGTCACCTGATATTAAATTAACTGATAAAGTTGCAGTATTTTCTGCAATAGCTGTTTCATTATTTGCAAATGATGAGTCCATACTACTTGAAGGCACGTTTATACTTAACTGGGTTGCATTGGATGAAAATACTGAGTCACCACCCTCTAAAGCGGTTACATTAACTGCTACATTATTTGCAAGACCTGCACTCATATTACTAAAATAAGCAAATGCTGCCGCTACCACAATTACAAATAGCATCATTGCTGATACAAAACTTATTACTTTAACTTTCTTTTTATTTTCCATAACAATTCACCCTTTCAAAAAATACGAACATTTAAAATTTTTTTAGAAAATTAAATTTTAAATTTTCCGCATAAGTACGCCATATAATTTTCTTAAATTAGATACTTTTAAGAAAACTCTACCTTGATTTTACGTACTTTACACTAAAATAATACACCTTTTTTTATAATTTTTAAAGCATTTTTAACGATTTTACGCTTTCGTATTTTCTTAAAAGTATCTACTAAAGGAAAATACGAACAAGGTAAACACTGGGAAAAATAGGAAATTTATGTACTTTTTTTATTTATAAATTTTTTATTTTTTATGTAAAGTTTATGTAAAATAAAAAAGATTAATGAGTTATCTTCCCATTAAATCTTTTATTTCTTGTTCATTAATTATTTTAATATTTAACTGTTTTGCTTTATCATATTTACTACCTGGATCTGTTCCTACTATAAGTGCATCAGTATTTTTTGATACAGAACCTATAACAGAACCACCATTATTTTCAATAAATAATTTTATTTCATCTCTTGGAATACCTTCAATAGTACCTGTGATAACAAATTTTTTATTAGAAATATTTTCATTAAATACTTCTTTTTCTCCTAAATAAGTCATATTTATATTTAAATCTTTTAGTTTATTTATAAGACTTATATTTTCTTTAAAATAATTTACAATAGACGAAGCTATAATACTTCCTATATCTTTTATATTAGTTAAAGTATCTAAATCTGCATTAATTATATTATCAATATTTTCAAATCTTTTAGCAAGTATTTTAGCGGTTTTACTTCCTACATTTGAAATACCTAAACCAAAAATTAATCTTTCTAAACTATTATTTTTGGAATTTTCTATTGATAATAATAATTTCTCAACACTTTTTTCGCCATATCCTTCGAGTAATTTTAAATCTTCTTTATATTTATCTAAATGATATAAATCATCTATATTTGTAACATATCCCATATTATAAAAATCTTCGATTATTTTATCTCCTAAACCATCTATATTCATTGCATTTTTTGAGGCAAAATGAATAAGAAGTTCGATATTTCTTTTAGGGCACTTATCATTTACACAAAAATAATCTACATTTTTTTTAACTAATAAACTTTTACATATTGGACAAGTTTTAATCATTTGAAAATCTTTTTCTGTTCCATTTCTTCTTTCTGGTAATGCTCTTATTACTTCGGGAATAACATCACCAGCTTTATGAATTGCCACAATATCACCGACTTTAAGTCCTAAAGATATAACATTATCTTCATTATGTAGTGTTGCTCTTGATATAGTTGAACCCATAACAATTACGGGAGAAAGTACAGCATTTGGGGTAATTTGTCCTGTTCTTCCTACTGTAAAAATAATATCTTCGAGTTTTGTATATACTTCATCATTTGGAAATTTATATGCAATAGCCCATCTAGGATATTTTACAGTATAGCCAAGTTTTTTTTGAGCATCAAGTTCATCTACTTTTATAACTACTCCATCTATATCATAAGAAAGCCTTTCCCTTTCTTTAGAAAGAGTGGTTATATAACTTTCAATTTCTTCAATTGAGGAAACTAATTTATTCCATTTAGTATTTACTTTAAAACCTAAATTTTTCATAAACTCTAATGCTTCATAATGAGTTTTTAAATTATAATCTTCGGGATTAGGTAAATGATAAATAAACACATCTAAATTTCTTTTTGCTGAGATAGAGGAGTCTAACTGTCTTATTGACCCAGCGGCAGCATTACGACAATTTTGTAATGGCGATTCGCCATTTTTTTTTCTTTCTTCATTTAATTTTTTTAAAGTATCTTTATGCATAAATATTTCGCCACGTACTTCAATATTTATATTTTTAGGAAGTGATAAAGGAACATTTTTAATTGTTTTAACATTATGAGTTATATTTTCCCCTACTGTTCCATCACCTCTTGTTGCCGCCGAAACTAAAATTCCATTTTTATATACTAAAGAAACTGAAAGTCCATCAATTTTTTGTTCACATACAAAATGAGGCGAAATACCTGCATTTTTAATTTTGTTATAAAAGCTTTCAATTTCTTCGATATTAAATACATCAGGAAGTGAAAGCATTGGTTTTTCATGATAAACTTTTTCAAATTTTGAAATAATAGTTCCACCTACTCTTTGAGTTGGTGAATCACTTCTTTTATATTCAGGGTATTTTTCCTCTAAAGATTCAAGTTGCCTTAAAAGGCTATCATACTCACTATCAGTTATACTTGGATTATCTAAAGTATAATATTCATAACCTGCTTTATTTAATTTATTAACAAGTTCATCTATTTTTTCTTTCATAATCAGCCCATAAGTTTTGTGGATATATACCTAAAGATATATAATTATTAATTTTATTTTTAACTATTTCAAGGTCTTCTTTATAAGTCATTCCTATCCATGTTGAGGGAGTTGATACTACATCGACCATTCCCATTTTTACATATTCATCTACTACATCAGGAAGTAAAAATTCTCCCGTTTCTAAATTACCATGAGATAAAAAATCTACAAGCATGTTTTCCATTTTTTCAAAAATATCTATACTAAAACCATACATAAGCATTGAACATGGATTATTAACAGGTACATTGAAAGAAGCACTTCCATTAAGTGGTGAGCATGTAACTTTATCACCAACCTTTTTTACTTTACTTTCTACTATAGTTTCAATTTTATTATTTTTTTCTATTACTACGCCTCTTTTTACTTCACCTTCAAAAGAAAGTGTTGCACCAATAGGATAACCTACAACGCATATTCCTTTTTTATTATCTAAATAATTACTTAATATTTCAAAACTTTCTTTTCCATAAAAATCATCTGATGAAATAAGTGCAAAAGGTCCTTTAATTTTATCTTTTGCACAGTAAAGTGCATGAGCAGTACCAAGTGGTTTTACTCTATCAATTTTCATATCTATAGGAATATTTTCCATTTCTTGATATGCATACTCAATATCCACACCATTTATTCTTTGAGATATTGTTTCTTCGAAAGCCTTTTGATTTTCTCTTTTAATTACAAATACAACTTTCGTAAAGCCTGCTCTTTTAGCATCATAAACAGAATAATCAATTAAAAATTCTTTCGAAGGACCTACTGGTTCAAGTTGTTTAAGACCTCCAAATCTTGAACCCATCCCCGCAGCAAGTATAACTAAAGTTTTTTCCATATTACATCACCTTCCTAATTCCTTTATAATTTTTTAAAAACTTTTTAGTACCAAATCTATGATGAAATGCAATTGTAATAAATTTATCATCTATATCTATTATAACACCTTTTCCAAAAGTTAAATGTGTAACTATATCACCTTTTTTAAACTCTGCAGTATTTTTACTATTTTCCTCATCATATAATAGTTTAGATTTAATACTATGCATTTCTTTTCTTTCTTCTTCTTTATCAAGTAAATTATCACTTATTTCACTTATAAATCTACTTGGAAGATTCATTTGAATAGAGCCATAAAGCATTCTTCTTGTGGCATTTAAAAGATAAAGTTTTTCTTTTGCTCTTGTTATTGCAACATACATAAGTCTTCTTTCTTCCTCAAGGTCGCCTTCATCATAAAGTGCTTTTGATATTGGCATAATATTTTCCTCAAGGCCTATAATAAAAACAACTTTAAATTCAAGACCTTTTGCACAGTGTACTGTCATAAGAGTAACTGCATCACTATCTTCTGAGTACTCTGCAGCATCAGCTACAAGTGATACATCCATTAAAAAGTCAGATAAATTTACATTTCCCGTTTCTTTTTCATAAGTTTCAGAAACACTTCGAAATTCCATTAAGTTTTCAAGTCTAATATCACTTTCAAGTGATTTATCATTTTCATAAGTTTCTTTCATTTTAGAAAGTTCTAATGTTTTATCTATTAAACCAGTTATTGAAGTATCTTTACTAATTTCTATTAAATTTAATATTAAATTTTTAAATTCAAGTTCTTTTCCACTATCTATTGCATCGAATATTGAAATATTATTAACTCTTGCTTTTTCTTTTAAAGCATCAATTGTTTTATCACCAATTTTTCTTTTTGGTTCATTTATAATCCTTTCTAAAGAAACATCATCACTTGGATTAGCTATAAGTTTTAAATATGCTAGTAAATCTTTAATTTCTTTTCTTTTATAAAAGTAAAATGAGCCATATACTTTATATGGTATATTTGCTTTAACAAGTGCTTCTTCGATTAAACGTGACTGAGCATTTGTTCTATAAAATACAGCAATATCCTTTCTATTATAACCTTCATTTACTAAATTTTTTATTTCTTCGACTACTCTTTTATTTTCCATTTCATCGTTATATGCTCTAATATATTTAATATTTACACCTTTTCCTAAATCTGAAAATAAATCTAAATCTTTTCTTTGTTTATTATGAGATATTACTTCATTTGCGGCATCAAGTATGGTTTGCGTACTACGATAATTTTGGGGAAGTTTTATTACCGTGCATCCATTAAAATCTTTTTCAAAATTTAAAATATTTTGAAAATTTGCTCCCCTGAAAGCATAAATTGACTGTGATGGATCTCCAACTACAAAAAGATTTAAATATTTTTTAGATAAAAGTTTTACAAGTTTATACTGCACTTCATTAGTATCTTGATATTCATCAATTAAAATATATTTAAATCTTTCTTGATACTTTGAAAGTACATCTTTATTACTATTAAAAATTTCTACAGGTTTTTTTAGTAAATCATCAAAATCAAGAGTGTTATTTCTTTTTAAAATTTTCTCATATTCATAATATACTTTAACGGCAATTTTTTCATTTTCGGCAATTAAAAAATTAGCTATTTCACTATCAGAAAGCATATTATTTTTTATAAAGGAAATCTTACTTTTTATAAATGCTGGACTTACCATTTTATCTGTGATATTTATATCTTTCATTATTTTTTTTATAATACTTGTTTGATCTTCAGTATCTATTAAAGTAAATGTGCTTGTTAAGCCAAAAAAAGAAGTATTTTCTCTTATAATTTTAAGACCAAATGAATGAAATGTACCTATAAAAGCTCCACTTGCATTTATTAATTTATTAACTCTTTCACGCATTTCTCCTGCAGCTTTATTAGTAAATGTTATTGCTAAAATATTATATGGATCTATTCCACTATCAATTAAACTAGCAATTCTTGTCGTAAGTACTTTTGTTTTTCCTGAACCTGCTCCAGCGATGACTAAACATGGGCCATCCTTAAATGTAGCTGCCTTTCTTTGCATTTCATTAAGTTTTTCTAAATAGTCCATTTTATCACCTTCCGTAAATTAATTATATCAAAAATACAATAATGATAAAAGATTACTTAACTTAAACTAGACACTTTTTAATTAAAAAAAGTAAACCATAAAAGATTTACTTTTGTATTATTAATATGATTTACCCCAAATTACATTATGTTTTGCTTCTTTAGAGCAACATATACATTTTCCTGTAATAAGTTTATCATCAAATGGAATACATCTACTTCCTGCACCACCAGTAAGTTCTTTGATTTTATCTTCACATTCTTCACTTCCACACCAATCAGCTTTTATAAAACCTGGTTTAGTATTTGCAATTTCAATCATTTCATCCATTGTTTTTGCTTCATAAATATGACTATTTACAAACTGTGTGGCTTTTTCAAGCATACCTTTTTGAATATCCTCAAGTTTAGATGTTACTTCATCACATATATTATCTAAATTTACAGTTTCTTTTTCATGAGTAAATCTTACTGCTAAAGTAACCTGTCTGTTTTCTAAATCTCTTGGACCGACTTCAATACGAAGTGGTATTCCTTCAACTTCACTTTCATTAAATTTATACCCTGGAGTTCTATCAGAATCATCAAGTTTAACTCTAATATTTTTGCTCTTTAAATCTTCATAAATTTCATTAGAAACTTCCATAACACCTTCTTTATGAGAAGCAATAGGAACAATAACAACCTGAGTTGGAGCAATTTTTGGAGGAAGAACTAAACCATTATCATCACCATGAACCATAATTAAAGCACCAATAAGTCTAGTAGACGTGCCCCATGAAGTTTCATAAACTGTTTCAAGTTTGTTTTCTTTATTTAAAAATTTAATATTAAAAGCATTTGCAAAACCTTGGCCAAAATAATGTGTTGTTCCAGATTGTAAGGCTTTACCATCATGCATCATTGCTTCCATTGTATATGTATTTTCTGCACCCGCAAATTTTTCAGATGGAGTTTTGTTTCCAGTAACCATTGGAATTGCTAGATAATCTTTACAAAATGCTATATAAACATCAAGCATTTGTAAAGTTCTTTCCATAGCTTCTTTACTAGTAGAGTGAATTGTATGACCCTCTTGCCACAAAAATTCACGACTACGAAGGTATGGTCTAGTTGTTTTTTCCCATCTAAAAACTGAACACCACTGGTTATAAAGTTTTGGTAAATCTCTATAAGATTTAACTTCTTTTTGCCAGTAATTACAAAAAAGTGTTTCACTTGTAGGTCTTATACACATTTTCTCATCAAGTTTTTCATTTCCACCCATTGTTACCCATGCAACTTCAGGAGCAAAACCTTTTATATGATCTTTTTCTTTTTGAAGTAAACTTTCTGGAATAAGCATAGGAAGATATACATTTTGAACACCTGTTTCTTTAAACATTTTATCCATATTATTTTGAATATTTTCCCAAATAGCTTGTCCATTAGGTAAATAAATCATGCATCCTTTTACATCTGT
Organism: uncultured Bacilli bacterium; assembly: GCA_934098665.1. Classification (GTDB taxonomy): domain Bacteria; phylum Bacillota_I; class Bacilli_A; order RF39; family UBA660; genus UBA6448. The sequence continues at coordinate 67,784 of CAKOOO010000003.1, forward strand.
ATAATCACAAAGTTTAGCAACTTTTACTACATCAGTATACCACTGTGCATAATCTACATCTCTTGGGGTTATTTTTTCAGTCATTTTATTATTCATAAATACTATCCTTTCTATAATTTTATTTTTTCATTTATGAAGCTTTCAATTTCCTTAACATTTAAAGTAATTTGCTCCATTGTATCACGATATCTTAAAGTAACTGTATTATTATTTATTGTTTCATCATCAATTGTTATAGCAAAAGGTGTTCCAATTGCATCAGCTCTTCTGTAGCGTTTACCAATATTTCCAGTTTCATCATAAGAACAGTTAAATGATTTTGTTAAATTTCTATATATTTCCCTTGCCTTTTCACTATGAAATTTCTTTACAAGAGGAAGTACACTAACTTTATATGGTGCTAAATATGGATGAATTTTAAGTACTTCACGAGTAGTACCATCAGAAAGAGTTTCTTCATTATAAGCATCACATAAAATAGTTAAAAATAATCTTTCTACTCCAAGTGAAGGCTCTATAACATAAGGAATATATTTTTCATTAGTATCAGGATCTAAATATTTTAAATTTTCACATGAATATTTTTCATGTTGTTTTAAATCATAATCAGTCCTTGAAGCAATTCCCCATAGTTCTCCATAGCCAAATGGAAAGTTATATTCAATATCTGTTGTTGCGTTTGAATAAAAACATAGTTCTTCCTTAGAGTGATCTCTTAAACGAATATTATTCGAATTTATACCAATGTCCTTTAAGAAGTTTACACATTTTTCTTTATAAAATTTAAACCATTCAAGTTCTGTTCCAGGTTTACAGAAAAATTCAAGTTCCATTTGTTCAAATTCTCTTACCCTAAATATAAAATTTCCTGGAGTAATTTCATTTCTAAAACTTTTACCAACTTGTCCTATTCCAAAAGGTACTTTAAGACGCATACTTCTTTGAACATTTAAAAAGTTTACAAATATTCCTTGGGCTGTTTCTGGTCTTAAATAAATTGTACTTTTTGCTTCTTCAGTTACACCTTGAAAAGTTTTAAACATTAAATTAAATTGTCTTATATCAGTAAAATCACTTTTTCCACATTTAGGACATGAAATATTATTAGTTTTAATAAATTCTACTAACTTTTCATTACTCCATCCATCACCAGTTTCTTTACCATGAGTAAAGTCTTCAATTAATTTATCTGCTCTATATCTTGTTTTACAATGTTTACAGTCTACTAAAGGGTCAGCAAATGTTTTTAAATGCCCACTTGCTTCCCATACTTTAGGGTTCATTAAAATACTACTATCAAGTGACACATTATTTTCATCTTCCTCAACAAATTTTTTAAGCCATGCATTTTTTATGTTTCTTTTAAGTTCTGCACCAAGTGGCCCAAAATCCCAAGAATTAGCAAGGCCTCCATATATCTCGCTACCTTGAAATATAAATCCATAATTCTTACAATAATTAGTAAGTTTTTCCATTGTTAATTTTTCCATAATACCTCCTACAAAAAAATTCCTTTAAAAAATAATTTAGGGACGAATATTTATCCGCGGTTCCACCCTAATTATTCCTAAAGGAATCACTTTTATTATTTTAGCTCTTGGTTTCCAACCCCGTCATCGCTATAACAATTATAATATTTTTTTTTATAAAATACAATAAAATTGTTGCATTTTATAAATTTATTTAGTATAATAACACTCGTTAGTCAAAAAAGACTATCAAATTAGGAAAGTATTTTATTTAAAAAGGTCACTATTTGTGGCCTTTTTAATTGTATTTATATATTTACATCCCTATTCTATAAGGATCTACTTGCGTACCTGTTCCACTTACTACATATACATTTGGTTTTAGATAAAGGACTGGTCTAGTTGCATAACTCACATTTGCAACATTACTAGATAAGCATCCATTAGAAATCCATAATTGGATGGTATCACTATAAGCACCAATTAACCACTCATTTTCACACATGAAAAGCCAATTTTTTTGTGTGTACTGTTCAATGGTACCCCCATAACCAATTATGCCTGAATATCCTTCAACTGCATATCCAAAGTCGCTTGCGTACATTAAGCCTATTTTAGATAATGAAGATGAATATCTACTTATTTCCAAATCATATTGGTCATCAGCTGTATGAAATGCTTTATCACCAAAGCCAATATAATAATAAACATTTTCAACCATTTTGCCATAATTACTATCTTCATCAATACCAATTAAAGAGTAATTACACATACCTATTGCGTCAGTTCCTGCATAACAATAATCATCACATGATGATGTTTTTCCTAAATAACATTTATTTAATAAATTTTGAATATTAGTATTTAACCAAGTAAATTGATTTGTAGTACTAAACATATTTTTATCATATAGGAAACTACCAATAATATCATTTCTTATTAGTTTTACTCTATTTTCAGTTGATGCACATCCACTTGTTAAACATACTGGTACGTTTCCGATTATTCTCCATAGTTCATCATTAAACCATACATAATTATCTGGATTTTTCCCTTGATATCTTATTCCATGTGTTGTACTTGCACCTTTACTATCAACTACATCACTTAAATTACTAGCATTTGAATTAAATGAAATATCACATGTTACTGTTCCTTTTATTTTTGTTATTTCTAGTTTCCATGTTTTAGGGTTCCATACTCCTTTTCCATTTTCACAATTAACAGTTACATTATATTTACCACTTGCTGGAAAAGATGTTGCACTATTTCCATCAACAGTTAATGCAATAATACTTCCATTGTAATTAAATGTTTTAATGCTTTTACTACTTATAACTATAAGTAAAGTAACACTTATTATTATAAATATACTACATACTATTATTTTTTTATTATATTTCATTTAATTTCCTTCTTTCTATTAATTTAATTAAAGATTTAAAATGTAAGGATTAGTTTGAGAACCATCACCACTTGTAACGTAAACTTGCGACTTTAGAAAAATTGTTGGTCTTACAAAATAACCATCGAAAGATTTATTTCCATATATCCAGCCATAACTTATAAAAAATGGCCAAGAGGAAGAAATAGTCATAGTCCACTCCATACCCGTTTTATATAGCCAATTTTGATTACAGTATCCTTGCGGATTATTAATACGACCTAGTCCACTACTAAATCCTTTAAACGCATAGCCAAAATCACTTACATACATTATGCCAACTTTTCTCGCTACAGTATCTATACTAGATTTTTCATAATTATAATGTTCGTCAGCAGTATGTGCTGAATCATCACCAACCATAGCATTTGGATTACTTTCTATTCCAGCATAGTAAAAAACATCTTCTATCATGTTTCCGTAAAAATCTGAAGCATCTATACCAATAAGAGAATAATCACAATTACCCACAATGCTTGTACCTTTTATATAACAATAATTATCACAACTACTTTTTTTACCTAAATAACAACCATTTAATAATTTTTGAATATTACTATCACTCCATGTTGTACTAGAATCACTAAATTTATAGGCACCTAAAATATCATTTCTTATTAGTTTTACTCTATTTTCAGTTGATGAACATCCACTTGTTAAACATACTGGTATGTTTCCAATTATTCTCCATAGCTCATCATTATACCAAACATAGTTATTTGGGTCTGTTCCTTGATATCTTATTCCATGTGTTGTACTTGTTCCATTATTATTTACTATAGTTGTAAGAAGCTCACTACTTGATGGTGTTTTTTGGGTAAATTCTATATCACATTTTACAAAATCATTCCAATTTGATACTTCTATACCATTTAATTTATTATTCCAAATAGTACTATTTGTTCCTTTACAATTTGTAACACTTTTTGTATAACCTGATAATAAATATGAAGGAGTTTCTATATTCATTTTTATGTCAGAAATTACTTCATAATACATATAAACTGTACATCTATCAGAGCCTAATGTTTGATATGATAATTTATTTCCTACTATATCAACTGTTCCACCATTTTCACAAAATGTTTTATCTGTATCTATATGATAATTTGTTAAATCACTTGGAATAGAATTTGCATTTGTATAATCAGCTTCTCCATCACCTTTTATCATAATAGCATAAGATTTTTTGATAATTAATTTATCATTATTAAGTGTATTTTTCTTATCATTATAGATAATTATGGTAATTAAAAATGCTACTAACAAAAATACGAACAACATTATTTTTTTTCTTTTCATAAGCGCCTCTTTTTCCGCATAAGTACGCCATTGAGTTTTCTTATATTAGGTAGATTTAAGAAAATTACATAACGTAAAATCGTTATTTTGACTTTAAAAATTATAAAAAATAATGTATAATTTAATAGTAAGGTACGTAAATACGAGGTAGAATTTTCTTAAATCTACCTACTTTAGGAAAATACGAACAAGGTAAATACTAAGAAAAATAAAAATAAGATTAATTTTTAAAAAAATCTTATTTTTTCTTTTGTAATATGAATTAATGGTAAGTTATATTTACTTGCATAAGATGTTACTTTATCAGTATCTTTACATTTATCAGTATAAAATACTCCTATAGGTTTAGGATAATTTGTTAAGACAATTTCAGAACATAAATTATTTTTACTATATTCAAATTCGTTAATTAATCTTTGAGGTAAAAGTATTTTTGATATTTTGGGATATTCATAAAAAATAGTTTTATTTTCTTTACTTGGAAATTGCCAACTTTTAGGCATATCTCTTTCTATAAATTCATCTTTTGTTACTTCCCAGCTTCCTGCATCATCACTACATATTTCATCTACTATATTATTTGCATTATATAAAAGGCCAAACTCACCAATAGTTTGAATATTTTCTGTAAGAAGACTTGTACAAACTTTTTCCATTTTATCTGGTGGAACCTCACCACTTGTAAATGTATGAGCAAGATATGCAAATTTACTATTATCATGAGAATTTACATCAGTTAAAAAATTAGACCAAACTTCTTTTGCTTTAGGAACTAAGCTTTTTTCATATTCAAGCATACGCAAATAATTTTTTTCAAAATTATCATAATCGCGTTTAAATTCATCACTATAATATGGGCATATTCTCATAAAATTATTGTTTTCCTCTGGATATTTTTCCATAAATGCTTTCATTTGTTCATATACATCAAAAGGGATGTTTTCATCTATTGCTACCGCACAACATATTAAATAACATACTTTTTCATACATAAATGAGGGCATTCCGTAATACGGCATCATTTTTTTGGTTTTCAAATCATTTATTATATTTTGATTTGCATTATTATATTCATTTATATAAATATTAAATGCTTCTTCATAGCTTACTTTACAATTTATATGATAATTAATTATTTCTTTTAATATATTAGCATAATAGTTACTTGCTTGTTTTTCGTTTGCATTATATGGGTATATTTTAAAACTATCACCATTATAAGTTATACTAGTGGATAGTTCTAAATATCTTCGACTTTGACTAGATAATTTATAGTTTACATTATCACTATAAACATTTGTATATGGATACTTATTTTGTAAATAATTTAACATAAAAGAAATATATTCTTCCTTTGTATGAATATTATCAAATAATTCTTTAGAAATATCATTAATAGTTTCTTTATCATTTTTTATTACATCTTCTATCATAAGTTAATGATATCATAAATATTAAAAAAATGTAACTATTCTTTAGATTTAGAATAATTACATCCACAATAATTTTGTCTATATAAATTATATTTTTTTGAATATTCAATAGATTTTTTATATCCATCTTCTTTTTTAAAATCTGAATATAAATATTTTACATTATATTTTTGCTCTAAATCATGCCCTATTTGGTTTAAAACCTGTGAATTTTTAAAAGGACTTACTGAAAGTGTTGTACAAAAATAGTCATATCCTTTTTCTTTTGCCAAGATGCATGTTTTTTCCATTCGTAAATTATAACACCTATGACATCTTTCTCCCCCTTCAGGGGCATCTTCATAACCATTAGCTATATTTTTAAAACTTTCATTATCATAATCACAGTCTAAAAAATCTATTTTATTTTTGCCTTTAAAAGTTTTTATGAATCTTTTTTGTTCTTCTTTTCTTTTTTCGTATTCACTAAATGGTTCTATATTAGGGTTATAATATAAAACTGTTACATTAAAGTAATCAGAAAGTCTTGATAAAACCTGTGATGAACAAGGTGCACAGCAACTATGAAGTAATACTTTTTTAGGATCCTTTAAACTATTAATTATATTCTTAAAAACATTATCATAATTTATTTTCATATTTTTTCCTTCGGTATATATAATAACACTTTTTATATTTTTTTACTACTTACTTTCTTTTTCACCATATTTTTTAAATATATAATTTTTACTTGAACTATCTAAATATAAAATTCCTTTATCATTTACTACTGCATAAATTTCTTGATATTTATTTAACTTTTCAATATTAATTAAATTAACATATACTGTATTACCATCTTTCATACGTAGTAAAAATCTTTCATCATCAATAACTTTATCTTCATATTTATCTATAGAATATTCTATTTCTGAAATCATTTGATAATTACTTTCATCTACTTTAGATAAACTTTTTATTAAATTATCATAAATATTTTTTGGTACATAATTTACAAGTGTTGGATAACCTAAATATTCACCACTACTATTCATTTCACTACCATCAGATAAAACAAGTTTTTTAGTAAGAACATTATAAAATAAAATTCTATTTTCTGTTATATCAATATCTATAGTTCCATTCAAATACCTTTTTATTTTAACATTTTTAACAAGAGGAATATTTTTAATATTTTTAGATACTTTATTAATACTTATTTTGAATATTGAATCATTATAATTAATATCAGCATTTTTTATAATTTCTTCTTCATTTAAAAGATTATTACCATGAATATTAATATTTTTTATAGGAAGTTTAATAAAATAATAAACTATCATAGCAAGTAAGTATATAAATAAAATTAAAAAAATTATTCCTGTTATACGAACTTTTTTTTTAGTTTTTTTCATAAATTACTCCAGTAAATAATTTTTGGTTCTACCTCTAAAAGGATACCATATTTATCATAAACTTTTTCTTTTGTATAATTTATTAAATCTATTACGTCTTTAAAAGTTGCATTTTTTCTATTAACTATAAAATTTGCATGTTTTTCTGAAATGTAAGCTCCCCCTATATGAAAGCCCTTTAGATTTAAATCATCAATTAGTTTTCCCGCAGAAATATTATCAGGGTTTTTAAAAATACTTCCTACACATGGCTCATTAAGTGGCTGTGATAAAATTCTTTTTTTATTATTTTCTTTCATTATTTTTAAAGCCTTTTCTACATCACCTTTTTCTAAAAGAAATGTAACTGATAAAATTATGCCTTTGATATTTGTAAATCTATAGCCATACTCTATTTCACTTTTTTTTATTTCAACAACTTTGTTATCTATTAAAGTTCTTACAGAGTAAACAAACTCCATTAAATCATGATTATAACATCCAGCATTACCCATAACACTAGCCCCAATGCAACCAGGAATAAGTGATGCAAAAATAAGTGATGTTAGTCCATGCTGAAGACAAATATTATTTAAATACCCTAGTTTTACACCCGAAGATGCTGTAACAAAATTTCCATTTACCTCTACTTTATTAAGTTTATTTAAAAGTATTATAGCGCCATCAAAAAAACTATCATCAAGAATAACATTTGAACCATTTCCTAAAATAAAATATTTAATATTATTTTCTTTTAAATAGTTAATAAGTAAAATAAGTTTATTTTCATTTTCTGGGATAACTAAATATCTAACTATTCCTCCAATTTTAAAAGTAGTATAGTTTTTTAAATCTACATTTTCTAAAACACTACCAAACTCGTTCATTTTGTTAATTCCTTTATTTTATTATAAACAAGTTCATCTGATTTTACTTTTGCAAGTACCTCAAGTCTTTTTTTCATATCTAAATATTCTTTACTTGGCTCTAAAAGTTTTTTTACCATATTATATAGTTTATTTACCTCAAGGTCTTTTTCTTCACACACAATACCTACTTTCTTTTTCTCTAAATCAAGAGCATTATAATATTGATGATTACCTGCAACATATGGTGAAGGAATAATAATCGAAGGAACTTTATAAGCAACAAGTTCAGATAATGTTGAAGCCCCTGCTCTTGTTATAACTAAATCTGTATCATTAAAAAGACCCGCTAAATTATCTATAAAGTCCTCAATTTTAACGCCTTTAGGAAATTTTTTATTTTCAGTAAATTCTCTATAATAATTTCTTCCTGTTATATATAAAACTTCAAAAGGATTATCATTAGATACCTTTTCTAAAAAAGATGTGAAAAAATTATTTAATGTTTCACTACCAAGGGAACCAGCTACAACAAGAACAAGTTTTTTATTTTTATTAAATCCTAAACTTTCTTTTTTTATTGGCATATTTTTTGTATAATATGCAGATGGATTACCTGTGCAAATAACTTTTTTCGCTTTACTAAAATATTTATTACTATTTTCATAACTTGTACATACTAAATCAGCATTTTTTGAAAGAATTTTATTAGTTTTACCAGGAATACTATTTTGCTCTAATAAAACAGTTTTAATACCCATTTTTTTCGCAGCATAAATAACTGGCAAAGTTACATACCCACCTGCACCTATAACAACATCTGGTTTAAATTCTTTCATGATTTTTTTACATTGAATAATGGCCTTTTGAACTAAAAAGATGTTTTTAAAATCACGCCAAATTAACGTTTTACTAAAACCATATATTTCAAGTTTTTGATATTTTATGCCTAAACTTGGAACTAAATTTTTCTCCATTCTATTATGTGTTCCAATATATAAAATGTTTATATTTTTTTCTTTTTCCTTAAACTTATTAATTAACGCTAATGCAGGATAAATATGTCCTCCAGTACCGCCAGCGCTTACAATTATATTCAATTTTATCACCTACAATAATATTATACAAGAATATCTTAAATTTTACAAATCATATTAAAAAAGTTTAAAATATGTTAGAAACATTTTAAACTTTTAATAACTTTATATACTCCTACCTTTTTAGGATTTTTTTTATACGTTTTAATCATTTTATTTAAACTATATATATTAAAATATGTTAAATTATCCTTTTCCATCGCATATTCAATTAATTTTATTACTAACATTTCATTTGTTTTTGCATTAAATAAAGTTTTATATTTTACTATGTCTTTTTCATTTAAATTTTTTATTACAAAGTCATAATACCATTTTGGATTATGTTTAAAAATATATCTTTGACCTGGATAATTTTTTAAAACTTTAATTGTATCAAAATAACCTATTTGAATATTTTCTTTAATAGACTCTTTATTAACAGTTAATGTTGAAGATAGTTTTCTTGTAGGAATAATTGTTATAACTTTATCTTTATCAATTAATTTCTTTTTAAAACCCATACCCTTTAGTTCTACTCTATAAACTTTATCATATCCTTTTTTTAGCATCATATTCGCAGGACAATTATCATAAATACCACCATCAAAATAATAACTATCATCTTCGAGTTTTTCCATTTTAAATACAGGTAAATAACATGAAGATACAATATAATTATTAATTGAACCAAGTTTCATATCTTCTTTAAAAAGTTCTAAAGGCTTAAAATCCTTTAGTCTATAGGTAATAAGTCCAAAATTTATTTTACTATTTCGAATATCTTTTTCAAGATTTAAATTCTCTAATGTTTTTAAAAGACCATCAATACTTATTCCTTTGTTCTTAATTATTTTAATTAAGTTTTCAAAGCCAGAGCTTAATAATTCTAACTCATTTTTATTTTTGTCATTTACAAGTTTAGTATATTTTTTATCAAAACCAAGTATACTGCCAATATCTGCATTAAGCCAAAAATCAAGTAGTTCATCTTCCCTACCAGCACATATCATCGCAGCATTAAATGAACCAATAGATGTTCCGCATACACAGTCAAATTTAATATGACATTTTTTAAAAGCCATATAAGAACCTATTTGATAACTTCCTTTTACTCCGCCACCCGCTAAAGCTAGTCCAACCATATTATTTATCCTTTCTAAACTTTAAAACTATTTTTCCTAAAAATAAATTAGCTTTTCTGTTTTTACTATTTCTTTTTAATCTCATAAAATAACTATCAAGACTATCATTTTTATATTCAAGAAGTTCATTTGATTTACTTGAACCTTTTAAAAATGGACTTACATATGTTTTTGGTATAAATATTTTATTTAAAACATAACTAAATGATAATCCATAATATTTTAATATGCCATTTACTATATACTTATACTTTTCTTTTATTCCTCCAATATCTAAAATCATATTATTTGCTTTTGACATAGCCTTACAAAAGGCATAAGCAGCATCTTCTTTAGTAATGCATTCAACATCATCATTATCCTCGATATTATAAATAAATGGGTCTTCATTTAAATTACTTAGTACAAGTGGTACTCTTATAATGCAATAATTTTTACATTTTTTCATAATTAAATTTTCACATTTAATTTTAGTATTTTCAAAATACTCTGATTTGTCTATTGATATTTTATTACTACTATCTTTATATATACTTGTAGAACTTCCATAAATTAAGCGAGCATTTACATTATAATAATTAATTGATTTACATAATAAACTAATTAAATCATATTCTATACTATCTGATAAGCCCTCTTTTAAACTGGCAAGAGGTGGAAGACATGTTGCAAGGCACACTATATAATCATGTGTTTTTACAAGAGCATCAATTAAAATATTATCATAATTTTCAATTAAAATAACATTTACTCTACGCTTATATTTTTTTAATTTTTTCAAGTTCTTTTTGTTTTTTAAGTCTACTACACTAATTTCATATTTACCTTCCACAAGCAAATATTTTATTAAACATAAACCAATGGTTCCTGCACCACCAAAAATAACTACTTTTTTCATAACTACTCCTATAAAATATATAAAATTATTATTATTATAATTCCAACTATTAAACCAAAATATGTAAATTTATTATTTTTATAACTAATCATTTCTTTTAAAAGTTCAAATAAACATAAATATATTAACATGCCTAATGTAAAGCACTCTAAATAAAGTTCTATGCTTTCTAAATTAAATATATAATATTTACTTATTATACCTCCGATAAAACCAGATATTGCTAAAATAAATATTTTTAAAAATTTTTTATTTTTTAAATTACTACCTATTTGAAAACCTAAAGGTAAATTATGAAGTCCTATTGCAAGACACATAATAGCACCAGCTTTAAAGTCTTTTTTAGCTACATTATAAAGGGCTGCATTTTCAAGTATATTATGAAGAAAAAGTGATGTAATTGTAATAATACCGATATGCTCTAAATGTGAAGAGTGTTCTTTTAAATTGTCATGTTTTTCTTTATGATTATGGTTATGATCTGGAATAAAAAAATCAAATATTTTTAAAATAGCAATTCCAAGTACTATAATTAAAATTCCTGTAAAATCTAAATGATTTTTTATTTCAGGAAATATATCAAATATAATTAAATAAAGTAAGATTACAAACGAAAGAGATATTGATAATATATTAATATTCTTATTAGATTTACATAATTTATTAAGTAGTATTCCTAAAAGAAAAAATATTCCTGTAACAATTGTTAATACTAATGCTTTCATTTATTACCTCCAAAGATATTGTACTAAATTAATAGTAAAAAGTCTATATTTATTAAAAAAACATGAATTTAACATTCACGTACATTATCAATAATAAGTGATGCATTATAAGTTTTATTTGCATTTATATCTTGATCTATATTTTTAAAATAATTAAATGTTATCATAGCTTTATAGCTTATAACTTTTGTAACTCTTTTCGTAGTAGAAATACTATGTTCATAATTATCAATATTTAAATTAACTGGTATACTTAATTTTCCAGTTTTTTGAGTTATATCTTCACTATCAAGTACTAAATGATACTGTTCATTATCAGTTTTTGAATATACATTTAAAGAAAGTTCTGCATTTGGATAATTACTATATTCAAATATTTTTTCTTGTGGTAAATTTATACTTACATCATAACAATATTTTGCACTTTTTTTAGTGGTATCAAGTATAACATCAATTATGGTTTCTCCACTTACAGAGTGACCTACACTTTTAATAAAATTATAATCTGTAGCTTTAATAACCGCATCATTTGTCTTTTTCATTTGAAGTGTATCAACACCTTTAGTTTCAACATTTATATTAAAATTTCCATAAGTAAAATCTTTAGTAATAAAATAAGCATAAGTTCCTACAGTTATAATCATTACAAAAATAAAAATAAATAATATTAAATAAATTTGGGTTCTTCTTTTATCTTTATCCATATTACTTTCCTCTATTCTATATATAGAATATCAAATTATTTGTTATTTTTCAATATTATTAATACCTATTTATTTTTTAATTCAATTATTTCATTTAACTTATTTGTTATTTTATTAATAATTTCTTGCATTGTGTCATTATCATCAATAATTAAAAGATTAAATTCACTCTTATTATAATTAATAAAATCTTTCATTTTATTATTAAACTTTTTAAATATATCTTTTTCATAATTTGTAAATTTCCTATTATCTCTATTTTGTGAACGTTCTAGTGATGTTTCTATATTTATATCAAAAAATACTAATAAATCAATTTTTTTATCGCCAGATTTCATACATGAAAGTACACTATTCATAAAATCTTGAGAATTATCAATATTATTTTCTAATAATACAGATTGATATGAATATACAGAAAAATAACTTCTGTCAAATAAATTTATATCATTATTTTCACTATATATTTTTTCTCTTAAAAACAAATAATCTGCTGCTTGTAACAAAGTTTCATATCTTAACGTATTAAAATTTTCATTTAATGTTACTAACACATTATCATTATACATTTTTCTTATTACATTATATAATGGTGTACTTTTGTCAATATCATTTGTAACGCCAACTTTATAGTTTTTTTCATATATTTCTTTAACTTTTTTTATAATAGTTGTTTTTCCTGCACCGGTTGATCCTTCAAAAACTACATTAATCATTTATTACCTCCAAAGCATTACCTTATTTTTTAGTCTTTTCTTTTGTATCTTTCAAGAACCTTTTTATAAGTCATTACTTTTTCTTTTGTTTCACTTTTCATAACTTCATCGTAATAACAACTTGAACAAAGAGGAACATATGTAGTATTATTAACTCCATCAATTGCAACTTCAGCACCATCAAAAACAAAAACTCCATTTTCCTTTCTTGCATTAAACACTGCCGTTTCACCACACCTACAATTAACAGTCAATTCATACTTTCTGTCAGCAAAACCAATTAAAGTTTGAGTACCTTCGAAAAGTCTACCTTTAAAATTACTTTTAAGAGCATAGCATATTACAGCAATGCCCACTTTATGAGAAAGCATCCAAAATTCAATTATTTGTTTTTCAGTTAAAAACTCGGCTTCATCCACAAGTATAACCTCAGTACCTTTAATAAGGGGTAAAAATTTATCATCAAAAATCGAATCAGTTTTTGATAAAATTATGTCCACCGGAGCAAACTCATTTGTTCTATTTACAACTGTATTACCACCTTTTGTATCTATCGAAGGTTTAATAATTAAAACCTTGTGTCCATGTTTACGATAATTATAATTATCTTGCAAAAGTTTTGTTGTTTTACCACTTTCCATTGTCCCATAAAATAAAGTTAAATCTGTCATTTTTACTCCTTAAACTCTAGCATCTTTTTATCTAAATACAACCCTGTAAAAGAATCATAATAATCTGTTAAAAATTTATTAATTATTTTTTTTAATTTATCATCAACTTTAACCGACGTAATCGATCCTATGTCTATATAATAATACATTCTTAAAAGTTTTACTACCCTTAAATCAATAATTTGTTCATTTGTTAAACAATTTTTACAAATAAGACCACCATATGAAGCATCAATTGTTGCAATACCATTTTTTGTTCCACACTTAACGCACGCATCTAAACTTAAAGCTACTCCTAAAAAAGGAAGAAATTTTACCTCTAAAATGTTACATATTACAAGTGGGTCAAAGCCTTCATTAATTTTTAAAATACTACTTATAAAAAGTTCATATATTTTAGAACTTTTTGTTTCTTTTAAAACGCCAGTAACAAGTTTAACTAAATATAGTGATACCGTAACTTTTTCTAAATCAGTTTTAATATTTACAAGCGGATCTATAATATCTACAGAAATTAAAGTAGAAAGTTTTCCTTCTTTGTAACGCAAATTAAAAACGCCATAGGATAAAACCTGCGTAGTAGCTCTAAAAGGTGATTTCATACTTTTAGCTCCTTTACACATTATTCCTATAAGGCCTTTTTCTTTTGTTAATACATTTATTATTTTACTTGTTTCTCCATAAGGTGTTTCACTCATTACTATACCTTGTACTTCTAATGGCATATTATTTTCCTTTGCTTTCTTTTTTATAATTTAAATAATCTTCTATTTTACCGGAATTTTTAAATTTATCCCAAGCCTTTTTTTTATTCAAATTTTCACCCTTTCTAAATATATAATGGGTAAATATTATTTTTTTTATTCATTATTTAAATAACCTAATTCTAATAAATATTTTTCTTTATCTTTCCAGTTTTTAATAGTTTTAACATAAAGTTCTATATATACTTTTTTACCAACCATTTTTTCAATTTCTTCACGTGATTCAATGCCGACTTTCTTAAGTCTACTTCCACCTTTTCCAATAATAATTTTTTTTATGGAATCACGGTCTACTATAATATCTACTAAAATGTTAACAACATCTTTTTTTTCATGATAGCCAATACAGTTACAAGCAATTGAATGTGGCACTTCTTCAATTGTATCATTTAATAGTTTTTCTCTAACTATTTCTGATACCATAAAACTCATTGAATTTGAGGTTATCATATCATCATCATAATATTTTACTTCATCTGTTAAATATTTTTTTATAACAGTAATAAGTCTATCTATATTATCATTTGTCATCGCAGATACTGGGACAATATCTGAAAATGGATATAAATCTTTATACTCATTTATTGTATATAAAAGTATTTCATCACTTATCATATCAATTTTATTTATTACTAAAATAACTGGAATTTCTACAGATTTAAGCATATTTAGTATATATTTATCTCCAGCTCCTATTCCTTTTTTACCATCAACTACAAAAAGAATTGCATCAACATCTTGTGCCATTTCTCTTGCTTTTTTATTTAATACTTTACCAAGTCTATTAATAGGTTTACTAATTCCTGGTGTATCAACAAATATTATTTGATAATCCTTTTCATTATAAATACCTTGAATTACATTTCTTGTTGTACCTGCTTTATCTGAAGTAATTGCAATTTTTTCATTTATAACAGCATTTAATAATGTTGATTTACCTACATTTGGTCTTCCTATTAAACTTACAAAACCACTTCTCATAGCACCCTACTTAAAAAGCTGTATTAAATATGGAATAAAAATTATTCCATTAACAATAAGGGCCATAAATGTTGCCATACATGTTGCCGCAGAGCCACAATCTTTAGCAACTTTTGCAAGAGGATGATACTCTTGTGTAACAAGGTCTACTGTAGCCTCTATAGCGGTATTTAAAAATTCTATTTCCATTATTAAAAGCATACTAATAAGGGCGAATATCCACTGCATAAAAGTTATTTTAAATGCTATACCACAAATAACTATTGCCACTATACCAATAGTTTCAAATATAAAGCTTGTTTCATGAGTATAACAATATAAAAAACCTTGAAATGAATATTTAAATTTATGCATTACATCTTTAATAGGTCCAACTTTTTCACCTTTGCGTTTTATTAAATCCATTTAATACCAACTCCTGTTTTCTAAACATTTTTTCTTCTTCCTCTTTGGAAATAGTATGATCATAGCCAAGTAAATGTAAAAGACCATGTACCGCTAAAAAAGCTATTTCTCTAGTTTCATTATGACCATACATTTTTGCTTGCTCTTTCATACGAGGAATACATATATAAATCTCTCCTAAAATACGTATATTATTATAACTATTTTTGTCATTATCTTCAAAGGCAAATGATATAACATCAGTTACTTTATCAATATTTCGGTATTCTCTATTAATTCTTTGAATTGTCTTTTCATTTACAAGAATAACATCAAAATAAGCATTTGTAACTTTTTCCATTTTCAAAGTTCTTTTTAAAACTTTTTTTATAATACCATATTTTTTATAATTAACTGTATCTGTTATCCTAAATTTATTCATACATTCCCCCAATAAAAATATAACAATACTATTATAACTAAAATTAAGACACAAATCAAATTATAAATCCATGTTTTTTTAAAATTTTCTGGTATTTTTGAATAAAGTTTATAAATTAAAAAGCCAATTATACAACCAATTGTATTAAGAAGTATATCATCAATATCAAAACTTCTACCAATCTGTTTTTGAACAAACTCAATTGTTGTACTAACTATTAAGGCAGATATTAAAGTTGTCCATACTTTTTTAGTTTTAAAATAAGTATTTATTATAAATCCAAAAGGAATAAATAAAACAATATTACCTATAACATTCATTAAAAAAAGTTCACTTGAAATACTATATCTAGATATTTCTTGGAAAGGAATTATATTTACTCCACCACCTAAAGTATTATAATCAACTCTTGTAACAAGTTCATAAAGCAAAAGTAAATAAGTTACACTTAATATTAAAAAAAACTCTTTATAAAAATATATTTTTTCTTTTTTGGATATCTGATAACATATTCTTAATACTAAAACTATTACATTTACTATTACAAGCGAAGGCCATATACGTTTTAAACTTTCATTAAGAATATTATAAATCATAAGTCCTCCTTTACTAATTTGCTATATCTTCGAGCGTTACAATAAATATATCTATATTCATTGTACTATCATTTATAGTTTTTTGCAAAACTTTTTCATAAATTATTTCATCTTTTTCTTTTATACTTAAATTTATTTTTTCTTTAGCATTTTCTAAGGCTTTTTTAATAATTTCATCTTCAGAATAAGTCTTTTTGATTTTTTTAATTTCAGTATCTTTTCTTAAATAAAATTTTATCCCAAGTCCACTAAATAAAAGTTTATTTTCTGATGTAAAGTTTTTTATTCTATTGTTTAAAATTACATAGTCTTTATCATCTATATTAAAAACAAAATTATATCTTTTCTTTTTAGTTTTTTTTGCTTCATACATTTCAAATGGCATATTAATATTTACTGTATAATAAACTTGTGCATAAACACTACCTTTTGCGCAAACACTTCCAACTACATTTTCATTTAAATAAATATCTTTACTAATTAATAAATCACCTTTTTTTACATAAGTATTCATTTTAGCATAAGACGTTCCCTTTTCAACTCTAATAGTTTTAACAAGACCATCCTTTTTAGCATATACATCACAAGAAGTATTTTCTTTTACCGGAGTTTTAATTACCTTTTCTTCAACACTTACAATATATCTCATTCCTTTTACTTCAATTTCTAACCAGTCAATTATATCATTATTTTCATTTTTTATTTTTTCTTTAATCGTTTCTATTTGCGAAAAACTTTTTTTTAATGTATATTTTTTTATACCTAAATCAGATAAAGATACAAGTAAAATATTTTTTAATTTTTCGTTTTCACTTTGAATGTTTATATCAACAATAAAGTTACTAAAAAAGAAGACTAAAAAAAGTGATAAACTTAAACTTATAAATAATAAATAATATTTTTTAAATAACTTAAAATAATGTTTTTGTCCATAATATCTTACAACCTCAAAATTCAAATATTTATAATATTTATTAATTTTTTCAAGGTCATCCTCTAAAATTTTTATATATAATTTATTATTTGAAATAAAACAGTCATAAATAGAAATATTTTGATTATTAAGTTTTATAATAATGCTATTTAAGTTTAAATTATTTGTTTTAATTAAAATATAATTTTTAATTTTTTTGAACATATTTTATATTTCCTTTTATTAAAAGCTCACATTTATTCATTTTATTTATTTTTAAATTTTCACCATTTATACTTATCGTAAAGTTTTCAAATTCAAGTACTATTTTATTATTTTGTAAAGTAATTATTTTTTTATAATTATAAATATAAGTGACATCATCATAAAATGCAATATAATAGTTTTTATCATATAAATAATTTTCTAAAATATTTTTAATATTCAATTTTCTTCACCAATAAAGTATATGAAAAAAAGAAGACTTTTAATCTTCTTTGAAAAGAGATAATTGAACCTTTTCTTTTTCTTTATCAATGCTTGTTACATAAACTGTTACTATATCGCCCACTAAAAGTATTTGACTTGGATGCTTTATAAAATTTTTACTCATTTTTGAAATATGTACAAGGCCATCATTATGAAGACCAATATCCACAAAAGCGCCAAAATCTACTACATTACGTACTGTTCCCTCTAATGCATCACCAACTTTTAAATCTTTAATTTCTAAAATATCACTTTTTAAAATTGGTTTTTGCATTTCATCCCTTGGATCACGATGAGGTTTTTTTAAACTATTTATTATAGTTTCAATAGTATATTTGTCACTATTAATTTCACCAGCTAATTTAATAATATCAACACAATTCAGTTTTTCACTACTCTTTCCTATATCACTTTCTAAAATGCCTAATTTATCCATAACTTTTCTAGCTATTTCGTAACTTTCTGGATGAATATCAGTAGTATCAAAAATATTAGTACCGCCTTCAACACGCATAAAGCCTATTGCTTGTTCATAAATTTTTTCACTTAAAAGTTTATTTTTTAAAACTTCTTCACGAGTAAGTATTTTGCCTTTTTCCTCTCTAAATTTAATTATTTTATCAATTGCTGTTTTAGTAAGACCAGAAATATATTTTAATAGTGATCTACTTGCTGTATTTATATTTACTCCAACTTCATTTACAACACTAGTTACCACAAAATCAAGTGATGAAGATAATTTTTTTGCATTTACATCATGCTGATAAAGACCAACACCAATACTTTCAGGAGTTATTTTAACAAGTTCTGAAAGTGCATCTTGAAGTCTTCTCCCAATACTTATAGCACTTCTTTCTTCGACAACAAGATTTGGAAATTCCTTAATAGCAAGTGGTGATGCACTATAAACTGATGCCCCTGCTTCAGAAACAATTATATAATCAACTTTTCTTTGAATACTTTTTATTACATCAATAATAAATTTTTCACTTTCCCTTGAAGCAGTTCCATTACCAATTGCCACAATATCAATATTATATTCATTAATTAAATTAATCGTTTTATTTTTTGCTTCATCATACTTATTAACTGGAGGATGAGGATATATTTTTTCAATTTTTAATACCTTTCCCACGGGATTTAAAACAGCAAGTTTGCAACCCGTTCTGTAAGCAGGGTCAAATCCTAGTACCATTTTATCTTTAATTGGTGGCGTCAAAAGAAGTTTTTCTAAATTATCACTAAAATTTTTAATGGCAACATCCTCGGCTTTTTCTGACAAAATAGCACGTACTTCCCTTTCAACACTTGGATAAATTAACCTCTTATAACTATCTTTTATAGCATTTATCACAATATCACAAACAAAACTTTCTTTGTCTTTAATTATTTTACTTTCAAGAAATTCTAAAACTTTATCATCATCTACATCAATTGAAACACTTATAACTTTTTCTTTTTCTGCCCTATTAATTGCTAAAATTCTATATGATTTTGCTTTTGAGACTGCTTCCTTAAAATCATAATACATTTCATAAACTTTTTTCTCATCTTCAGCGTCTTTTTTCTTTTTAGTAACTATCAACCCATTTTTGAAAATAAAACTTCTAAGCCATTTACGATAGTATGCATTATCCGAAATATACTCGGCTATGATATAACTTGCCCCTGTAACTGCTTCTTCATGTGTTTTCACTTTATCATTTATAAATTTAGAACATAAAGATGAAATATCACCTTTTGTAGGAAAAGCCATTATCATTTTAGCAAGTGGTTCAAGACCATTATTAATTGCATCAGTTGCTTTTGTTTTTTTCTTTTCTTTAAATGGTCTATAAAGGTCCTCGACTTCAACAAGTTTTTCAGCATTTAATATTTTTTCTTTTAATTCATCAGTAAGTAATCCTTTTTCCTCAATTAACTTAATTACACTTTCTTTTCTATCAAGCAAATTAATTTCATATGCATAAACTTCGTTAATTTTACGAAGCTGTTCTTCATCTAAAGCACCGGTAACTTCCTTACGATATCTAGCAATAAATGGTATTGTTGCACCATCAGAAAGTAATTTTAAAGCACTTTCAACTTGACTTTTTTTAACATTTAAATTATTTGCTATATTTTCTATTATTTTTTCATTCATATTTTACCTCTTTTTAAATTATACAAAAAAAGATGGTTTTTTTCTACTATCTTTGATAGATTTTTACACAACCGTTTTTAACGATTCTAATAATTATCAACGTTAGTTTCATATTTTTGTAAAAGTAAATTCATTTGGTATAAATATGTTCCATCAAATGCTAGTGAAAAAAGTGAAATTGGATAATTACTAAATCTCGTTGTACATTTAATTTCTATTCCATAATAATCAGGGAAAAACATACTATCTGGTGTTTTTTATATTTCTTTTTCAAAAGTATTTCAAACTGCTGAAGTAAAATTATTAACACCTTTAATCCATCCTTTTTTTGCTATTTTTTTAAATTTGGTTATTAAATTTTCATATTTTTCATCTTGTATATCTAATCCTTTTTTAGTATAAAAATTTAATTTGTGTTAGAAAAGGCTCATAAGGGCGGTCATAGGTTCCTTGAGCCACCATTGCCAATAAAAAAAGTAGCCCTCACAATGTGAAAACTACTATTACTTTTTTTATTGGTGCAGGTAAAGGGACTTGAACCTACTAATAAAATAATCAGGAAAGGAAATTTTGAGTTATTTTATTTTGTATGATTTTGAAGATAATATTGTATGCTATATTGATAGTTTAAACGAATTTAAATTAAAATTTAATTATCCTGTTTATGAATTAAATAGGAAATTTAAAAATAGTAAATCAAATTTTATTTTATTTAATATTGAAAATAAGAAATATAAACTTTACAAGTTTAGTTAGGGAGGAAAATTATTATGTCAAAATATTTTTTATTTTTTATTGGTGGTTTTGCGTATAGTTATTTTTTAGATTTTTCTATAGAATTAACTAGAAAAAAATGGCGTAAAGAAGCTAATTATAAATGTAATAATTGTAAAGTCTGGGACTGTCCAGTTCATTATTGTAGAAAGAAAGGAGAAAAAAATGAAAAAAATTAAACATTATGTTATAGAGTTGGTATTTACAGATTCAAAAGATGTAGAATTGTTATTGTATTATTTAGATTTTTTGAATTTTAAATCACTTGATTATGTTGTTAAGTCTTCTTTTGATGTTGAAAATATAGATTAAAATTCTATATTTTTTTTATGCAATCATGGAGATAGATTTTTTTGATGTTAGACTGATAATAGAAAGGAGCTAAGAAAATGAAAGTTAGTATTATTAAAGTTTCAAGATATGCTTATGAAGATAAACAAGGAGCCTATCACGAGGGCACAGTATTATCAGTATTAATGCCTACTGCTGAAACTAAAGATAATGTTGGGTATGATGTCAAACAATTTAGATTAAATTATAATTTATTCGATGAAATGACAAAATTATTCAAAGAAAATAAACCTGTTGAGTTAGTTATGGACTATGTTCCAATGCGTAATGGTAATTATTATGCAAAAGCTAAATCAATTAATGGTATTGAATTATAGTAAATAGTTGTTAATGCTTTGCTATCTCCTTTTAAGCATTGGCACTGTTTATAGATTAAAAGAAAGGAGTAAGATACTTATGATGTATTTACTTGATGGTACTGCCGTAAGTGCGGGAGCCGCTTTAAACGAGGGTTTAAAAACTAATATTACCGCTTCAGGAATTTTAAGCGAATTTATTAGTGTATTACCTTGGATCGGTGGTATGGTTGCAGTTGCATTTGTAATCTACGAGGCTCGTAAACTTATTAAAGGTACTGCCAAAGGTAAAGTTAGAGTCTAGTGCTCTAACTTTTTAAAAAGAAAGGAAGATTTTATATGATAGATGTTTGTGTAACAATGATGTTACAATTATTCGAAATTATACCAATTTATATTGTCATTTATTTCATATTTGATTTTATTGGTAGTTTCTTGTTTGGGAGGAGTTAGAAATGATTTATGTTCCCGATATTAACTATAAGTGTTATGTTATTATTAATTCTGATACTATTAGAGCATATGAACAGGTGCCTTATAACCCTGGATATAATCAAAATATATCAATTAATTACCGTGATTATTATATTAATTCTAATTATATTTACACTGATAGTTCACAGACTTTTAGTAGTTATTCTACTCTACCTACTTGTTTAAATAGTGAAGTTTTAACTACTGATTATATGTATAGACTTGATTTTGATAAGATTTTAATTATGTTCTTGATTATGTTTATTTTTATTGTACATGTTCCATTTAAAATGTTTACAAGTTTATTCAGGAGGTTACGATGAAAAATATTGATTTAAAACAACTTGCTAAAAAAGTATTTAAATATTTAATAATTACATTATTAATTTGGTTTGTTAAAGTATTTATGTTTGGTAATGTTAGTGCTGCTACTGTTGATATTCAATTAACTTCATTTAAATATGATACTCGTAATATGTTAAATCTTGATTGGTATTCTATTGGTGCTGGTAATTCTCATTTAGAATTTGATTTTGATTTTATTAATAGTAATGTACCTAATACAAGTTATTTGTATACATCAATTGTTTTATGTGCTGATACTACTTATTCAAGTAGTTATGCTACTGACCCTAGTGAAATTACTAACATACAAATTAATAATACTAATTATAGTTGTACTTATAAAAATTCTTCTTATACTGGAGGAAAAGTTGTTATTATTAATTTTTTAGCATATAGCACTGGTGCTAATTCTATTGTTATTTATCAAAATGATGATGCTAGTATTCAGTTAATTGATTTTGTTGTAGATAGTTCATCTTATGTAAATCCAATGAATTACTCATCACAAACTGCAATTAATCAGAATAGTCAAATTATAAATCAAAATACCACAATTATAAATAAACAAGACCAAACTAATAGTAAATTAGATGATTTAAATTCTAAAACTGATAAAACTAATCAAGAATTAAAAGATACTAATGATTTTCTAAAGGATAATACCGAGGCTAATGTTGATGTTTCTGGTTTGGGTACTGTATCAGGTTTATTACCTGCGGGTCCAGTAGATAGTTTACTTAATATTCCATTTAAGTTTTTATCGGTTTTATCAAGTTCAGTAAGTGGTGCTTGCGTTCCCGTATCTACTAATTGGGTATTTAATACTACACTTAATATTCCGTGCTTTAGTGAACAATTTTATAGTGAGGTACCTACTGCATTAATGACATTTTTACAGGTTGTACCTTGTGCATTTATTTTAATTAAATATTTTAAACATTTATATAAGAAAGTTGATAGAGCCGTTACTATGAATACTACGGCTGATGATGAGTGGGGAGTGATTTAAAATGGTAGCAAAATTATTAAATGGCTTTTTTAGCCTATTATTAAAATTATTAATGACTTTAGTGCAAATTATTTGTTTACCTATTAATGCTTTATTTGACAATGTATTTCCAGATTTTAGTAGTAAATTAACCTTAATTGATAATGGCTTAAATACCGCTTATAGTGGCTTATCATTTGCCATTAATATTATTCCACCTATGGTAAGAGAAACAATTGCCTTTATTATCTCAATAGAACTTGCAATGCTTGTAATTATGAAGTCTACTCATTTAACTAGTAAAGTTTGGACATTGCTTCAAAAAATTAAATTTTGGTAGGTGTCTATGCAATTTTTTAAAACTAAAATTGAATTTAATACATTTTTTAAAAAAGGCTTACCACCAATTGATGATAGATTTGGAGTATATTTCGTTTGTGGTCGTCAAGGTAGTGGTAAAAATTATTATGCAGTTAAATTACTGCTCGCGCAAGATAAAGTCACTTGCGCGAGCGTTAAATCTAATGTACACAGTTTAAATATACCAGGTTATAATATTAAATATTTTAACGATATTACTACTCTTTATAATGATACTGAAGAGTATTGCATTTATTTAATTGATGAGATTTCCCGTAAATATGATAAAAATTCAAAGACTGATACTCAATTTTATGCTTGGTTAAATCAGTCCAGGAAAAGGAAAAGAATTGTTATAATGATTACACAAGAGTGGCGAGAACTTCCAATGTGGATCAGAAGACCCGCTAAATATATGATTAGTACTCATCGTAACTTTTTGAGTAGATTTGGTATTTATACAACTACTGTTGGCGATGCTGAAAATATGGTTTTTAATAAGGATGAGGGCGAATATGAATGCCCCACTATTAAACGTATTATTTATAAGAGAAATAAATATATTGCTAGCCTTTATGATACATTTGAGGCTATCAATGCTCTGTAATTAAGTGACACACTTAAAAAATAAACCCTCTTTTGAAAATTCAGGAACTATTTAAAATATTTTAGTAAGCTTGCTTGCAAGATTACTAAATATGTTTTAAATAGTCTGCAAAACCCCACTGGGTTTTGCTATAAAGATAAAGGGGGTTTGGGGTCCTCCCCTTATAGAGAAATAGCGACATAATTGCGCACAAATGCTACACTACGACTAAAAGCATTTGTGGTGTCAGGTGTCAAAAAAATAAAAGGAGAAAAAAATGGAAGAAGAAAAGAAAAAAATAAAAGATAAATTTAGATCTAAATGCTTTAATTTTGTACTTTACCCAGAAGATGAAACACATTGTAAAGCATTAGAAAAAATAAAAGAAAAATATGAATATGCATATATTTTACACGATAGTGATGAAAATGAGACAACGGGCGAAATAAAAAAAGAACATTGGCACATTGTATTAAGATTTAAAAATGCAAAATGGAATACTGCTCTTGCTGATGAATTAGGTATAACTCCTAATTATATTGAAGAGACAAGAACATTGAAACACTCGTTATTATATTTAATTCATTACTATGAACCCGAGAAACACCAATACACATTAGACTGTATACACGGCCCTTTAAAAAAAGTATTACAAGGTTATATTGTAAATGAGGGTAAAACCGAGGGTGAGAAAGTTCTAGAAATATTTGAAGAAATAGATACCACTGATAAAATGATAGATTTTAGACTATTTGCTAAACATGTTGCTAAAATTGGTTATTGGGACACATTAAGGCGCTCAAGTTCATTAATTTTGCGATATTTAGATTTACATAATGGCGAATATCATTTATAATTAATTTATAAGGTAGGTGATAGCATATTTGACAAATATTAAAAAATCTTTATAATAATTGCCCAAGAGGTGGTTATATGAACTTCAATGAAGTTTATTTAGAATGGAAAATCTATGCTGCAAAACGGCATAAAAAACAATGTTTTGAAACACTTAACCAAAATTTTAACAAACATGTTTTGCCCTATTTTAAAGATATTGATATTTATGATCTTAAAATTAAAGATGTTATTAATTGGCAAAATATTATTACTGATTTGAATTATAGTAATAATTATAATAAAAATTTATATTGCTGTTTTAAATCATTTTTAGATTATTGTGTACTTAATAATTATGTTTCAATTAATTATTTAGATATTATTGGTTCATTTAAAAAGAAATTTGAACCTAAAACTTATGATATTTATAATTATTTTGAATTTAATAATTTTAGAAAAGGTATCGATAATATTGTTTATAAATATTTTTTTGATTTACTATTTTACTATGGTTTACGCTCTGGCGAGGCTATGGCTTTAAAATTCAGCGATTTAAATGGTAATTTACTTCATGTTGGTTCTTCTATTCATAGAAGAGGTAATCGTGAAATTGATAGTCCTAAAACTACTAATTCTGATCGTTATTTACATTTAAATATTATTATGACTTTTAAATTATTTGTTTTAAAATGTTTTTATGTTAAAAAGTATGGTTCAAGTGATTATGATTATTTTGTTTTTGGTGGTAAATTTCCACTATCTCCTACATCTATTAATAGACATAAACATAATGCTTGTATTAATAGAAATATTAGAGAGATTACAGTACATGAATTTAGACATAGTTGTGCAACTAGATTATTTAATTTAGGTTATTCAGTTAATCGAGTATCAAAATTACTTGGTCATAGCAGTATATCAATTACTATGGACATTTATGTTCATTGCAAAGAAAAAAGAGATTTATTTTCTCTTCTCTCTAAATCAGATTTTTTTCAAACACTTAACCAAAATTTTAAAAAAATCTTATCATCTATTATCACACGCTTTGTGTAATAATTTTAATTGGTGCAGGTAAAGGGACTTGAACCCCCACGAATTGCTTCATTAGATCCTAAGTCTAACGCGTCTGCCAATTCCGCCATACCTGCATGAAATGGTGGACCTCATAGGACTCGAACCTATGACCGCCCGGTTATGAGCCGGATGCTCTAACCAGCTGAGCTAGAGGTCCAACAACAATTTAAATTATAATATATATTTTATTAAAAATCAACTACTTTTTGTTAAAAACCAGCTCAGGGGGTTAGTGCACCGTTCATAACTAAAAAAATAACCAAATAAAAAAAAACTAAATAGTAAACTATTTAAGTTTTTCGATTAATTCATTTTTCTTTAAAGCACTAATTCCTTTAATACCTTTTTCTTTTGCTAAAGCTTTTAAATCAGCTAAACTCATTGATTCTAAGTCATTTTTAACTTCTTCAATTTTTTCTTTAACAGTTTCTACTACTTTTGCAGTTTCTTTTTTAACTTCTTTTACTGTTTCTTTTACTTCAGTTTTAATTTCTTCACCTAAAAGAGCTTTTTGTGCAGTAACAACTAGTGTTGAAAAACTTTTTGGATCATCAATTGCAAGTTCAGAAAGCATTTTACGATTAATTGCAACGCCAGCTTTAGTTAACCCATTGATAAATTTAGAATAACTTATACCATTTTCTCTGCATGCAGCATTAATTCTTGTAATCCAAAGTTTTCTAAAATTTCTTTTATTTTGTTTACGATCTCTAAATGCATAAGCACCACTATGGAATAATTGTTCTTGTGCAGTTTTATATAATCTATGTTTACTTCCAAAGTAACCTTTAGCTTGTTTTAAAACTTTTCTTCTTCTGTTTTTTGAAACAATTCCGCCTTTAACTCTTGCCATAATTTACACCACCCTTATATAACTTTTGAAAGTCCTTTTGCCATTGCTTTACCTAAAGTTGCAGTACCTTTTCTTTGACGTACGGCTTTAGAACTATCCTTTCCTGTTTTGTGATTTCCATTACCCATTTTATAAGTAATAGTACCATTTTTCTTTTTGTTTAATACTTTACTACTTGCCTTATGTGTTTTTTGTTTACATTTTCCCATAATTAAACTTCCTTTCTATTTTTTTGGAGCGAGCATCATATAAGCTTGACGACCATCCATTTGAGGTTTTGTTTCAACATCAGCAACACTTTCTAGTGCTTGTGCAAAACGATTTAATACATCAAATCCAAGTTCTGGATGAGCCATTTGTCTTCCTTTGAAACGAATAAATGCTTTAATTTTGTGTCCTTTTTTTAAATAGTTTTCCGCATTTCTTCTTCTTGTTTCAAAATCACCAACATCAATTGTAACAGACAAACGATATTCTTTAATCTCTTTGCTTGTTTCACGTTGTTTTTTTTGAGCATCCTTTAATTTTTTTTGTTTTTCATAACGGAATTTATTATAATCCATTATTTTAGTAACAGCCATGCCATTACCTTCATTCATAAGTACCAAATCAAGTCCAGCATAACCAGCTAAAGTAAGTGCATCGCTTAATTTTTTTATACCCATTTTTTCCCCATTTGGACCAATTACCAAAACTTGTTCAGCTTTAATCTGATTATTAATTGGTAAATCTTCAATCTTTGCTATACTCTTTCCCTCCTTTTAATTAAAAAGATGGATATCACTATCCACCTTAAAAGCATCATTTTAATATTTAAGCTTTTGACCTATCAAAACTACTTCGATCAGGTGGATAAAAATCTCTTTCCTCTAATTAACTAAAAATAGTTTACACCAACATTATATGTTTTGTCAAGTCATTGATTACATTTTATAAAAAATTAATATAAGCTATATTTTTTAACTCTATTATATCCATGACCTAAATTATTTACATCAATATTTTTTTCATTAATTGGTATATATTTAATCTTATATTTTTTCATAAGCATAAAGGTCATTTTAACATATAAGTTAATAGCTTTTGGAATTTGCCCATTTTGAACTAAATTTGTAAGTGGTTCAAAATATAAAGGTATTAAAGTATTATTAATCATATTAATTACTTTTTCATGATTAACTACATAATCATCATATATTTTTTGAGCAATTAAAACGCCATATACATCATAATCAAGAAGTATTTTTTTACCCACATCTATGGAAAGTAAATAATTTCTTATTGTTCTTAAACTCTCTAAATATTTATGATTATCTTCAAGGCCTAATATATCACAGCATATTGTCGTAATATAACAAAATGTATCTTTATCCCTTCTTGGATCATAGCCATGTTTTGCCATCCATCTAACTTGCGTATCAATATAAGAATTACTTCTTACAGTATCTTTTGAATAGCTTGAACATTTTTCATCCATTGCCATTGGTCTTCCATGACGAGTACAACGAAATCCTCTTGTTGTGGCATCAGATTTACTAGCTAAATCATAATTTTTACATGTTAAGCAATAACCTTTATATTCATTTAAATAATCTTTCATTTTATCCCCCTTAAAACTAACACTATTATACTTATTTTTTTAAATTTGTCAAATTAAAAGCCTAAAGATTTTCTTTAAGCTCCACAATTGTTTGTCCTAAATTCCAATTATCTAAATAATATTTTTGAACATGATTATTATTTTTTAAAACACGATGAACTTTTTTTGTTAAAATATTTGTGCTTTTACCATGAATTATTATTATAGTATCATTTTTTAAAAGTATATTCTCTTTTATAAAACTATTTACAAGTACCTCTACCATACTTTCAACTTCACCATGTAAATCGAGTTTAGGCGTTTTGCTGGTTATCATTATTAATACTATCTATACTCGAACTTTGAAGTGAATCTACATCAGGATATTTTTGATGAAAATATTTCATTATTTCATCATAATCTGGTATTGAAGAAACACCGCCAACTTTAACAACTGATAATCCTGATGAAATATTTGCAAAAGTAACTGCTTTTTCAATATCAAATCCTTTTAAAACTGAATATGCAATTGAAGAAGCAAAAACAGCTTTTGCACCTGTAGAGTCCACTTCATTAAGTTTAAGTCCGGGCATAACTTTTATTTGATTATCGGCTAAATACATAGCACCTTTATCACCTAAAGTTACAATTATGTTTCTATTTGGAAATTTATTTAAAAGTGCGGAGTATGCATTAACAAGAGAACTTGGATTATTAAAATCTATCTTTATACCACTTACAACGCTAGCAAAATCTTTATTTGCAATTATATATTTTGTATATTTACAAAGTTCAATAGTTTCTGAATTTGGCGTATAAGCAAGAATCATTGTAATTTTATTTGCATATTTATTAAGGGCTGCTAAAGAAGCACCATAATCATATGAATCTACTAAAACTAAATCAGGGTCCATAGAAAATTCAGTTTTTTTCATAAGTAGTTTATCTTTGATTAAATTCATTTCAGTTTTAGCCATCTTATTTAAAAGTATATTACTTATTGCAGTTCTTTTTTCATAAGCTATTTCCATATATTCTGTATGAACGCCAACTTTTTCTAACCCTTTTCTAATTAAAGAACCAAATGTATCATCACCAATTATTGAACCAAAATATGTATCAACTTTATATTTACCTAGTAAATAAGAAGCAATTACCATATTACCACCAATTTCTTCAGAAATATTTGTATAATTGTTACTACTTCCCTCTACTGGAAAACTTTCTAAATTACATGTAATATCAAATTTACTTTGACCAACACACAGCGCTTTCATTTAATCAACCTACCTTCTTTAATAATTATATAATAAAATGTAGATATTTTAAAGTAAAAAATGTATAATATTTTATAGGAGTGTATTTTATGAGAGAAATTATTGAAAACAAAACATATAGGCATTTTAAGGGTAATGTGTATAAAGTACTTTTTATAGGCTTAGATAGCGAAAAAACCGATAAAAATGGAAACCCAATTAAAGTTGTTATCTATAAATCTAATCATGATGGAAAAATATGGGTTAGACCATTAGATATATTTGCTTCACGTGTAGATAAAGAAAAATACCCAAATGCAACACAAGAATATCGTTTTGAAATGGTAGATTAACTACCTTTTTTTATGATATAAATTTTTTTATTTTTATAAAACGCATAAAATATATTTTCAACTAAAATATCTTCTTTTTCTAAAATATGATTAAGCCACCAAACACTTTTATTAATATTTTTTAAAGTTTCTTCATCAATTACCCCATCTATAATTATTGGATGAGGATAATCACCTTTTATTTTAAATGGTTTATATTTAAAAATTGAAAGTTTTCCATTAGCCTCTAAAAAAGCAAATTCAACATCAGAAATATCTCTAATTTCTTTTTGTCTTAATGATAAAAGCAAATCATCAAGTGTATATCTTTGCTTTATCATTTCATGATAATTTACTTTTCCATTTGATATGATAAGTGATGGTTTCCCATCTAAAATAAAACGTAAGCGTCTACTTTTCATTGTAATATAAGCAAAAAATATTTCAAGTAATACCAAAAAAGATATTGGAATAATTGTTAAATACATAGGATCTGAATGATTTTCAATAGATATAGCTACAAGTTCTGCAATTAAAATTGATACAATTAAATCAATTACACCAAGCTGACCTATTTCTCTTTTACCCATTAATCTATATGATATAGTTATAAAAAAATAAAAAAATAGAGTTCTTACAATAACTTTAAATAAAACCATATTATCACCATTATTATTATGGTTAAAGTAATAATTTTTTAAACATTTCATATTATTTATCAAGGTGATTATTATAAAAAAAGTATTAAATTATGGAAAATATATTGGTATTTTTATTCTTATTGAATTATTTATATCATTTATATTAGGATTTTTAAATCTTATTGGAATATCTTACTACATTACAAAATTAATTTCATTTATTTTAAATATTGTTTTATTTTTTCTGTTATCATTTTTCAAAGGTAAAAACACAAATAAAAAAGGTTATATTGAAGGATTACTTAACGGATGCAAGTTAATTATTTCTCTATTTATTATAACACTTATATTTTTTATAAAAAGCATTCATATATCAACTTTAATATATTATATAATATTATTATCATCATCTGTAATTGGTGCAGTACTTGGTAAAAACATAAAAAAGGATAACAAATAAAAAACTCTCATTAATTTGAGCGTTTTTTTAATTTATAACTTTTGAAATATTATTTATAACCTTTTTTTCAATTCTTGATATATAACTTTGGGAAATTCCAAGCATATTAGCGACCTGTTTTTGAGTATATTCTTTTGTATTATTGAGTCCATATCGAAGTGTCATAATTTCTTTATCACGTTTAGATAAATGATTTATTTCATTAACTAAAAATTCTTTATTCATTTTATTTTGAAACTGTTTATCTACTGTATCTATTTCCGTACCTATTACATCAGAAAGTTTAAGTTCATTACCCTCGGCATCAAAATTTAGTGTATCATCTAAAGAAACATCATTTTTACTTTTTTTATTTTTTCTTATATGCATTAATATTTCATTAGATATACACCTTGAGGCATAAGTTGCAAGTTTAATATTTTTATCTATTTTATAAGTATTTATTCCTTTTATAAGGCCAATGGATCCTATTGAAACAAGATCTTCGATATCATATCCTGTAGTTTCATATTTTTTAGCAAGAAATACCACTAGTCGTAAATTATGCTCAATAAGTTTATCTTTAGCAAATGAATCTCCAGATTTGGCAAGCACTAAATATTTTAATTCTTCATCTTTTGAAAGTGGTGGTGGAAGTTTATCAGTTGCTCCCACAAAAAACACCTCTTCATACTTCAAAAAAAATTTTAATAAAAGTCTTTTAAACATAACCATCCTCCTTTAATTTTTTATTTAAAAGTACATCCACTCCATCTGAAAATTTTATATTACTTTCACCTATCAAATAATTATATATTTTTTTATCATTTAAAATTATATAGCTTGGCTTAAAACATTTCATTAAAAATGAATCGTTAACTGTTTTAACAGGAACATAAGTTGGTGTCCTAATATTATATATTTTTTTTAATAAACTACTATTTACAATAATTACACTTTTACCTGTTACAGGATCAATTAAATTATTTCCATTATCATAAAAAGATATTAAATTAAACTCTATTTTATCAAATACTATTTTTATTTTATAATAATCACTATATGTATTTTTTAATGTTTTATTACTTTTATAATAAATAAAAAGTATTATTGGACTAATTATTAAAAGTAAAATATAATTTAAATTAAAATTAGCATTTTTTCCCTTAAGTAAATATAAAAAACCAGCGAGTATTATTGATGTCATATAAAAATAAAATAAATTAGCTAAAGTATATTTAAAAGATTTATAGCCAAAAGCCACTATAACCATAATTACACTAATAAATATTTTAAGTAAAAAAAGTAAAATATTATTTATTTTAATAAATAGTAAAAGTAAAGATAATGAGCCAATTAATGATGATAATAAATAATAATATGTTTTTCTATTTCTTTTAAGTGTTGAAGAAATAGTTAATAATATTAAAAAATCATATATAAAATTTATAAGAATAACTATTTCAATATAGATTTTCATAATATCACCATAACTATTTTATAAGATTAACTATAAAAATTATGTCAAAAAAAGTATGATAATTTAATTTCTCAAAAGAAAAGCTACATTATGTAGCTTAATCTTGACTTCTTAAAAATGGAGGAATTTCATAATCATTATCTAATATCTCTGGTGTTTTTCTTTTAGGAAGTTGACCATCAAATAATGTTTCATTGCTTATTTCTTCGTCAAAACCTGTAGCAATTACAGTAACAATAACTTCATCTTGAAGATTTTCATTTTTGATAGCACCAAAGATAATATTTACATCATTATTAGCAGCCTCTCTAACAGTTTCAACTGCATCCTCAATTTCAAATAATGTAAGATTATTACCACCAGTTACGTTAACAATAGCATTTCTCGCACCATCAATAGTTTCCTCAAGAAGTGAATTTGATACTGCTTGTTTAGCGGCCTCAATTGCTCTATTTTCGCCAGCAGCACATCCAATACCAATAATTGCTGTACCACTTTTTTCCATAACAGTCTTAACATCTGCAAAGTCTAGGTTAATAACTCCTGTAACAGCGATAAGATCTGAAATTGATTGTACTCCTCTATGAAGAACATTATCTACTTCTTTGAATGCATCATCAAATGATGTTGTTTTATCTATAATATCTCTTAAACGATCATTTGGAATAACAATTAAAGTATCAACATGTTTTTTTAAATCATCTAAACCAAGTAAAGCATTTTCCATTCTTCTTTTGCCTTCGAATTTAAATGGTTTTGTAACTATGCCTACTGTAAGCGAACCTAACTCTTGAGCAATTTCTGCAATAATTGGTGCAGCACCAGTACCAGTTCCGCCACCCATTCCACAAGCAACGAATACCATATCAGCACCCGATAAAGCTTCCTCAAGTTCACTTTTACTTTCAAGGGCAGCAGCTCTACCTACTTCAGGGTTTGCTCCAGCACCTCTACCACCAGTAATATTTTTACCTATTTGAATTTTATTAGAACAAAGTGAAGCATTAAGTACTTGTAAATCAGTATTAACTACATAAAATTCAACACTTTGTACTCCTTCTTCTATCATTCGGTTAACGGCATTACAACCGCCTCCACCTACACCAACCACTTTTATCTTTGCAACTTGATCCATTACTAAATTTGACATTTACTTTCCTCCTTAATTATCAAAAAAATATCCATATATTTTACCAAGAAGAGAATTATCGGATATATTTACTTTCTTACCTATTCCCCCAAGTTCTTCTTGCTCATCCAAATTAAAAATTGATACTTCAACATTTCTTAATTTTAATCTACTATTGTAATATTTAATTGCTCCTACACAACTAGAATATTTATTATTTCTTGCACCTACCTCTTTTACACTTTCAAAAATAGCTAAATTTTTAAAATTATCATCTATAAAATGATCAAAATAGGCCATTTGAGTTACTCCCCCTGTAATTATTATATAACTTATTTCCTTTTTTGTTAAGAGGTTAATTTGTTTTTTTATTAAACCAGCTAATTCCTTAAGTCTTGAAATAGCTACAGCGCTTGCATCATATTCTGAAATTTGTCTATCATCACCATTTATATCTTTAATAGTTATATTTTCATTAGGTCTTGCCATGTGAATATCTGCACATGTTAAGTTTTCTTTAATATAATTTGCATCTTTTTTATTTGTCTTAAATACATAGGCAATATCTTTATCAATTGCACTTGATGCTAAATCAATTATTTCACTTGAGGTAATTATACCTTTATTAATTATTGAAACAACTGTATTACTATAACCAATATTTACTACTGCACCTATTTCATTAATTTTATCAGGGGTTTTAAATTCATAAAAATCTGCAAGAGGGCCTATACAAATGTCCATAACCTTTATACCAATTTTATCTAAAACTCTAATAATATTTTCTGTATTTGTTTTAGGTACTACAGCTACTACAACATTAACTGTAAGTTTTCCAGCAACACATCTAATAGGATTAGATACAACTTCATCATCATTTAAGATAAACTTTGTAGGAAGCACCCCAACAAGTTCTTTATTATTATCAAATTTTTTATATATACTTTTTTGCATTGCTTTAGTTACATCTTCATGAGTAATAACATTATCTTCAGAAGTAATATTAATAGAACCACTTGAAACAAAACATTCAAGATTATCAGTAGGTACATTTAATAAAACCTTTTTTATAGGAAGGCCTATCATATTTTCGCATTTATCAAAAGCATCTTTTATAGCAATTATAGCACTTTCTGGATTAACAATATATCCTTGCTTAATTCCTTGAGAAGGACTTTCACTACATGCTAAAATATTAACTTTATTTTTAGTTATTTCGCCTACAACAAGTTTAATACTAAAAGAACCAATATCTAAACTAGCTATAATTTTTCTCATACCTTCACCTATTTTTTCTAGTCTTATTATACCTTAACTATTAATTTCTTTCAAGAAATTTTCATATTAAATTAATAAAATCAATTTTTTCTTTAGTATTAATGTCTTTTTTATTTTTATTATTTTCTTAAAATTCCTTTTTCTTTTTCACTATAACAAAGCTTTAAAGACATTATTATTTTAGTAAATGTTTTACTAAAAAAAGATTTTACTATTTTTTAGTAAAACCATATATTAATAATTAATACTGTCTTCAACAATTTTTCCATCAGTTGTCTTTATCTTAAATTTACTACTGCAATTATTTCCTTTTATACAACCAATTGCTGGTTTATAATAAATTATTTCATCAACCAAGTATTTTGAAAAATCACTTATGACATTTAAAACAAATTTATTTTGCATGTAATCATACCATATACTATAAACTTTACCATCATTTGTTATTGCTAAAAGATTAAATGATGTTCCAGTTGTAGTAGTATTTGTTCCCATAATCCTTTTTATATTATTTAAATCTTTATATTTAATTAAATTTTCTTCCATAAATTTAGAACCATTTAAATCAGAATTATTGTAAGAATATATATAGTCTTTTTCTAAATCTTTAGATGTATCAGTATTTAAATAATAATATAAATTACCATCATCACCAATAACATATAAAATTGATATTATTTTGTCATTATATTCTTCTATAGAAAAAGCAACCTTATCTTTTGGAAGAATAATTTCTTTTTGAGTATTATCTAAATTATTATTAATATTATCATTTTGCTTGTTATTTAGTGTATTATTATTATTTTCAGTTTTTATAATTAACTTATCATAACAAATATAGAAAGTTAAACAAATTATTATTAATATTAACAAAGTAATTATAAATACATTTTTATTATTTTCTTTCATCCATACACTCTACTTTCAAAATAAGTATACGATAATTTATTTTTAATTTCAACAAATTTTTTCTATATTTTAACCCAATACCTACATATATTCTTTTGACTTATCTCATCAAATACTATTTTTTCTAATTTACCTCCGTTATTTTCTATTACTTTTCTTGAGGCTAAATTATCTTCATATGAAGTTATTAAAATTCTCGCAATTGGTTCTTTTTCATATTTTTTTAATGCTAAACCAAGTGCTTTAGTGGCAATACCTTTATTTCTCTTACTTGGCTTAATGTAATATGCTATATGCCCTAGTCTTTCAAAGTAATTTTTATTAAGTACATGTCTTAAATCAATTGTACCAACGACTTCACTATTTTCTATAATAAAATAAACTGTTGCTGGTACATCTCTTTTAGATATATTTTTACCTTTTTCTCTATCTTTAAGTCTTTTAACTAAATGTGAAAATTTCTCATTTTCTCTGTATGCATTGCCCATTTCTTGAACATCTTCATTTTCTATCGCTTCATTAACAAGTTCATAATATGATTTTTGATATTTTTCATTAGGTTTAACCAGTTTCATTATACCTCCAACAACTTTAAAATATATTATACATATTTTCTCGAAATTTTCAATATAATTTTAACATTTTTTAATCAACAATATAATAAGGAAAATTAAATGTAAAATTATTATTATAATTACCATAAACAAAAAGTTCTTTATTATTTTTCTTAACAAAATTAATTATCTTATCATTTAAAAAAGGTCTTAAAATGCATATAAAATCATACTTAAAATGTTTTTCTGTAGTATTAAGTACATAATTTAAAATCCCTATTTTATAAGTTTTACTTTTAATATTTAATTTATCAATAATATTATTATAAAAAGACATAACATAAATATTTTTACTTTTATATTTTATTAAAGTTTTAACTAAATTATCTATATTTATAAAAGGATCTTTTATTTCCAAAAGAATTATTTTATTTGTATTTAATTTAAGAACACTTTCTAAAGTATCACATA
>CAKOOO010000004.1 GCA_934098665.1 uncultured Bacilli bacterium
AGCAAGAGCAAAAGCCTGTACTAAAATATCATCTAAAGTTTCACCTTTGGAAAGTCTTTCTTTAAATTCATTTGTTTTATTTTTAAAGTCTTCATCCTTTAAATTAGCCATAGTATCCTCTAAAGAGATAATTTCATCTGCTAATTTATCAAACCTTTTTAATTCTTTATATTCGCTGTCTAATATTTTTTTTAAAAATCCCATATATATTCACCTTCAAGATAAATTATATCAAAAAAAAATAATAAAAAAAAGGCTTAAAGCCTATTTAACATTTAATATTCCAAGAGTACCATCGCTTCGTTTGTATAAAACAGATACACACTCTTCATTTATATTTTTAAAAGCAAAGAAATCATGATTTAAAAGTTCCATTTGCATCATCGCTTCATCTTCATCCATTGGTTTAATATCAAGGTTTTTTCTTTTAACTATTTTTTCTGGTTTACTTTCCTCTTCTTCATATTCAAAACTCATTTCAAATGATGGCACTGACTTGTAATGATTTTGTAATCTTGTTTTATTTTTTCTAATCATTCTTTCTAATTTATCCACGATTAAATCTATAGCGGCATATAAATCTTCATTACTTTCCTCTGCTCTAATATAAAATTTTGATGTAGGAATTGAAACTTCTATTGTTTCTATATTATTTTTTACCCTTATAATAACATTACATTTAATATTAGCATCCTTTTTAAAATATTTATCAAGTTTCTGAAGTTTTTCCTCAATATAATCTTTAATTGCTTTTGTAACTGTAATTTTATCCCCTCTAATATTTATTTTCATTTCATCATCTCCCTACAATAATAATAACATACTTTATAAAAAAAAACTACTATACAGTAGTTAAATTTAAGGATTCAACATCTTTTGCTTGAAGTCCTTTGTGAGTTTCAATTAATCTAAAATTAACTAGTTCTCCCTCTTTTAAAGAACGATATCCATCTTTTTGAATTACTGAATAATGAACAAAAATATCTGATAAATTTTCACACTCTATAAATCCATATCCTTTCTCATTATTGAACCATTTTACTCTACCTTTCATTTTTACACCTTCCTTCAAGTTTAATTTAATCATAAAATGTAGGTAGTATCAATTCAAATCGTATGCCAAAATTCGACAAAATATGGTATATTAAGTAGTTATTTCAAGTACTTACGATAATTTGTTTTTTAAATTTTTTATCAAATATTTTTCCAAATTATTTATAACAAAAAAATTTTTAATATCTGAAAATTTTTCGTAAAGATTTTCATTACTAGATATTAGTATTAAGTTGTTTTTAACTCTATTTTTAATAATGAATTTTATTTCTTTAATATTGTAATTCTCTATATTAAGTGAAATTATTTTCTTTGTATTAAAAGGCGTTACATATAATAATTTTAGTATTTTATTGCCTATTAAATATGAATCATTTTTACTAAAATTAATTAGTGAAACATCCTTTATATATTTTTTAACATTTATAATTAAATCATTAAATGTTTCTTTTATTATATTAAGATCATTTATTGATATAAAAGAATTATATATGATAATTTTAGGTCTTTTAATAAAGGTATTTAATTTATTTTTTTTATAAAATTTTTTATATTCATTAATAAATTTTGACTTATTTTGAATAATTCCATTTTTTAATATATTTTCACTAAAAACATGTTTAAAATAATCTTTATTATTATATTCAATTATTTCATTATCAAAAAGATAAATTATATTATTTAACTTCATTTGGATTTAATTCATAAAATTTTTCAGGGTCTATCAATTTTCCTTGACTATATACTTCGAAAAATAAAGCATTTTCATTTTCAACAATTTTATTTGAACTTGCTGCCCCAATGATAGTACCTTTTTTTACTTCATCGCCCTCTTTTAAGAAAACATCCTTTAGTGAATAATATATGGTTGTTAAATTATCAGAATGACTTATTTCCACTACATTTCCTAATATTTCATCCGTTTTAATACTTTTTATTTTGCCATCATACACAGCTACAACATCGAAATTTTCACTTGATGCATACATAGTTCCTGAGGATGGCATATAGGTATTTTGATAAAATATTAAAGCTTTTTCTTGTGTTTCATCTTCATAGTCTTTACTATAAAAACCAGATTTTATGCTAACTTTTTCACTAACATAAGGTTTACTAAAACTATCAGGTAGTGTTTCACTTAAAACATTTTCTGTAACCTCTTTCATAATTGATTTTGAATAATTATAGTTTGTTACATTTTTTAATAAATGATTGTTAATTAATGATACACTTAAAAAAGTAACAAAAATAATTAATACATAAATAGTGGGCAATATAAAACTTTTTAGCCTTTTTCTTTTCATTATTATCCTCCTATAAAAAGTATGGATAATTTTAGTTAATTTATACTAGATAACTCAACGCCTTTATAATAATATTTTAAAATCTCTTCATAATTATACCCCTCTTTAGCAAGATAATTGGCACCATACTGGCTCATTCCAACACCATGACCATAACCATAAGTAGTAATATTAATTAAATCATTTATGTCAATTTCAAAGTCAGTTGACCTTAAATTTAGTTTTTTTCGAAATTCTATTCCCGTAAATGACTTATTATTAATAACAATGGTATTCACTCTATGAGTTAAGGTTCTATCAACATTATTAATAATTATTTTATTACATGTAATATTTAATAAATTACAAAACTTCTCTTTCGTAAAACTTACAGTTTTTTTAAAATTACGATTTTCTTTTTCATAACTAGACTCTACACTAGTTAAATATTCTTTTTCACCAAAAACATATTTACTATCTTCAGTATATCCATTACTCATTGAAAAATAATAGGCAATAATTGGTTCATTATTAAATGTTAATATTTTATTGGTTGTTGACATTACTGCAGTTTTAATTTTTGTATAATATTTATTATAATCTTCTTTCCATATTTCTTTCATTTTACTTTCATTTATTGCACATTGTGTTGATGTATCATTTGTTAATTTTTTATTATGTTTAAGTAAATAATAAGCATATGTTCTTGAGGCGACTGCTTGAGCTTTTAAAGTTTCGTTTTCAAATGATGCAGGCATTTCGCAAGCAATAACATTTACTAAATAACCTTCCATGTCAAAAATATTTTCTTTTGATATTCCTTTAAAATTGTTTTTTTCTTTTATATCAAAAAAATGAGAAGTTTTTATATTTAAACTTCTCAACAAAATAGCAATAATAATAATTAATACAATAATTATAATATTATTTTTTTTCATTTTTTTCCTTAAAATAGTTCTATTAATTTTATTAAAAATTCTGAACTTATATAGGCTAAACCAAATGATAAAATCATAATAAATATTTTTGCCTCAAGTTCATGTTTTACTTTAAAAAAATTATTAAAATTAATTGCACTTAAACAAAATATTGTTACAAAAAGCATTATTATATATATAAATACTTTATAATCCATTATATGCTCCATTTTCATAATTTATGATTTTATTAACTCTATTGATATGTCGTTGTTCAGTGGGCCTTTTTGTATTTAAAAATGTGTCAATCATTTTATAAATTATTTTAATATCAATCATATTACTTATACACATAACATTACAGTCATTATGATTTTTTGCAAAAAATGCATCATCTATATTTGTGCATCTTGCAGCTCTGATACCTTTAACTTTATTTGCCGCTATGCTCATTCCTATGCCAGTTCCGCATATTAAAAACCCATAAGAATCAGGATTTGTTAGCACACTTTTGCAAACATCGAATGCAAAATCAGGATAATCATCATTTTCAGTATGTGATATTTTTGAAATTTCTACATCAATACCCAATTCACCTAAATAAGATTTAATTTCATTTTGAACATCTAATCCTCGATGGTCAGTTCCAATAAATATTTTCATTTCATCACCTATTTTCATTATACCATAAAAAAACAAAAAACTAATTTGCTTTTTGTTCATTTAAACCATATTTACGGTTAAATTTTTCTACATTACCTGTTTTTTTAGCTTTTGCTTGAGTACCAGTATAAAAAGGATGACATTTACTGCAAACCTCAACATTTATATTTTCTTTTGTAGATAATACATTAAATGTTTCTCCGCATGCACATTTGACTGTAGCTTCTTTCATTTCAGGATGTATATTTGTTTTCATAGTATCATTTTCCTTCCTTTAACTTCTTTAGTATTATATCACATATTCTAAACTTATCAACAATTTTTTAATAAAAAATTTCCAATTTTATTCATTCCTTTACTATTTAAATAATATTTATCACAAATCACATAGTATTTATCAAACTCTAATTTATTTAAATCTATATATTTTAAATCATATTTTTTTGAATAATCAAATAATTTCTTGTTTACTAACTCAAACTTGTTTGACCTATTATATAAATTAATAATAAATATTTTACTATTAGATATCTTACGCACTTTATATAAAACGTTATGCATGTTATTTAAATAGTCTATTATGTTTTCTTCATTTAAATTTTTATAACTATTTAATTCATAGTTACCCACATTTATTATAATATATTTTGAATTTTTTAAATAATAACTTATGTTTTTATAATCACTTTCAAGCATTGATAACAATTTACTTGAATTTAAATATTCATTATAAAATTTTATTTGCTTAATTTTATTTTTATCATGAAATATGTCATTATAGTTTTTTGAAATAGCACCATTAATTTCAGAAACTGATAAATAATCACCAATAGAAACATAATATTCATGCGATCTGTAAAATTTTAAATAGATAAATGAAATAATAAATAAAGCAATTATAATAATAATTAATAATTTATATCTTTTTTTAATTTTCATCAATAATTTTTATATCTGCACCAACTTGACGAAGTTTTTTTACTAAATTTTCATAACCTCTTAAAATATATTCTATATTTGATATTTTTGTTGTACCATCCGCTATTAAACCCGCCATTACAAGTGCAGCTCCCCCTCTTAAATCTGTAGCATTTATTTCACAGCCTTTTAATGGTGTTGGTCCAGTAATTATAGAATGTGTGCTATCATTTAGTTTAATATTTGCACCCATTTTATTTAAATATTTAACGTGTTGCATTCTACTTTCCCAGATAGTTTCCTCGAAAAACGAAACACCATTTGCTTGAGTAAGGACAACAGAAATTGGTTGTCCTAAATCTGTAGGAAACCCTGGATAAACAAGTGTTTTGATATTTATTGGCTTTATATTATTGCACTTTGATATAGTAACTTTATCTTTATCAATTATATATTTAATACCCATATCATCAAATTTATCAAATAATGCTTTTATTTGATTAGGAACAATTCCACTTACTGTTAAGTTATTTCCAATCATAGCACCCACCATTAAATATGTACCTGCCTCAATTCTATCAGGAATAACATCAATTTGTGCTTCATGTAATTTTGTAACACCGTTAATTATAATTGTACTAGTTCCTGCGCCTTTAATATCAGCACCCATTTTGTTTAAATAATCTGCTATATTTATAATTTCAATTTCTTTCGCAGCATTGGTTATTATAGTAGTGCCCTTGGCTAAAGAAGCAGCAAACATTAAGTTAATTGTGGCACCCACTGA
Organism: uncultured Bacilli bacterium; assembly: GCA_934098665.1. Lineage (GTDB taxonomy): Bacteria > Bacillota_I > Bacilli_A > RF39 > UBA660 > UBA6448. The sequence continues at coordinate 5,622 of CAKOOO010000004.1, forward strand.
AGCAAAATCTAAATTTATTCTTGAACCAGTTAAATTTTTGGCATCTAAAATATATTTATGTGTCTGTTCATCGTGCGTAATATTTACTCCTAAAGCTACAAAACCTTTTAAATGAAGGTCAATAGGCCTAGTCCCAATATTACATCCTCCTGGAAAATATATTTCAACATGCTTAAATCTTGCGAGTAATACACCCATAAAATAGTATGAAGCTCTTAATTTATTAGATAAATCTTCCGGTATTACAACATTTTTAATATTCGAAGAGTCAATAGTAACAGTTGTATCCTCAAAAGAAGCTTTAACATTTAAAACCTCTAAAATTTCAAATAAAGCATCTTTATCAGAAATATTGGGCACTTTATAAATCTTACACTTACCACTAGATAATAAAGATGCAGGAATTAATGCAACTGCACTATTTTTTGCTCCACCAATTGCTATTTCACCACTTAATTCTTTTTTGCCATTTATTATTATTTGTTTCATATTTATCACCAAACCATCTTATTTTTAAATAAATGCTGTCACTAACTTTTTATGCAAAGTTTTTAATACTTATGAATAAGTTGTACAATTTAATCATAAACCATTTTATTTAAGTAGTCAAATAAACTTAAATAATAAAAACAAAATTTTACAAAAAAACAGTAAATTACTTGTTAGCTTTATTTACTGTTCCTTCGAATTTAGACACAATTCCTTTTAAAGTATCATAATTTTTATTTATTTTTTTATCATGTTTCTCATTTTCTTTGCTTAATTTTAATAATTCTTCTTTTTGTTTAGTAATTTTAGCAATTTCACACTTTTGATACTCATAAAACCTTTTTTGAGCACTTTCCATTCTTTGTTTATAATCATCAAGGTAGTCTTCATAATCAAATAACTCTTTTTTCATAGTTTCATAATCTTTTTTTAGTTTAGCTTTTTTTTGATTTAATTTGTCGACTTCCTTTTTAATATTTTGCTCAAATTGTTTTTTATCTTTTTCTAATTGTTGTTTTTTTAGTTCTAAATCATTATTTAAATTTATGTAGTAATCCAAAAATTCAGAAGTTCCATGTTCCTCTAAATTTTTATTTAATAGTTCTACATTAAACATTTCTAATTTGTAATCTTCATCCTTATTTTTTAAAGTACTCATTATGAATTATTTCCTTTATTATTCATTTTAGAAATAAATGTTCTTACAATTTTTTCAAATCTTGCATAATTATCTTCAAGTTGTTTTTTATTTTTTTCTATAATATCCATTTGCTCTACTCTATACTTTTCTATTTCATTTTTTTGATTATTAATCTCTTCTCTTTTAGAGTCAATATCAGCATATATTTTAGTTTTTTCTTGTTCAAAATCTATTTTTGCATCGTTTAATTTTTGTTTTTCATTTTTCATCTCTTGTTCAAAACTAAATCTTTCACTTGCAAGTCTTTTTTCATCTTCCTCAATTTTAAGTTTGCGATTATTTAATTCTTCTTTTTGACTAACAAGTTGAGCTACAGAACTATCAGCATCAGAAACCTGTTTATTTAACTCAAGTAAAAGACTTTCAAAATCTTCATTTTTCATTTTATTATTTTTATTTTCACTTAATAAGTCTTCACTTTCTTTTGATAATGAAAATATTTCTCTTGGAAAATCAAATTGTGGTTCTTCATTATAAATTTCATAACCTGGTTCTAATTTAATATCATCTTTTTTCATACTCATACCTCTTTATTCTAACTAAATTTTACTACATTTAAATTTTTTTGGCAATAGATTTTTTAAAATTTAATTATCTCAAATACCGCTAAAATGATTATTATAAATAGCCCTATTATTTTAGCAAGTTTGCCTATTGTAGCATAAGCATATTTGCCCATATTTAATCCAAGTAGTGTAAAAACAGATGATACCATCATAAAAATTAAATAACCGAGATACGGATATTTTGTTAAATCATTAATGCCTATGCCTATTGTAAAACTATCCATACTTACCGTAAAAGAAAAAAGAATCATGTTAAAAAATGACAAATTAAATTTCTTTTCATTTTTACTAAATAAATCAATAAACATTTCTAAAGCAATAAAAATAAATATACTAAAAAGTAAAATATTTGAAGGTATTTTAAAAAATAATTTTATTTTATTACCCATAATATTACCTAGTAATGGCATTACAAAATGAAATATTCCAACCATTAAACTTAATTTAATATATTTTAATTTGTCACTATAAAATGTGCCAAGTGATAAAGCTAAAGAAAAAGTATCCATTGAAAGGGAAATTCCAATTAAAATAAGCAAAAATATATTCATATTACATTTTATTTTTATTTATACTTATTTATGATTTTTTTTACATAAGACTCATATTCTACATTTTCATTATTAGTATCAATTAAACAAAGTGGTGGAAATAAAACACACCAAAAATTATCTCCTTTTGCTTTATCTAAACTTATAACTAATGATTCATAATTTCCTTGTTCATATAACACATTTTTATATTTTTTTTGTGGAAAATAATTATTCCCGTAATTAATTTGATAATCTACATTATAATTGTCTAAAATTTTTTTTATATTTGGAATAGAGTTTTTTATTGAAGTTTTTGCTTCATCTATATTATTTACTTCGTTAATACTTTTAATAATTATTGGTAAGACATCTTCATTTATTTTTAGTTTTAATATCTGATCATCTTTATCATTACTATTTGCAATAATTCTATATCTAATTGAGGACTTAGGAATAATTACTTCATCAGTTTTATTTGATAGCAAAACTATAGCCATAAAAGCAAACAAAATAATTATAATTTTTTTCATAGTATCACCAAAAATATATTGTAAAAAAAATAGATATTTTATTCATTAATTATAAATAAATATCTATCTTTATTATTTAAATCTTTTTCTATAAGTACTTTTGATAATGGATAATAAAATTTTGCTATATTTTCAATTTCTTTTGCTTGATACTGCCCTATTTCAAAAGCGATAATGTTTTTTGGTTTTAAAATTAATGTTGACTTTTTTAAAATAATTTTATAAAAATATAAACCATTATCTTTTGCAAATATTGCCATTTGTGGTTCATATTTTATTTTTTCATCTGTTGTTTCATTAAAACTAACATAAGGTGGATTTGAAATTAAAACATCAAATTTTTGATTTGAATAAAATTTTTCTATACTTTTACAAATAAAATTTATATCTAAATCTTTTCCATTTTCTTTTGCAATTTTTAAAGCATTTTTACTTTTGTCTATTGCAGTTATATTACAGTCAATTAATTGTTTTAAAAGTATACTTATACATCCGCTTCCCGTACCAATTTCTAATATATTTGGTTTTATAAAATTTCTTTTTTTAATATACTCTATGGTTTTAGAAATTAACAATTCAGTTTCAAAACGTGGTATTAATACATGTTTATTTACCTTAATTATTTGACCATAAAAATCTACATTGCCAATTATATACTGAACAGGATAACCTTTTGAAAGCTTCTTTAATGCTTTTTTTTGTTTTTCTATCGGTACATATTTTTTTATTAAGTTAGCATCAAAATTATCCATTATTTAATTCCTTCGAGTTTTAACCTCATATCTTCATTTATTAAAGCCTCAATAATTGGGTCTAAATAACCATCCATAACTCTATCAAGCTCCATAATAGAAAAATTTATACGATGATCTGTAACACGATTTTGTGGATAATTATATGTTCTTATTTTTTCACTACGATCGCCTGAACCAATTTTGCTTTTTCTTTCACTTTGTTCTTTATTATTCTTTTCTTCCTCTAAAGCGGAATTAATTTTAATTTTTAATAATTCCATTGCTCTTTCTTTATTTTTTAATTGACTTCTTTCTTCTTGACAAGTTACTACAACGCCAGTTGGAATATGTGTTATTCGTACAGCCGAATTACTTGTATTTACGCTTTGTCCGCCAGCACCTGATGAATGATAAACATCAATTTTTAAATCATTTTCATCTATATTAATACTTACATTATCATATTTTGGCATAACAAGTACCGTGGCAGTTGATGTGTGAACTCTTCCTTGATTTTCTGTTTCAGGAACTCTTTGAACTCTATGAGAACCACTTTCATATTTTAATTTTGAATATACATCTTTTCCTTTAATAATATATTCAATTTGAGAAAAGCCTCCGGAGGTTCCCTCTACACTATGAATTATTTCAATTTTCCAGTTATTTTTTTCAGCATAATATGAATACATTCTAAACAAATCACCGGCAAAAATATTAGCTTCATCTCCACCAGCTGCGCCACGTATTTCCATTATTACATCCTTGCCATCATTTTCGTCTTTTGGAACTAATAATATTTCAAGTTTTTTTATTAAATTTTCTTTTGTGTTTTCAAGTGAAGTTAACTCTTCATCTGCCATTTCTTTAAAATCAGGATCTTCTAACATAGCTTTTGTACTTTCAATATTATCAAGTACTTCTTTATATTCTTTATATGTATTTACAATTTCCTCTAAATCGCTTTTTTCTTTAGAATAATTTTTTAGTAGTTCATAATTATTTAGTACTTCTTCAGTAGTTAATTTTTCTGTTAATTCATTATATTTTTCTAAACATGCATCTAATCTATTAATCATATTTTCACCATTTCTTACATGTTTTGTTCATCATCTTCATCAACTATCATAAAGTCAGATAATTCATCATCATTTTCAGTAACATCATCTTCTTCAGAGGAATTATCATAAAAAATATCTTCATTATCTTCATCATTATCACTAGTTTCTGAACTATCTTCTTCTACTTCTAAATTATCTTCTTCATCGATAATAACTTTTGGTGTATGATTTTTTCTTAAATCACAATATCCTTTTTCTAATACTAAAAATTCTTTATTGGTAGAAATTAAATCATAGAAATCCGCTACTTTATTTTCAAATTCACTTTCAGACATATTTTTTAATTCACAAATTTTCTTAAAAATATCCACAATTTTCATTTTAGAAGTTTTATTACTTAAAATAATTTGAGCAAGTTCCTCGTAACTTAAATTTTCAATATCTTCTTTTGTTAAATCTTTTATTTTCATTTTACATCCTTTCCTGTGGTACTACACCTATTAAATTTAATGCATTAAATAAAGTTATTTTAACACAAGTTATTAAATTAATATTTTCTTTTGTTTTTTCTTCATCTTCGCTAATTATTTTTTCATTTTCATAATAATTATGGAAAAGTGAAGCAAGTTCATACGTATAATTTGCAATTATATGTGGCATTTTTTTATTGCAAGCACTTTTTACAACATCATTAAATTTATAAAGACAAGTAAGCAATTTATATGCATTGTCATTATTTAAATTTGTATAATCATCTAAAAGTTTAATTTCATTTTCATATTTTTTTAGTATTGAGCAAATTCTTGCGTATGCGTAACAAATATAATACACTTGATTTTCATTTGACTTCGACCTTGCTAAATCTATATCAAAGTCCATTTGGGTATCAAGTGAAGATTTTGAAAAATAAAATCTAACCGCATTAACAGATGTATCATCAATTAAATCTTTTAAAGTAATTATTTTTCCTGTTCTTTTGTGCATAGTAACAACTTCATGATTTTGAATTATTCTTACTAATTGTAATAATTTTACATCAATACATTCATCATTAAGTCCTAAAGCTTTAATAGCACTTTTAAGTCTTGCAACATAGCCATGGTGATCTGTTCCAAGTACATCGATAATTTGCGTAAATCCTCTTTTTATTTTATCTTCATGATATAAAATATCAGGAAGTAAATAAGTATTTGTACCATCACTTTTTATTAGAACATGGTCTTGGTCATCATATAATGCACTACTTTTAAACCATATAGCACCATCTTTTTCATATATATAGCCATTTTCTTTCATTTTAGCTATTGCATCAGAAAAACTATATTTTTCATAAATAGATTTTTCTGACGTAATAACATCATATTCTATTCTATATTCTTTTAAATGTGTAAAAATAATATCAGTTAAATATTTTGTAGAGTATTTTTTTATAAAATCAAAATCTTTATCAACATATAAATTACCATAATTTTCATATAATTTATTTGCAATATCATATATTTCTTTACCAGGATATCCATTTTCAGGAAATTCATTTTCTATACCACATAAAGTTAGATATCTACTGTAAACACTATTTGCAAGTTTGTTTATTTGATTCCCGGCATCATTTAAATAATATTCCTTTGTAACATCATATCCACAAAATGACATAATTCTTGCAAGAGAATCACCATATGCACCTCCCCTTGCATTTCCCATATGTAAAATACCAGTTGGGTTTGCAGAAACAAATTCTATATTTACCTTTTCTTTTTTACCAATATCACTAGCACCATAACTATCTTTGTTTGTTAGAATTACATTAATATTATCAAGTAAATAATCTTTTGATAAATAAAAATTAATAAATCCGGGAGATGCTATTTTTATTTCTTTAATAAAATCTGAACTTATGTTATCTTTCACTAATTGTGCAAATTTTAAAGGGTTCATATTAAGTTTTTTTGCATTTTTTAAAGCAACATTTGAACTATAATCGCCATTTTCTCTAATTTTTGGTATTTCAAGAGAAATATTTTCATCTTCAACACCAATTTGTTTTAAAGAATTTTCTATTAAATTAATTAATTTTTCCTTCATTTTTCCATCCTTTCTGGGGGTTTTTCTTTTTTTTCTAGAACATTATAGCATACATATAATAAAAATGCACTCATATTTTTATTTTTTTTATTAATACTAATAAAAGGTGAAGAAAATGACTGTTTTAAAAAGTTTTTATAAACTATCATTGTTTTTATTTTTTTCTATATTAGTAATTATTATTGGATTATATTCTTATGCCTATTTTTCACCTGCAATAAAACTAGATTCTCATCACACATATACGTTATATGATAAAGATGAAAATGTTTTTTATGAAAATAACAATAGATGGGCTAATTTAAATGAAATATCAAATAACTTAAAAAATGCGGTTATTTCAGTTGAAGATAAAAATTTTTATAATCATAATGGATTTGACTATTTAAGAATTATAAAAGCTATGTTTAAAAATTTAAAATATAAAAAAATAGTTGAAGGTGGTAGTACTATATCTCAGCAATATATAAAAAATGCATATCTTGATTTTGATAAAACTTGGTCAAGAAAAATTAAAGAAGCTATGATGACTCTAAATCTTGAAATGCATTATTCTAAAGATGATATACTAAAAGCTTATCTTAATACAATTAATTACGGTCTTGGCAATTATGGAATTGTAAGCGCCACTAAATTTTATTTTAATAAAAATGTAGATGAATTAACTTTAGAAGAATCCCTTATTTTAGCGGGAATTCCAAAAAATCCCAGTAATTATAACCCGGCATCAAATTATGAAAAAAGTATTCAAAGAGCAAAAGTTGTCGCTTTATCTATGCTAAATAATGGTTATCTTTCCAAAGAAAAATATGATAATTTATTTAAAAATGATATTAAAATTTATGGACAAAAAAATGGTGATAATCTTCAGATGATTGATTATTATGAAGATGGAGTTTATTATGAACTTAAAAATGTAATTGGTTTTTCTGATCAGGAAATAGTTTCAGGGAATTATAAGATTTATACAAATTTAGATATAGATATTCAAAAGAAAATGGAAGAAGAATTACTAAATAATATATCCGATGAAAAAATGCAAATGGCCTCTATTGTAGTTGAACCTAATACGGGTAAAATTATTGCTTTGTCTGGAGGTAGAAACTATAATAAAAGTCAGTATAATAGAGCAATAAGTGCGAAAAGACAAGTTGGTTCAACAATGAAACCAATACTATACTATGGAGCATTAAATAATGGTATGACTTCATCATCAACATTTTTAAGTCAATATACTACTTTTAATTTATCAAATGGTAAAACTTATTCACCTAAAAATTACGGAAATATTTATGGGAATAAAGATATTACAATGGCAGCGGCAATTGCTTATTCAGATAATATTTATGCAGTTAAAACAAACATCTTTTTAGGGGTAGATAAACTAATTAATACTGCAAAGCAAATTGGTATTAAGGAAAAACTTCAAAATGTTGCTTCTTTAGCACTTGGTACAAGTGAATTAAATATGCTTGATTTTGCTACAGGATATACTACTTTTGCAAGCGGAGGATACAAAAAAGATTTATATTTTATAGAGAAAATTATTGATAAAAATGATAAAATTATATATAAACACGAAAAAACTAATGATTTAGTTCTAAATCCAAATTATGTATATATTTTAAATGAAGTATTAACAAGTACGACTTCTTCATCTTTTATTGATTATAATACTCCGACTGCTTTAAATATTGCATCAAAGCTTAAAAGAAAATATGCTTTTAAAACCGGAACAACTGATTCGGATTACTGGGCTGTAGGTTACAATAAAGATCTTCTTACTATAATGTGGGCAGGATATGATGATAATAGTAATATTGCTTTAAAAGTTGGAATGGAAGTAAAAAATGCATGGGCCAATTTAGTATCTTATATTCAAGATGATGAAAAAAATTCTTGGTATGAAATACCTAATAACGTTGTAGGGTTAATGCTTAATTCAATTACTGGTAAACCTTCATCTGATTCTAAAAATATGACAATGTTTTATTATTTAAAGGGTAGCGAACCCGAATATGAAGTAAGTAAGTACAAAAAAAAGGAAGATACAACTTCCTAATTGCTATTTGGTGGTAAAAAATCTAAACTATCTATATCTTCATGGTTTGATTTCTCTTTCGGAGTAATAACTGAATTAAAATTTAAATATGAATTTGTAAAAGGATTTTTCGTTTCATCAAAACTCATATTTGCTTTTTCATCCTCTAAATCATTAAAAAATCTATTTTCCTTTTTTGTTCCTAAATTAATAATATCAGTTTGCATTGAACCCATATTTTCTATTGGTTCTATAAGTGGTACTTTTATATCAGTAGCCTCATTTTTTATTTTGTTGATATCAATATTATATCCATTTATTTCACTACCATATTCTTTTGATAATTTAGCCTCTAAATCTTTTACATTTAAGCGATTATCAATTATTTCATGTAACCATTTGACTTGTTCATTTGGTTCTTTTAATTTCATTAAACTTCTCGCATGTCTTTCGGATATTTTATTTGCCAAAAGTGCATCTTGAATTTCTTGAGGTAATGTTAACAATTTTAATTTTTGTTCCATTAAACTAAGTGGTATCCCTAATTTATGAGCAAACATTTCTTTACTCATAAAACCAACTTTTAAAAGTGCTTCATAAGATTTTGCTTCTTCAATAGGATTAAGTTCTTTTCGTTGAACATTTTCAGCGATAGCAACCTCGGCGCTTTTTTTATCATCTATTCTAGCTAAAACCGCAGGTACACTCGTTAATCCGGCAATTTTTGCTGCTTTATATCTTCTTTCTCCTGCGATTATTTCGTATTTTTCACCTATTCTTCGAAGTACAAGTGGTTGAATTATTCCATAAGTTTTAATAGAGGCCGCTAAATCCTTTAATGCATCATCATCAAAAACTAATCGTGGTTGCATGCGATTAGGTATTATATCTTCAATGGCAATATTTAAAACATTAGAATCAAAATTCATATTAGCCCCTTCTTATTTTGCTAACACTATCATAACCTAAAAATGATTATTTTTCAATAATCATTTTTAAATATTTAATTTTTTTTGTCTATTTTCACTATTTCTTTTTAGTGTTCCATAATTAACACTTTTATTACTATTATTATTCTTAGTTAATATATATAATGTTCTATCACTTTCTAATAAAAAATAATTAAATTTTTCTATTGTTTTTACATTTAACTGCTTACTATATTTCTTTAAAAGTTTATATTCACCTTCATAATTTCCTTTCATTAAAATAACTTTACCTGTAACTTTGATAAAAGGAAGTGATAATGATGTAATAATATCAACATAAGAAACTGCTCTTGAAACGCATAAATCAAACTCATTAAAATGATTTAGCATGAAATTTTCTGCTCTATCGCATACTGTAATTACATCAGTTATATTAAGTTTTTCTAATAACATATTTATAAATGTTATTTTTTTATTATTTGAATCAAGAACTGTAAGTTTAATATCTGGATAAAAAATTTTTAAAACAATACCAGGAAAACCCGCACCTGAACCAATATCAAGTATAGTTTGATTAGATAAATTTACTGCTTTTGAAACCATTAGAGAGTCCAAAAAATGTTTAAAATATACTTCTTTTTTATCTGTAATTGTTGTTAAATTAGTATGATTATTGTACTCTATTAAAAAACTATAATAAATATCTAATTTTTTTAATTTATCTTCGTCATAAAGAATATTATTTTTCTTTAATTTATTTATAAAATCATTAATCATTTTTACCATATTCCTTTTTTAAATAAACTAATAATAATGAAATATCCACTGGATTTACACCACTTATTCTTGAAGCTTGTGCTATTGTTTCTGGTCTAATTAAAGAAAGTTTTTGTCTTGCTTCGCTAGCAATATTCTTTATTTTATTGTAATCAATATCTTTTGGTATTTGTTTGGACTCTAATTTTAAAAGTTTATTTTTTTGCTCATATTCCTTTTTTATATATCCTGCATATTTTATATCAATTGAAGCCCTTTCTTTTTCTTCAAACGTAAAACCTGATAGATCAATAAAGTTTTCTAAAAATTCTATAGTAATTTCTGGTCTTTTAAGTAAAGTTGAAAATTTTAAATTTGAAGATGGAATTGAAATATTATTTTGTTTAAAAATATCCTTAACATGTTCATTTCTAATTAAATTATTATTTTCTAATATACATTTTAATTTATTTATATTTTCTTCTTTATTTAGATAATTTTTATATTTTTCATCACTAATACAACCTACTTTTTTACCAAGCGGTGTTAATCTTTCATCTGCATTATCATGTCTTAAAAGTAAACGAAATTCTGCTCTAGAAGTAAGCATTCTATAAGGGTCTGTTACTCCCTTTGTTACTAAATCATCAATTAAAACTCCAATATACGCATCTGACCTTTTTAAAATTAATGGACTTTCATTTTTATTATTTTGAGCAGCATTAATACCTGCTATTAATCCTTGTCCTGCTGCTTCTTCATAACCAGATGTACCATTTATTTGTCCTGCTGTAAATAAGTTTTTTAAAATTTTTGATTCAAGACTTGGTTTAATTTGTAAAGGATCTATTGCATCATACTCTATAGCATACGCATATTTTGTTATAACCGCATTTTCAAGACCATGTAATGAGTGTACCATTTTTTCTTGAATATCTCTAGGCATTGACGTAGAAAATCCTTGTAAATACCACTCATCATAATAGATACTTTCTGGTTCTAAAAATAATTGATGTCTTGGTTTATCAGAAAATCTAACAATTTTATCCTCAATTGAAGGACAATATCTTGGACCTACTCCTGTAGCATATCCACCATACATTGCACTTTTTTTAAGATTATTTCTAATAATTTTATGAGTATTTTCATTTGTATAAACCAAATAACATTTTTGTTGTTTATTAATTTCATATAATGGTTTCGTATCAAATGAAAAAGTCCAATAATTATCATCACCAAGCTCTTCTTTTAAAACACTAAAATCTATACTTGAAGCTTTTATTCTTTGGGGAGTTCCTGTTTTTAACCTTTTTATATTAAATCCATATTTTTTTAAATTTGTAGATAAATAGTTACTTCTTTTTTCACCATGGGGTCCGCTTGGAGTATTTTCTGAACCAATTAATATATTAGCATTTAAGTATGTACCGGTTGTTAAAACCACTGATTTACTATATATTTTTTCTTGATTTGCTAAAATAATTCCTTTTACTTTGTTATTTTCAACAATAATGTCTTCAACCATACCCTCATATAAAGTTAAATTTTTAGTATTTTTCAAATAATCAAGCATTACTTTTGGATAAACCTTTTTATCAGCTTGAGCTCTTAAACTTCTTATTGCAGGTCCTTTAGAATTATTAAGCATTTTAATTTGAAAGTGTGATTTATCTGCAACAATTCCCATTAAACCACCTAATGCATCTATTTCTCTAACTATTATTCCTTTCGCACTTCCACCAATTGATGGATTACATGGCATATCTGCTAAATTATTTAAATTTGAAGTTAAAAGCAATGTTTTTTGACCCATTATAGCACTTATATGAGCAGCTTCACATCCTGCATGGCCTGCACCTACTACAATAATATCATACATAATTTCACCTACTTTCCAACACAAAAATCCTTAAATAATTGATTAATAACATCATCTTCATAGGTTTTACCAATTATTTTACCAAGATATTCATAACAAGATTTTAAATCTGTAGATATAAAATCTATTGGTATTTCTTTATTTATAGCGACAATTGCACTTTGAATTGATTCTTTTGCTTTATTTGCTAAAGATATTTGTCTAGCATTTGATAAATATGTCAAATCTTTATTGATTTCATTTATATTAAACATTTCAATAATTTTATTTTTTAATGTATCTAAACCCTCAATAGTTTTTGAATTACCATATACAGCATTATAACTTTCATCTAAATTAATTTGTAATGGCAAATCATTTTTATTAATAAAAATAATAGTATTATTTTTATTAATTTTTTCTAGTAGATTTTTATCTTCATTTGTTAATTTACTAGAACCATCTAATACTAAAATAACTAGGTCCGCTACAGTAATTTGATTTAAACTTTTTTCAACACCAATTTTTTCAACATAATCAGTTGTTTCATGAATTCCCGCAGTATCGATAAGTTTTATTTCAATTCCATTTAATGATAGACTTCCTTCAACAATATCTCTTGTTGTACCGGCAATATCAGTTACTATAGCCTTTTCTTCATCAAGCAAATGATTTAATATACTACTTTTTCCAACATTTGGTCTTCCAATTATAGCCACATTAATTCCATTCGAAACAATTTTGCCAAAACTTGAATTTTTACATAACTTATTTATTTCTTCATTTATTTCATTTAATTTATTTTTTAATATTTCCTTTGTTACAACTAAATTATCTTCATACTCTGGATAGTCTATATTAACCTCTATATTAGCAAGTAATTTTACTATATTATCTCTTATATTATCTATAATTTTTGTTAAATTTCCCCCTATTTGATTTAAACATAATTTTCTTTTTGAATCCGTTTTTGCATTAATTAATTCATTAACTGCTTCACTTTGAAGTAAATTAATTCTTCCATTTAAGAAAGCTCTTTTGGTAAATTCTCCGGGTTCTGATAATCTACAGCCAATATTTAATAATATTTCAAGTATTTTATTTGTTGTATTATATCCTCCATGAGAATTAATTTCTACCACATCCTCTGTTGTATATGTTTTAGGTGCTCTCATTACAGATATTAATACTTCATCAATAACTTCATTTTTATAAATAATATGACCATAATTAATAGTATGTGATTTAACTTTTGTAATATCTTTTGAAAAAATACTATTTACTTTTTTAATTGCCTCTTGCCCGCTTACCTTTATAATAGAAATAGCCCCTATCCCTAAAGATGTTGAAATAGCACATATTGTATCATCCATAGTAAACCTCCTTCATTTGCATTATTGTAACACTATTTAATAATGTTGTAAATCAAAAAAATCTTGGACAAAAGCCAAGATTTATTCACCTACATAACTAATAACAACGTGTCTATTTGGTTCTTCACCAGTACTTTTTGATGATATTCCTTTAAAATTTGATATTGCATTATGAACTATTCTTCTTTCGTAAGAATTCATATTTTCTAAATGTACATCAATATGAGATTTTTGAACCTCTCTAGCTGTTTGTTTTGCTAATCTTTCAAGTCTTGATGCCTTTTTATCTTTATAATTTTCAACATCTAATGATATTACAAAAAACATACCTGTTTCTAATTGAATTTTTTGTTTTACTAAATTTTCAAGTGCTTTAATAGTATTGCCATTATGACCAATTAAAATGTTATTGTTATTTGAATACATTTTTATTACAGTTCTATCATGAACTTGTTTTGTTTCAAAAGAAACCTCTAAACCTAAATTATTAATTATTTCTTTTAAAAATTCTTTAACAAAATCATAAATATCAGATTTTTTATAAACTATAACTTCCGTTGTGGATGATTTAAACAAACCTTTTTTAGTTTCTCCTGTTTTATAAATAACTTCATCTTGTGTTAAATTATTTTCTTCAAGAATTTGTGCTAAAGTATCTTCAAAATTTTTACCAACTTTACTTATTTTTTCCATATTTTAATGCCTCCTTAATTTTAAGTTTTTCATTTATAGATTTTTTTGATTTTTTACTAACTTTATTTGATTTACGATTTTTTAGCCATTTAATAATAATTGTTTGTAAAATCATAAATGCATAAGTTGCTATCCAATAAAGAGCAATTGCTGTTGGTAAACTTAATGATGCAAAACCTATAAAAACTGTCATAAATATTAACATCATCTTTGTTTGTTTTTCTGCGCCAGGCATTGAAGAAGGCGCAGATACGGTTTGTTTCATAGTAAACTTAAAAGAGAAATAAGTTGATAAAATTATTAATAAAACCAAAATAATGAAAGTATATTGATGATTTGTAAATATTCCAACATTCGGTGTTGTACCTAAATTCCAACCAAATATTTTGCCTTCATATATTGCAGGTATCTTATAAATAGCTTCCAAGAAAGCAAAGAATAATGGTAATTGAATTAATGATAAAATACATCCTAGCATTGGATTTACTTTATATTTTTTATAAATCATTAACATTTCTTGTTGCTTTGCCATCATAGCTTCTTGTGAATTGTTTCCAGCATATTTTCTTTCTAAACGTTGTAGTTCTGGCTGTGCTTTTTGCATATTTTCACTTGTACTTTGAGATTTTATTGTAAATGGTAATAATATTATTCTTATTAATAAACCAATTAATATAACTGAAATTCCTAAATATGAATTATTTAATCCAATATTTTTAAATAAAGCCCCTACTTTTAAAATAATATATGCTAATGGTTTTACAAATAAAAATTGCCATAAACTATTTGTTTTATTTGAATTAATCTTATAATTATCACATGTTGGTAACTTATCTAGTTTATGAGTAAGTTGATCTTCATATTCAGTATATAATTTATAAGCTTCAGTATTTTCACTTGGCTTACAATAAATATCTTTTTGTAAACTTTGACCAGTTTCTTTTGTGGTTACAATTTTTCCCTTTTTATCTTTTATATAATTATTACTTCCACAACCACTTGTAAGTAAAATTACTAACACTAAAGTAATAATATATTTTGCTTTGTTATTTTTCATTTAGACCTCCGATTAATTTTTTTAATGACTCTACATTATCCTTATAAGATAAACATAAAAATCCCTTCTTAATAATTATAATATAATTTCGATAATTTTTGAAGAGAAAATTATTATTTCTAATAATCATTCTTAATCTACGCTTACATTTATTTCTTAAAACAGCATTTCCTAATTTTTTTGGGGCGCTTATACCAAATTTAGGTTTTTGTTCATCTTTTGGAACATAAAAAATAATAAACTCATTATTAGAAACTTTATGATTATAGTTTAAAATTTTATTAAAATCTTCACCACTTTTAATTATATCTTCTTTTTTCATAAATACCTTCTTAAATTTTAAAAAAACCACAAAACAAGTGGTCTTTTATTTACATAAAACTTTTCTACCTTTTTTACGACGATTAGATAAAACTTTACCATTTTTTCTAGAAAAAAATCCATGAGTTTTTTTCATTTTTCTATTATTAGGTTGATATGTTCTTTTCATAATATTACACTTTCTCCTTTTCTTTTGCATTGCTATTATAATATTAAATTATAAGTTAAGTCAAGCGAAAGTTAGATTTTTTAATTTAATTGACATTTTATCAACAATATTTATTTTGGATTTAACTTTTATTTATAATGCTTTAAAAACAATTCCACAAAATTACCAACAATTTTTAAACATTAATTTAACATTATAAACATTTAATAATTTATACTATTTACTTTTTCCACAAATGAATTTTGTTGATAATGTTGAAAACTTAATTTTAGTCCGAAAATAAAGCGTTTTTTTGTTGAAAACTTTGTTGATAATTTGATAATTTTAATTTTATACTTTAACTTTTTTATAAAATGAAGTACAATGGAAGTAAGAAAAAGTTTTTAGTGGGGTATGGTATGAATTTAAATGAGGTATTTAAAAGCTTTTTAGAAGATGTAGAACAAGTTGTAAGCACTAACGTTTACAATATTTGGTTTTCAAAAATAAAACCAATTTCTTTGAATGGAAATAATTTAAAAATAGTAGTACCCATGCAAATACATAAAACAATGCTTGCTGATAACTACAAAGAAACTATTGATACAATATTACAAAATTTAACTGGTAAAACATTTAATATTGAATATTTTACGGAAGATGAACTTCCAAAAGAAGAAAATATTTTACCAAAAGAAAAAAATGAAACTTCTAATGATGAGACGTGGATAACAAATTTAAATCCAAAATTTACATTCGAATCATTTGTAGTAGGGGAATCAAATAGACTTGCAGTAGTATCTGCACATGCAGTTGCAGAAAATCCAGGGTCAATTCATAATCCATTATTTCTTTATGGAAGAAGTGGAATTGGTAAAACTCACTTAATGCATGCAATTGGAAATTATATTGTTTCACACTCAAATAAAAAAGTTTTATATGTTACAAGTAATGAATTTGTTGAAGATTATACTGGAATAGCTAGCATAGAAAAGGGAATTAGTACTTTAAACTATGCTAAAAATTTCAAAGACAAATATAAAAATGTTGATGTTTTAATAATAGATGATATTCAGTTTTTAGTAGGTGCAGATAAATCTCAACAAGAATTTTTTCATACATTTAACGCACTTTATCAGTCAAATAAACAAATAATTATTAGTTCTGATAGATCGCCAGATGATTTAAAAAAAATTGAAGATAGACTTAGAAGTAGATTTATGTGGGGACTTCCTGTTGATATATATCCACCTGATTTTGCTCTAAGATGTAAGATTATTCACAGTAAAATAAAAAATACTTCTTTAGAAGATAGATTAAATCAAGAAGTTATTGAGTATATTGCTAATTCTTGTCAAAATGATATTAGATTTATTGAAGGAACCATTAATAGATTAATGGCATACACCGCAATGATGGTACCAGATAAAATTGATTTAAACTTTGCAATTGAGGCTTTAAAGGATTATTTAAGTGTTAATATATATGCTGATAATTCAATTAGTAAGATTCAAAAAACTGTTGCTGACTATTTTGGAATAACTGTAACAGATTTAAAAAGTAAAAAGAAAGTATCAAATATTAGTAAACCTAGACATATAGCTATTTATCTATGTAGAATTGAGACTGATGAAAAATTAGAAAGAATAGGTCTAGAATTTGGAGGGAGGGATCATTCAACTATTTCTGCATCTGTTGATAAGATTAATAATGACATTAAAAAAGATGAAAAATTAAATAATGTTATCAAAGAAATTAAAAATAAGTTATAAGTTTGTGGAATTGAAGTTGATAAATTTTTTACAAAAAGGGACAATTTTTTAAGTAGATAAGAAAAATAAATAAGTTATCAACATAATCCACCTTATAAATATAATAATAATTAATAATAAAAGAAAGAAGGATTAAAATGAAATTTACAATTAAAAAAAATATTATATTAGAAGCTTTATCAAACGCAGTTAGAGCTTTATCAACAAAAATAACTATTCCTGTTTTAAATGGAATATTATTAAACTTAACAAATGAAGGTTTAGAGGTTCAAGCAAGTGATAGTGAACTTACAATAAAAACAACAATTAACGCAAAAGATATTATTAACATTGAAACTGAAGGAAGAGCTGTTTTACAAAGTAGGTGTTTATTGGAAATAATTCGTAAAATGCCTAATGAAATTATAAATTTTGAAATAACAGAAAATAATAACATAAAAATATATTCTGATATTAATGAATATATAATTGAATGTTATAATATTGGGGAATATCCAAATATCACTCTTGAAAGAAGTCAAAATTTAATACATTTATCATCTAAACTTTTAAAAGAAATGTTAAATCAAACATCATATGCAATGAGTCTTCAAGAAGTACGTCCATTATTAACAGGATTAAATCTAAAAATAAATGGTGATATTTTGGAATGTACTGCAACAGATTCATATAGATTAGCTAAAAAAACAGTTAAGTTAGATACACCAATACAAAATAGTATTAACATAGTTATACCAGGAAAAAGTGTTAATGAACTTGTGTATATTTTAAAAGATGAAGGAGATGTAGTAATTGACTTATTTAAAAATAAAGTTTTATTTACTTATAATAATATTTTATTTCAAACAGCACTATTAAATGGAACTTATCCTGACACTTCAAATTATATTCCAAAAGATTTTAGTTATATGATAAACTTAAATTTAAAAGAATATTATAGTGCTATTGATAGAGCATCAACTATTATGATAAGTAAAGATAAAAATATTATAAAAATGATTATAGATAATAAAAAAATGACTTTATATGGTTCTTCATCAGATAGTAAAAGTAAAGAGGAACTAGTAATTGACTGTAACAATAAGGAAAAGTTAGAAATTAGTTATTCATCTAAATATATGCTTGATGCATTAAAAGTATTAGATAGTGAAAATATTATTTTATTAATAAATGGAGATGATAAACCAATAATAATCAACAGTGTTGATGATGATACAATAATAGAACTAATATTACCAATAAAAACTTATTAACATCCATAAAATGACATAAAATTACATTTATAATGTGTTATTATGTTTTTGTCAGGGGGACAATATGGACAAATATATAATAAACGAAAACACAATTTTAATAATGCCATTTGAAAAAAAGTCAAAAGTAATAGAAACATATATAACTTATATTATTGATAATAGTGTAATGAATATAATAGATGAAAGTTGTAAATATTATGGTAGTAATCTAATAGGTAGAATAAAATCCACAAAATATTTAACTGGGTTAAGTACGAAATTACCCATTGTAATAAGTGAAAAATATAATTTAATATTTTTTCCAACAACATCATATAAAAATGACAAATGTATTTGGATAAATTATCATTCAATTATTGAATACTATTCAAATAATAAACAGCATATTAACATTTTATTAAATAATGAAAAAAGAATTACTTTAGATGTTTCAAATAATGTTTTTAATAAACAGTTATTTAAAGCCTCAAGATTAGAAACAATTTTAAAAAGAAACAACAAATAATTCTTTTTTTTATGCCTAATTTATGATATAATGTAATTGTGTATAGGAGTACAAGGAAAGGGGTAAAATTGTTAAAATACTATTAAAAAGAGGTAAAAATGAAAATAAGCAATTTAAGACTTGTTAATTTTAGAAATTATGATACATTAAATATTGATTTTTCAAATGCATTAAATATTATTTATGGAGATAATGGCTCTGGTAAATCAAATTTAATTGAAGCTATTTATTTATTGTCACTTACTAAATCTTTTAGAACACTTGATGACAAAAACTTAATTAATAAAAATTACAAAGTAGCTTTAATAAAGGGAGTAGTTGACGAAAAAACTTATTTTATTGAACTTTCTAAAGATGATAAAAAAATCTTTATAGATAATAAAAAAGTTGTAAAAATATCTGATTATATTTCAAAAATAAATATTATTTTATTTAATCCATTAGATACAAAAATTATAAGTGATTCACCAAGTGTTCGTAGAAAAATGCTTAATATCGAAATTTCTCAAATTAATTATTCTTATGTTTCTTTAATTAGTTCTTATAATAAGATTTTAAAACATCGTAATGCTTATCTTAAAAATTTATTGTTAAATGGTAATGCCTCCTATGAATATTTAGATATTTTAACAAATAAACTTGTTGATCTTGGATACCAAATACATAAAATTAGAGAGGATTATGTTAAATTAATCAACGAAAATTTAACTAATATTTATAAAAACATATTTACTGAAGGAAGTTTAATAATTAAATATGTTAGTTCATTTAATAATAAAGATATTAGTGAAATTCATAAAGTGTATAAGGATAATTATCGTAAAGAAATTAATTATGGTAAAACATTAAGCGGTGTTCATCATGACGATATTGAATTTATATTGGATGGATATAATATTAAAGAATATGGTAGTGTTGGACAACAAAAAAACGCAATTATATCATTTAAATTATCAGAATTAATTATAATAAAAAAATTAAATGGAACTTATCCTATTTTAATTTTAGATGATTTATTTTCAGAACTTGATGATAACAAGATTAATAACATAATTAAAATGCTAAATAAGGAAGTACAAACTTTTATAACTACAACAAATATTAATAATGTAGATAAAGATTTACTTACTGATAGCTATATTTATTATATAAAAAATGGCAAAATAGAAAGGAAGAATTAATTATGGCAGAACATTATGATGCATCAGATATTCAGGTATTAGAGGGTCTAGAAGCTGTTAGAAAAAGACCTGGTATGTATATAGGAACAACTGATGTAAAAGGACTTCATCATTTAGTGTGGGAAATTGTTGATAATTCTATTGATGAGGCTTTAGCAGGATATTGTAAAAATATTGAGGTAATTGTTAATAAGGATAATTCAGTTACTGTAAAAGATGATGGAAGGGGTATACCAGTTGATATACATCCAAAAACAGGTTTATCGACAGTTGAGACAGTTTATACAGTACTTCATGCTGGAGGTAAATTTGGTGGAGGAGGATACAAAGTATCTGGTGGGTTACATGGAGTTGGTGCTTCAGTAGTAAACGCTCTTTCATCATGGTTAGAAGTAAAAGTATTTAAAAATAGTAAAATTTATTACATTAAATTTTCTAATGGAGGACATGCCGTTGAAAAATTACATGAAATAGGTGACTGTGAACCTAACCGTACAGGAACATGGGTTACTTTTAAACCAGATTGTGAAATTTTTGATACAACAGTTTATGATTATGAGACTTTAAAAGTAAGATTAAGAGAGCTAGCATTTTTAAATAGGGGTTTAAGAATTACTTTAAGAGATGATAGAGATGAAGAAGACACAACTGGAGACACATTTATGTATGAAGGTGGTATAGCTGAATATGTAAAATTTATCAACAAAAATAAAACACCAATTCATGAAGATATTATTCATTTACAAGGTGAAGAAGCTGGTGTATTTTTTGAAGTTGCTTTACAATATAATGATGGATATAATGATAATATTTATTCATTTGTTAACAATATTAATACACATGATGGGGGAACACACGAAGAAGGTGTAAGAAGAGCACTTACGAGAGTAATAAATAATTATGCAAGAAAAGCAAATTTACTAAAAGAAAAAGATGAATCATTAACTGGTGATGATGTTAAAGAAGGGTTAACAATGATTATATCTTGTAAACATCCTAATCCCCAATTTGAAGGACAAACAAAAGGTAGACTCGGAAATTCTGAGGTTAGAAAACTTGCTGATAATGTCTTTTCAGAGGGTTTTGAAAAATTTTTATTAGAAAATCCAGCGGATGCAAAAGTTATTGTTGAAAAAGCGATGCTTGCTTGTCGTGCTAGAAATGCTGCAAAAAAGGCAAGAGAAATTACTAGAAAAACAGATTTAGCAGTAACAAATTTTTTTGGTAAATTATGTGATTGTAAAAGTAAAGATCCAAACGAATCAGAAATATTTATAGTCGAGGGAGATAGTGCAGGTGGATCAGCAAAAAAAAGTAGAGATTCATTAAGACAAGCAATATTACCTTTACGTGGTAAAATATTAAACGTTGAAAAAAATAGGTTAGACAGGGCATTAAATAACGCAGAAATAAGGTCCATAATTACAGCATTTGGTACTGGAATAGGTGATGAATTTAATTTAGAAAAATTACGTTATAATAAAATTATTATAATGACCGATGCCGATGTTGATGGAGCTCATATTAGAATATTACTTTTAACGTTATTTTATCGTTTTTTTAGACCTATTGTTGAGGCTGGACATGTATATGCTGCTCAACCACCTTTATTTAGAATTAGATATGGTAAAACAAGAAAATATGTACTAGATGAAAAAGAAAAAGATGCTTATTTAAATTCTTTACCAGAAAATGTAAGAAATAGAGTTGAAATAACAAGAATGAAAGGTCTTGGTGAAATGGATCCTGAAGAGTTAAACGAAACTACAATGGATATAGAAAAAAGAACTTTAAGGAAAATAGTAGTTGAAGATTGTATGATGGCTGACGAAATATTTAGCAAATTAATGGGTGATGAAGTTGAACCAAGAAGAGAGTTTATTGAAGAAAATGCAATAAATGTACAAAATTTGGATATATAGGAGGTTTTTAAATGGATAATGATAAAGAAAATATTATAAATGATGATGAAGAAATAATTGTTGATGATGAATATTCAGGTGAATTTCACGAAAAAGATAAACATATTGAAAATAATATTGTTAATGAAGTAAAAACATCTTTTCTTGATTATTCTATGAGTGTTATTACTTCAAGAGCATTACCTGATTTAAGAGATGGGTTAAAACCAGTTCATAGACGTATTTTATGGTCTATGTATGAAGAAGGTAATACGCCTGACAAACCACATAAAAAATCCGCTACTACAGTTGGATACGTTATGGGACATTACCATCCTCATGGCGATTCTTCTATTTATGATGCGATGGTTAGACTTGCACAAGATTTTAATCAAAGATACATGCTTGTCGATGGACATGGAAATTTTGGTACTATTGAGGGTGATGGTGCTGCTGCATATCGTTATACTGAGGCTCGTCTTGCAAAAATTTCTTTAGAATTATTAAGAGACATACAAAAAGATACAGTTGATATGGATGATAACTATACTGCTACTGAAAAAGAACCTAAAGTACTTCCAAGTAGATTTCCAAATATTTTAGTTAATGGTTCAATGGGAATAGCAGTTGGTATGGCAACAAATATTCCACCACATAATTTAGGAGAAGTTATTGATGGTTGCATAGCATATATAGATAATCCTGAAATTAATACTTTAGAACTTATGCAGTATATTAAAGGGCCAGACTTCCCAACAGGTGGTATTATTTTAGGTAATTCTGGTATAAAAAAAGCTTATGAAACAGGTAGAGGTACAATTACTATACGAAGTAGAGCTGTTATTGAAGAACACAATAATCATAATGTTATTGTTATATCAGAAGTACCTTTTGGTGTCAACACAGCGGAATTAAAAGATAAAGTTGCAGAACTTGTTCATAACAAAATATTAGATGGTATTTCAGATTATCATACTGACTTAAAAGATGGTATTAAAATTACTATAACCTTAAAAAAAGATGCAAATCCTCAAGTTGTTTTAAATAATTTATTTAAACATACAGCATTTCAAATATCTTATGGAATAATATTTTTAATGCTTGATGATGGAACACCTAAAACTCTTGGTTTAAAAGATATTTTGGCTAAATATGTTGATTTTCAACGTGAAGTTATTATTAGAAGAACTAAATATGATTTAGGTAAAGCAGAAGCTAGAGTTCATATATTAAATGGTTTAAAAATAGCGCTTGATTACATAGATGAAGTTATAAAAATTATTAAATCAAGTAAAACAGATGAAATAGCTAAAAAAGAATTGAATGAACGTTTTGGATTAGATGATATACAGTCTGATGCAATATTAGAAATGAAACTAAAACGCCTAACAGGCCTTGAAAGAGATAAAATTGAATCTGAACTAGCTGATTTAATTAAATTAATAGATGAATTGAGATTTATTTTATCAAGTCCTGAAAAAGTAAATGAAATAATTAAAAATGAAATGTTAGAAATTAAGAATAAATATAGTGATGAGCGAAGAACCTCAATTGATATGACAGCAATTGATTATATTGATGATGAATCACTTATCCCAGAAGAAAAAATAATGGTAGTATTAACAAAGAAAGGTTATATTAAACGTTCTAAACCAGATATATTTAGAACACAAAACCGTGGTGGAATGGGTGTTAAAGGTATAACAACCAATGATGAAGATTTTGTTGATCAAGCATGTAGTTTATCAACACATGATCATATTTTATTCTTTACTAATAAAGGAAAAGTATATAGAATGAAGGGTTATGAAATACCTGAATTTTCAAGAACATCTAAAGGACTTCCTATTGTTAATCTTTTACCACTTGAAAAAGAAGAATTTGTTACTTCAATTGTTTCCATAGAACAAAATAGTAATAAACAATTTTTATTCTTTGCCACAAGCATGGGTATTGTTAAAAAAACATCAATTAATGAGTTTGAGAATATTAGAACATCAGGAAAAATATGTATTAGTTTAAAAGATAAAGATGAATTAATTGGTGTAAAATTAACTTCAGAAAATGATTTAATACTTTTAGGTTCAAGTTCTGGTAAATTAGTTAAATTTAATGAAAATGAAGTTAGAACAATGGGAAGAACAGCTTCTGGAGTAAGAGGTATTAATCTAGATGGTGGTAAATGTATTTGTTTAGAGGTAGTCAATGAAAATGATACTATATTAATTGTTACAGAACTTGGGTATGGTAAAAAAACTTCTGTGTCTGAATATAGACAAACAAAAAGAGGTAGTAAGGGTGTAAAAGCATTAAATATTACTGAAAAAAACGGAACCCTAGTATCAGTAAAACTTTCTGATGAAGAAAAAGATTTAATTATAATGACTAATATTGGAATAACAATTAAAATACCTATTAATCAATTATCTAAATTAGGCAGAGCGACACAAGGAACTAGATTAATTAATTTAAAAGATAATCAATATGTAACTACAGTGAGCATTGTTGATAAATCATTAGAACACATCAATGAAAACTAGAAAGTATACAATTTCTAGTTTTTTTATTTTATAAAATAGTATTAATGTTTCACGTGAAACATAGTCAGTTTTCTAGCATATATTCCGATAAAAAACAGATATTAATATAAAAAAAGTATTATAAAAAGCATAATAAATATAATCAATGTTTCACGTGAAACATAGTCAATTTTTTAGCATATATTTCAATAAAAAGCAGATATTAATATAAAAAAAAGTATTAAAAAAACATAATAAATATAACCAATGTTTCACGTGAAACATAGTCAATTTTTTAGCATATATTCCGATAAAAAGCAGATATTAATATAAAAAAAGTATTATAAAAAGTATAATAAATATAACCAATGTTTCACGTGAAACATAGTTAAGTTTATAGCATATATTCCAATAAAAAGTAGATATTAATATAAAAAATATTATATACAGAGTCAATTTAAAAAATATATTGATAATTAATAAATATTTTGATAATATAAACATGTGCAACAAATATACTGTAATCTGGTCAGATTAGGAATAAAGCAGCCACATCAGTCACTATTTGTGTGCACTTTTTATTTTGTAGGAGTATTTATGAACAAAATTATAAAATTGCTTTATAGAGATTATGTAAAAGCATATAAGTATGGCGAAATTCCAGTTTCATGTGTTATTGTAAAAAATAATAAAATTATTGCACATTCGTATAATAAAAAAAATCAAAAAAAAATTGCTATACACCATGCGGAAATTGATGCAATAATTAAAGCTAGTAAAAAACTTAAAGATTGGAGATTAAATGAATGCGAAATGTATATTACTCTTGAGCCATGCAATATGTGTAGAGAAGTAATAAAGCAGTCAAGAATAAAAAAAGTATTTTATTTTGTAAGTAGTAATTTTAATAATGAAAATGGTACAAATACACAATATATAAAACTTGAAAATTTTCCACAATTAACTGAACACAATACAAATATTTTAAAACAGTTTTTTATTAATAAAAGATAGTATTATTATTAGAAAATTGGTATAATTATTTATGGAGGATAATATGAATTACAAAGTGTTGTATAGAAAATATAGACCACAAACATTTGATGAATTAATCGGTCAAAAAACTGTTGTTGAACTTTTAAAAGATAGTATCATAAATAATAAAATATCTCATGCATACATTTTTTCAGGCCCTAGAGGGACAGGAAAAACAAGTACAGCAAAAATATTTGCAAAAACAATAAATTGTTTAAATATTGAAAATGGAAATCCATGTCTAAAATGTTATAACTGTTTAAATTTTTATAATAGTAATGATATTTATGAAATAGATGCAGCTTCAAATACCGGTGTTGATCAAATTCGTGAAATAATTGATAATGTTAAATTAACTCCCATTAATTCTAAATATAAAGTATATATAATTGATGAAGTACATATGCTAAGTGTTAGCGCATTTAATGCTCTATTATTAACTTTAGAGGAACCTCCATCACATGCTATATTTATATTAGCTACAACGAATATTGAAGATGTACCAATAACTGTATTATCAAGATGTCAAAGATTAGATTTTAAAAAAATTAAATTAGCGGAAATTACTGAACAATTAAAAAAAATAGCTTCCTTAGAAAAAATTTCTATTGATGATGATGCAATACTAGAAATTGCGTCCTATTCTGAAGGTGGAATGAGAGATGCATTAAGTATGCTTGACCAAATATCTAAAATTAATAAACATATAACGGTAGAGGATGTTTATAATAGTATAGGTTCTATTTCTGAACACACAATAGAAAAAATGATAGATGATCTTAATAATAATCAAATTGATAATGTTATAAAATTTATTGAAAATGCTAAAGAATGCGCTGTTGATTATAAAACTTTAATAAAAAAAATAATTAATGTATTAAAAAAACGTGCTTTAGATACTAAACTTAATAATAGAATTGATAGATTATCATATGACGATTATAAAAATTTATGTTTTAGTTTATCAGATACATTATATAAAACTAATGTAAATGTTGATTTATTTGGATTACTAGAACTTAACATAATTGAATACATTAAAATTTCTAATGAAAATAAGAGTATTGATGAACCTAAAAATAATAAAGAAAATAATAATTTAATTGTTGAAAACAAATTATCAAATAACTATTACAAAAATCTAGAGGAAGTGAGAATAAATAATTGTTTTGTAACAGCTTCCAAAGAAAATAAAAACAAATGTTTGCAAAAATGGAACGATTTTGTGGTAAATTGCACTAATAAAAAAATTAAAGGACTAATTCAAGATACAAATTTAGTGTTGGCAAGTGAAAATTTATTTGTTATAAATGCAAATATTACTTCTATTTCTGCAGAAATTAATCAAAATATTAAATTATTAGAAAGTGAATTCAATAATTTGAATTCTACAAATTATAATATTATTGCTACATCTAATGAAAATTGGAACAAACAGATGAATAAATATATTAAAAATATGCAAAATCATGTTAAATATAATATAATTTCAGAACCAGTAGAAGAGTATGCAAGTGCGGAAATATGTGATATATTTAATATTAGTAAAGTAGAAGAAAGGTAGGAAAAATATATGAATATGCAACAAATTATGGCGCAAGCTCAAAGAATGCAAAAAGATATTATGAGTAAGAAAGGTGAAATAGATTCTGCAGTTTTTACGGGAAAATCAGAATGGGTTGAGGTTACATTTAAAGGCACAAAAGAAATTATGAATGTAAAGATTTTAAATGACGCAGCATTTGATAAAGAAAACAATGATATTTTATGTGACATGTTTGTACTTGCTGTAAAAGATGCTATTAATCAAATTGATAAAAAAACTGAAGAAAAATTAGGTAAGTATTCAAATATGGGCGGACTATTCTAATATGTATCCTGATATTTTAGAAAAATTGGTATCACATTTTAAAAAGTTCCCCACAATAGGCGAAAAAAGTGCTGAAAGATTAGCTTTAGCAACTATAGAAATGAGTGAAGAAGAAGTAGCGGATTTTAGTGAATGCTTACTAAAATCAAAAAAAACGCTTCATCCATGTAAACAATGTGGTAGTTTAACTGATAGTGATATATGTTATGTTTGTAATGATGAAAAAAGAAATCATAATCTTATATGCGTGGTTGAAGATTATAAAAGCTTACTTTCTTTTGAAAAAGCAGGTAATTATAAGGGTGTATATCATGTATTAAATGGATTAATTTCACCAATAGATAATATTACACCACAAGATATAAATTTATCATCCTTGGTTAAAAGAGTTGAAAAACTAGATAATCCAGAACTTATTTTAGCATTAAAATCATCAATTGAAGGAGAAACAACAACACTTTATATAAAAAAAATATTTGAAAACAAAAATGTTATAATATCAAGACTATCTTATGGTATACCAATTGGAGCAGAAATTGATTATTTAGATGTCCTAACTCTTGACAAGGCATTAAGTGATAGAAAAAAAATATCATAATATTTTTTCTTTAACATAAATTTTAGTAATGAAAAATATGTTAAAGAAATTATTTTATATTATTAAAAAAATTGTAGTTTCAATTTGTATATTATATGGGTTAAACCTGATTATATCTGCAGTAAACGTTATAATTCCAATAAATATCACAACAATTTTAACAACAACTGTATTAGGTATTCCAGGATTATTTTCAATAATAATATTATATCTAATCATATAGTAAATAAAAGGAGAAGTAATGGAAATTAATAAGTCTTTAACAAAGTTATTAGAATTATATAATGAGAATAAAATTGCTCATGCTTATTTGCTTGAAACAAATGATGTCATAAAATGTTTAAATGAAGTTAAGGAAATGTTAAAAATTATTTTTAAAGATATTGAAAATATAAATGAACTTATTGATAAAGAATATTTACCAAGTTTAAAAATTATTAATACCTTAGAAAAAAATATAAAAAAAGAGGACATTGATTTAATTCAAAAGTCTTTTGCTTTATCATCACAGTATACTTCATTAAACGTTTATATTATTGTAAATCCTGAAAAAATGAATAGTTCAGCATATAATAAGTTGTTAAAATTTTTAGAAGAACCTGAAGAAAATATAATTGGCTTTTTTATTACAAATGCAAAAGAAAACATAGCAAGTACTATTATTAGTCGATGTGAAATTATAAAAGTTATTTATGCTAATTTAGAAGAAAATAGTAATTTAAATATTGACAAGGAAAGATATAGTAAAATTTATGAAGATGCCAAAGAATATATAAATAAAATTGAACTAGAAAAAGAAAACATTATCTTGTATAATAATAGTGTGATATTGAAGAAATATGCAAACAGAAATGATCTTACAGATTTAATAAAAGTTATGTATAAAATATATTTTGATGCATTTCATAGCAAAAATAAATACCATAACAATTATAAAAAATTAAAGATTATTTCAACATATTTATATAAGTGTCAGTACAATGTTAATTTAAATTTATTTTTAGATTCATTGACATTTGAGATTGGAGAATTAAATGATTAGTTATGCGGTTTGTTATAAAGGTAATAGCAAATGTTATTATTTTCAAAGTGAAGAAAAATATAATATAAATGATGAGGTTATTGTTGATACTGATAAAGGTTATCAATATGCAAAGGTAGTTAAAATTGTTGAACCATTAAAAAATAACGAATATAAAAATATTATTAGAAAAGCTACTGAAGCTGATCAAAATATTTTTTATAGTAATTTGAAAGATGCTGAAATTGCATTAAAAAAAGCAAAAGAAATTGTTAATACTTTAAATTTAAAAATGTATTTGATAAATTCGCAATATAATTTAGACAGGACTCAACTTTTGTTTAATTTTTATGCAGATGAAAGAATAGATTTTCGTGAGCTTGCAAAAAAACTTGCAGGAATATATCGTACTAGAATTGAACTTCGTCAAGTTGGTGCAAGAGATAAAGCTAAACAAATATCAGGCATAGGGGTATGTGGCTGCAAACTTTGTTGTTCTAATTTTTTAAATCAATTTGATTCAATTACAATGAATATGGCAAAAGATCAAAACATTGCCTTAAATCCAAATAAAATTAATGGATGTTGTGGACGATTACTTTGCTGTTTAAGTTATGAAGACGAGGAATATATTCGTTGTGGAAAAGATTTATTGTCTGTTGGAACAATAATAAAATATAAAGGTAAAGATGCAACAATTATTGGTGTAGATATACTTAATAAAAAATATAAAATTGTATGTGGGGAAGAAAAATTATTAATTGATGTGGAGTTAAATCAAAATGATAGTGAAAAATGATTTATTCGATTATGAAAATAAATATATATTTCAAGATACTGAATATTTTAAATTTTCTTTAGATTCTGTCTTACTTGCGGAGTATGCTAAAAAGGATTTGGTTAACGGTCCAATTTTAGAAATGTGTGCTGGTAATAGTGTTATTTCAATGATATTAACTATATATACAAATAATGAGATAGTAAACTTTGAAATACAAGAAAAAATACATGATTTAGCAAAATTATCTATAAATGAAAATAATTTAAAAAATAAAATTACATTGATAAATGATGACATTAAAAATATTGGTAATTATTATAAAAAAAATTATTTTAAAAATATAATTTGTAATCCACCTTATTTTGAATATAATGGCCAAATGGGTAATCTTACTTATGAAAAGCGTATAGCTAGACATGAAGTTGCAATAACTTTAGAGGAAATTTTCAAAATTTCAAAAGATTATCTTGAAAATAATGGACATTTGTATATTATAAATAGATCACAACGACTGGATGAATTATTTGTTTTGGCAAATAAATATAATATTAATGTAAAAGAAGTTCAATTTGTCAAAACAAAAGAAACTGAAAAGCCTAGTTTAGTTATAATAAAATGTATTAAAAATAGTAAAAAACATGTAATAATAAATGATATAATTTGTATAAATAATATGAAGTCTTATAAAAATATTTTTAAGTAGTAAAAGAAAGGAAAAAATATGAAGTTAATAGTTGGATTAGGTAATCCTGGCAAAGAATATGAAAATACCCGTCACAATGTTGGTTTTATTATTCTAAATTCAATATTAAAAAATGAAAAATGGTTAAAAAAAGATAATTATGAATATATTGAAAAAAATTATAATAACGAAAAAGTACTTTTTGTCAAACCACTTACTTTTATGAATTTATCTGGGCTAGCTGTTCAAAAAATAGTACATTTTTATAAAATTCAAACAGAAGATATTTTAATAATTCATGATGATTTAGATATAAAATCTAAAACAGTAAAATTTAAATTTAACTCTTCCTCCGGAGGTCATAATGGTATAAAATCAATAATATTCTCTTTAAACAGCCAAAACTTTGGTCAATTAAAAATAGGCATTGGCTCAACAAATAATAATATAAAAGATTTTGTTTTGGGTAAACTATCAAAAGAAGAATTAAATTTTTTACAAAGTGATGTTTTTGGTGAAATGATTAATTATTATATAGAAAATGGCATTGAAAAAACAATGAATAAATATAATTGTAAAGGTGATTAAATGGACTTTTTAGATAATTATTTTACATATAAAAATAATGTTACAATATGTGGTTTAACTTCCGAGTTAAATGTTTTTTATGTGTTAAATTTATTTAAAAAATCTAATAGAAATATAATTGTTTTAACAAGCAATATTTATGAAGCTAATAAATATTATAATCTTTTTCAAACTTATACAAATAATGTACTACTTTTTTTAAAAGACGATTTTATACATTCAATGGTTGCATCATCTCCTGAATTAAAACTAACAAGATTAAATACACTTGATAAATTAAGTGTTAGCAAAAACATTATAATATGTAATTTATCAGCTTATTTAATGTTTTTACCAAATAAAAATGATGCTATTAATCAAAAATATAAAATTTCTATAGGTGATGTAATAAACAGAAACGAATTTATAGAAAAATTATATTACTTTGGTTATGTAAAAGATTCTATAACTATGAGTACAGGAGATTTTTCTGTAAGAGGCATGATAATTGATATATTTTTAATAAATGAAAAACATCCCATTAGAATAGAACTTGATGATGATAAAATAATTAGTATTCGATATTTTAATGAAGATACTCAAAGAACAATAGAAAATATTGAAAATATTATAATTAAGCCAATTACTGAACTTAAAACAAAAACATATTCATCTTTTTATGATTATACAGATAATGCAGCACTTATAAAAATAAATAGTAATCAAATTGAAGTATCATATAAAAAATTAATGTTAGATATTTTAAATTATTCAAAAGAAAATAATATAGAAGAAAAATTAATGTTTGAATATGATGAAATTAATCCAGAATATCAGATATCATTAAATTCTTTAAAAGAAAATATAGATGATATAGAAATTAATACAAAATCATTAGATAATTTTAATAACGACTTTGAACTTTTAAAAACAAGAGTAAATTCTTGGTTAAATGAAAATAAAACAGTCATTTTTTGTCTTTCTAATGATCGAGAAATAAAGAAAATTAATAAGTTAATTTCAAATGTAAAAATAATTAAACAAAAAATTAACAATGGTTTTATAATTAATAATTTAATTGTAATCGGAGAATTTGATATAGATAATGTAAAAAGAGACTATAAGTATCAAAATAATTTATATGGTGGTAAAAAGATAACTGATTATAATGAATTAAATAAAGGAGATTATGTTGTTCATATAAATCATGGTATAGGTATATATAATGGCATTGTTAGTTTAACAAGTAATAATATTACAAAAGATTATATTCAAATACTATATTTAGGTAATGATAAAATTTATGTTCCTGTTCAAAAAATAGAAAAAATATATAAGTACTCTGATAAAGATGGAATTGCTCCGAAATTAAATAAATTAAATTCTTCATCTTGGTTAAAAACAAGAAAATATGTTGAATCAAAAATTAAAGATATAACTCAAGAATTAATGGATTTATATCAAAAAAGAATATCAATTAAAATTAATCCATATAAAACATATGAGGAAGAAGAAATATTTGATAAAGAATTTATTTATAATTTAACAATGGATCAAAAAAGAGCAATTAATGATATTAATGATGATTTAACTTCAGGCGTTCCTATGGACAGACTTTTATGTGGCGATGTCGGCTTTGGTAAAACTGAAGTTGCATTAAGAGCTATGTTTAAGGCAGTTTTAAATAATTATCAAGTAATTTATTTATGCCCAACAACTATTTTATCTAAGCAGCAGTATAATGTTGCATTAAAAAGATTTAATTCTTGGCCAATTACAATTAAACTTTATAATAGGTTTACCACTAAAAAAGAGGAAACTCAAATTTTACAAGGTGCTGAAAAAGGGACTATTGATATAATTTTTGGTACGCACAAATTATTAAATGAAAAACTAAAAATGAAAAAATTAGGTTTGCTCATTATTGATGAAGAGCAAAGGTTTGGTGTAAAACATAAAGAAAAAATTAAAGAGTTAAAAAATGATATTAATGTATTGACATTATCCGCTACACCAATACCAAGGACATTAAAAATGGCTTTATCTGGGCTACGTAATTTATCAATCATCGAAACTGCTCCAAGTAATAGATATCCTGTGCAAACATATGTTGCGTCCGAAGATGAGTTACTTGTAAAAGATGCAATTTATAAAGAAATAAGTAGAGATGGTCAGATATTTATTTTGTATAATAATATTGCAAACCTTGAGCAAAAAGTATATGAAATAAACAAATTAGTACCTGAGGCAAAGTGTAGATTTGCACATGGTCAAATGGATAAAGACGACCTTGATGATATTATGGAAGATTTTACTTTACATAAATTTGATGTTCTTATTTGTACAACTATTATTGAAAATGGAATTGATATAGCTAATGCAAATACATTAATTGTATACGATGCCGATAGATTTGGTTTATCCCAACTATATCAAATTCGAGGAAGAGTTGGTAGAAGCGATAAAATTGCTTATGCCTATTTACTATATAATAAAAATAAAATGCTTAATGATATAGCAATTAAGCGCCTTCAAGCAATTAAAGAGTTTACTGCATTAGGAAGTGGTTACAAAATTGCTATGCGTGATTTATCTATTAGAGGTTCTGGAGATATATTTGGTTCATCACAAGCTGGTTTTGTAGATACGGTTGGAGTGTCATTATATACTAAAATGATTGAAGATGAGTTAAAAAAAATTAATGGTATAAAGGTTGAGGAAGATGATGACGAACAAACACTTATTAATATAGATACTCATATAGATGATAATTACGTAAGTGATGAAAATATTAAAATTGAAATACATCAAATGATAAATGAAATAGATTCTTATGATAAATTAATAGAAATTAAATCAAAAATAATTGATAGATTTGGTAAAATAGATGATAAAATAGAAAACTATATGTATGAAGAATGGTTTGAAAAACTAGCACAAAAATTAAATATCACAAGAGTAAGACAAAATGATAGATTTATAGAATTAGAATTACCAAAACAGCTTTCTAGTGAGGTTAAAGGTGATAAATTATTAATTAACGCACTTAGCATAAATAAAAACTTCAATTTTTCATATCGTCATGACTGTATTATCATTTCATTACAGTTAAAAGGTTTAGAGGATCATTTTATTAAATATATTGTAAAACTATTAAATACTTTAGTATAAACATAATAAAATAATACACACTATAATTGAGGTGTGTTTTTTGAAAAGTACAGGAATTGTTAGAAAAATTGATGAATTAGGTAGAATAGTAATTCCTAAAGAAATAAGAAATGTGTTAAATATACAATGTAATGATGATATAGAAATTTATGTTGATAATTATAATATAATATTAAAAAAATATGAAAAGTCGGGTAATTTAATAAATTATATAAACAAAATAGTAACATTTTTTAATGATTATTCTGATATAAAAATGTATGTAACAAATAAAGAAAAAATAATTTCTCAAGGAGACTTATTAAATGTAAAATTAAATGCTAAATTAAAGGAATTAGTTGAAGAAAGAAAAAAATATGAAAGTGATAATTTAGATTTAATTTTAAACATTAATGGGTATTTTAATATTTTTCCCATAATAATTGATAGCGATATTATAGGTTTATTAGTATTTGTAAAAGATGATAATTTTACGAAATCAGAACAAAATTTATGCAATATTATTTTAAAAATTGTTGAAAACAAATAATAAATATGTTAAGATGAATTTGTTAATGTTGAAAAGGGAAGATTTATAGAATAATTTTTTGTAGAGAGTTTTTCATAGGTGAAAGAAAAATATTAATTATCTATATTGTGAGCCTTTGAGTTAACGGGTAATTCCCTTATAATTAAAAGTGCATGATAATCATGAATTAAGGTGGTACCGCGGATATTTATTCGTCCTTTAGTTCATGATTTTTTGTTTTAAAAAAAGAAGGAGTAGGAAATGGAAAGAGGATTTGAAAAAATAAGTTATGAAGAATTTCAAAAGTTAGAAAATGCAAGTAAAGAGTTATACGATAGTATAGTTTTACCTGAAAGAAAAACAAGTAAAAGTGCTGGATATGATTTTATAGCATTTTCTGATATTGTTATTAAACCTGGAGAAATAAAAAAAATACCTACAGGCTATAAAGTTAAACTTCAGGATGACGAAGTATTATTAATTGTGGTAAGAAGTTCAATGGGATTTAAGTATAATATTAGATTATGTAATCAAGTTGGCGTAATTGATGCTGATTATTACAATAATAGTTCTAATGAAGGTCATATGTTTGTAGCACTTCAAAATGAAGGTAATAAAGATTTTATTATTAATAAAGGTGATGCCTATGCTCAAGGAATTATAATTAAATATCTAACTTGTGGTGAAGAAAATAATCATAAGCGTACTGGTGGCATTGGAAGTACTAATAAATAGGAGGGACAATGGAAAATAAAAAATTTTATATAACAACTCCAATATATTATCCATCAGATAATTTTCATATTGGACATTGCTATACAACTATTATTGCTGATTCTATAGCAAGATTTAAAAGGTTATCTGGTTATGATACATTTTTCTTAACAGGAACTGATGAACATGGACAAAAAATTGAAAAAAAGGCAAAGGCAGTAGGAGTTACACCTAAAGAGTATGTTGATAAAATCGTAGAAAATGCAAAAGATTTATGGAAAAGCCTAGGAATTAGTTATGACAAATTTATTAGAACAACAGATGATTATCACGAAGAAACTGTTCAAAAAATATTTAAAAAATTATATGACCAAGGCGATATTTATAAGGGTGAATACACAGGACTTTATTGTACACCTTGTGAATCATTTTGGACAGAAACTCAACTTGATGAAAATGGATTATGTCCCGACTGTCATAGACCAGTTCATGAAGTAAAAGAAGAAGCTTACTTTTTTAAACTATCAAAATATCAAAATAAATTAGAAAAATTTTTAAATGATAATCCAGATTTTATTGAACCTATTTCAAGAAAAAATGAAATGATAAATAATTTTATTAAACCTGGACTAACTGATTTATGTGTATCTAGAACCTCTTTTACATGGGGGATACCAGTTTCATTTGATACTAAACACGTTGTTTATGTATGGATAGATGCATTATCAAATTATATTTCGGCATTAGGTTATTTATCAAAAGATGATAAATTATTTCAAAAGTATTGGCCTGCAGATCTACATATAGTGGGTAAAGAGATAGTTAGGTTTCATACAATTATTTGGCCAATTATGTTAATGGCACTTGATTTACCACTACCTAAAAAAGTTTTTGGTCATGGTTGGCTTGTAATAGATGGTGGCAAAATATCAAAAAGTTTAGGTAATTATAAAGACCCAAGAGAATATATAAATCTATATGGTGTGGATGCCATAAGATATTATGTTCTTCGTGAAGTACCCTTCGGAAGTGATGGTAATTTTTCTGAAGAGGCTTTAATAAATCGAACTAATTCAGATTTAGCCAATATTTTAGGAAATCTTGTAAATAGAACAATTAGCATGGTAAATAAATATTTTGAAGGTACAATTGAAAATAAATATGTAAAAGAACCTATTGATGAAGATTTAATTAATTATTCATTATCATTAAAGGATAATGTTACGCAAGAGGTTGATAAATTAGATATATCAAATGCAATAGATTTAATATTTGATTTATTTAGAAAATGTAATAAATATATAGATGAAGTAACCCCTTGGATACTTGCGAAGGATGAAAGTAAAAAAGAGCGTCTTGAAACAATCTTATATAATTTATTAGAGTGTATAAGAATTGGAACCGTTTTATTGCAAGCATTTTTACCAACTACATGTGAAAAAATTTTTAAACAAATTAATACGAAAGAAACGACATTTGACAGTATAAATGAATTTGGAAATTATGAATCACCAAATAAAGTTGGGATGGCTCAAGTATTATTTGCAAGGATAGAAAAGTAATGTTTATTGATATACATTGTCATTTATATAAAGAATATTATGATGATATAAATGATGTAATTAATCTTTCTAAAAAAGATGGTATAGCTCTTTTTATAAATGCTGGCTCTGATATAAAATCAAATAAAGAAATTTTAAATCAAAATATAAATGGACTTTATAAAGTTATAGGATATCATCCTGAGTTTGCTTCATCAATAACAATAAATGATTTAGAATTATTAGAAAATCAGATAATTAATAATCATATTGTTGGTATAGGTGAAATAGGACTTGATTATCATTATGAAGACTATGATAAAGAAAAACAAATAAATTTATTTGAGTATCAGCTATACCTTGCACAAAAATATAGCTTACCTGTGGTTATTCATTCAAGGCAGGCGACCTCAGATACTATTAACATATTAAAAAAATATTTAGTTAAAGGTGTTATTCATTCATTTTCTGGTAGTATAGAAAGTGCTAAAGAATATATTAAAATGGGTTTTTTGTTAGGGGTAAATGGAGTTATTACTTTTAAAAATTGTAAATTAATCGAAGTATATAAAAGTCTAGGTGTAGATAATATTGTTTTTGAAACAGATAGTCCATATCTTACTCCTGTTCCTTTAAGAGGTAAACAAAATTATCCCGGTAATATAAAATATGTAGCAAACTTTATTTCAGAAAATTTAAATATTTCTTTAAATAAGCTTTCTGATATTACAAATGAAAATGTAAAAAAATGTTTTAAAATAAGTATATGATAAAATTCATGTACTTTTTTTTCAACTCATGTTATAATGTTCATGAGGATAAGATGAAAAAAGTATTAAAATCACTAAAAATCATATTATTAGTTATGGCAATATTTGTATCATTTACAAATAGTTTTAGGTATGAAGCAAAAGTTCATAATAATAATCCTAATAAAACTGTTGATGAAATTGCTATGGCTTTAAAAATTAATGAATTTGATTATGACTCACTTTATAGTGCTAAAGATACATATAATGGAGATATAACTGGTTATGTATATAATTGTCCACTTTGTAATGGAACACTAGCTTGTTTAAGTAATTATAATATAAAAGATGGAACTAATACTTATGATGATGTTCAGTATGGAAAAGTAAATATT
Source organism: uncultured Bacilli bacterium (assembly GCA_934098665.1). Classification (GTDB taxonomy): domain Bacteria; phylum Bacillota_I; class Bacilli_A; order RF39; family UBA660; genus UBA6448. The sequence goes on from CAKOOO010000004.1 coordinate 44,256, forward strand.
GTTGCTTCGAGTGCTAATTTACCATGTGGATCAATAGTAAGATTTGAGGCACCAAGAATTTCTAATGAAACGATATATGCAATAGTTTTAGATCGAGGCGTGCCAGGTAATGATTTAGATTTTTTAGCTCCAGATTATGATTATGCCATTAGCAATGTTGGTAGATTTAATACATCATATGATGTTTTAAGAAGTGGATGGGCTGATGCAAGCTAAAAAAAAATATGGTCAAAATTTTTTAATAAATCAAAATATAATAAATGAAATCACAAATCTAATTAACCCAAATGAAAATGATTTATTAATTGAAATTGGTCCGGGACAAGGGGCGTTAACAAAGTATCTTGCACAAAAAAAATCAAAACTTATATGTATTGAAATTGATAAAGATATGCATGCATATTTAGATAAATTTGAAAATGAAAACTGTCATATCATATATGATGATATTTTAAGTACTAATTTAAAAGATATAACTATAAATTTTGATAAAATATTTGTAATTGGAAATTTACCTTATTATATAACTAGCCCAATTATTGAATATTTAATAAATAATCTAAAAGCTGAAAAAATGATATTTATGGTGCAAAAAGAAGTAGCAAATCGCTATTGTGCTGAAATTAATACTAAAGATTATGGCTATTTTACGTTATATCTTCGTTATTTTTATAATGTTAAAAAAGAGATATTTGTTTCAAAAGATAATTTTAGACCTATACCTAAAGTTGATAGTATGGTTATTTCACTTACTAAAAGAAATGATACTCCGTCTGTTTCAAAAGAACTTTATTTTAATTTTTTGAAAGAAGCATTTTCTCATAAAAGAAAAACTTTAAAAAATAATATTAAGTCTTATGATTTTAATAAAGTAAAAGAAGTGTTAAATAAATATAATTTAAGTGATAATGTTAGAGCGGAAAATATAAAAGAAAATGTATATGTAGATATAGTAAATAATTTAGACAATTAGTCTAATTTTTTTCTTGTTAATAAATACTTTTTACGCTATAATAGTTTTGATTGAAAGGGATATTAATATGAGAAAAGTTGCTCTTGTCACGGGTTCAAATACTGGAATAGGTAAAGAAACAATAATTTTATTTGCAAAAAATAACTATGATGTTATTATAACTTATTATAAGTCAATAGATGAAGCAAATAAGTTAAAACAAGATATTATAAATAATTATAATGTAAAATGTGAAACTATTAAATGTGATATTTCAAATGAAGAAGATGTAAAAAATTTATATAATTTTGTTTTAAATAAATTTAAAAAACTTGATGTTTTAGTAAATAATGCTGCTGTAAGTGATGATATGATATTAGAATTTAAAAAAATAATCGAATTTAAAAAAGTAATTGATGTTAATTTAACAGGTACTTTTATGGTTACAAAATATTTATATAAATTGATAAATAAGGGATGTATTATTAATGTTGGTTCGACTAATGGAATAGATACATATTATCCTGAAAGTATTGATTATGATGCCTCTAAAGCTGGTATAATTTCTCTTACTCATAATTTTGCTACGATGTTTTCCCCAAAAATTCGTGTAAATGCAGTATGTCCTGGATGGGTGGAAACTAGACAAAATAAAAATCTTACAGTTAAACAAATAAATATACTTAAAAAAAATATATTATTAAAAAGGTTTGCCCAACCACAGGAAATTGCCAAAGTAATTTATTTTATTGCAAATGATGCAACCTACATTAATAATTCAATTATTAGAGTAGATGGAGGTAGTAAATGTTAAATAATAATGTTATAAAAAAGATAGATGAAAAAATAAAACCTTATTTAGATATGGTAGATAATATTTCTTATCTAAATTCACAAAAAATACTTAATTCTTTTTTGAAAGAAAAAGTTTCTATTAATGATTTTAATTCTACTACAGGATATGGCTATTCAGATGAAGGCCGTGATAAAATTGAAAGAATATATGCAGATATTTTTCATGCACAAGATGCTCTTGTAAGAAATCAATTTATATCAGGTTCTCATGCTTTAACGGTGTGTTTATTTGCACTTTTAAGACCTAATGATACATTATTAAGTATTACTGGAAAGCCTTATGATACTTTAGATGAAGTTATTGGCATAAAGAAAAATTCAAGTTCCTTAAAATCATATAATATAAATTATGAACAAGTGGATTTGGTTAATAATGATTTTGATTATGAAAAAATTGAAAATTTAATTACTAAAAGATTTTATAAAGTAATTGAAATTCAACGTTCAAAAGGATATTCATTAAGAGAAAGTCTGTCAATAGAAAAATTAGAAGAAGTAATTAAAATGATAAAATTTAAATCCCCGGAAACAATTGTTATGGTAGATAATTGTTATTGTGAACTTGTTTCTTTAAAAGAACCAACTGATGTTGGTGCAGATATCTGTGTTGGATCTTTAATTAAAAATCTAGGTGGTGGTATAGCTCAAAATGGTGGCTATATTGTTGGTAAAAAAGATTTAGTTCATCTTGCATCAGAAAGATTAAATTTACCCGGAGAAGCTAAAGAGGTTGGCCCAAGTTTAAATGCTAATAAAAGTATTTTACAAGGTTTATATATGTCCGTAAATGCTGTATCTTCATCATTAAAAACAGCTATTTTTACTAGCGCAATATTTGATTATTTAGGATATAATGTTAGTCCAAAATATAATGAAGATAGAGTGGATATTGTTCAAAATATTTATTTTAATAACGAAGAAGATATGACAAATTATGCTATAGGAATTCAAAAATATTCACCAATAGATTCCATGTATGCACCAGAAAAAACTAATATGCCTGGTTATAGTAATAAAATAATTATGGCAAGTGGTTCATTTACTCAAGGCTCCTCAATTGAGTTATCTTGTGATGGACCAATTAAACCACCTTATGTAATTTTTCAGCAAGGTTCACTTACTTATGATTATGGAAAAATTACTGTTATAAACGCGATAAATTATTATTTAGCAAGAAAAAATAATTATGAAAAAAATTAAAATGACTGATATTCAAAAAGTAAAAAACATTTTAGAAAATAAATTAAATATTAATGAATTTATTTCTATTTTTAATTCAATAAACAATGAAAATTATAAGTATGAGATATTGTTCAAAGTATATAAAAATATATCTTTAAACTGTTTAAAGATTTTATTAAATAATATAAATTCGGATAAAATTAAAACAAAATTTTTATTAAATTATTATAATAATAAAAGCATAACATCTTCATATTATGATGAAAACTTTATAAACATTATTTGTTGTAATATAAAAAGTGATGTATATAAAATAATGCTAATTTCAAAAATAAATTTTAAATTATATGAGATAGTTAAAATACTTTTTAGTTTACATAATAAAAAATTAATAATACCATTTTGTGAAGATAAAAAATATGAACAAATTAAAAAAGAACTAATTATATTAACTGAAGATTATTCATATATTGAAAATTATTTTAATTCACTAAAAAAACTTGATGAAAAATTAGCATTTATTAATACTGTTAAAAATCCCAATATAAAATCTGTACTTATAAATAAAATAAAAAATAAATCTTATAGAAATTTTTTAAATATGAGTTATGAAGATACTAGTTTTTTAATAAATGATACTTTAGTAGATAAAAATATAACTTTTGGCGTTGAATTTGAATTATTAAATAAAAATAAAAAATATTTTAATATGCTTACGGAGATATTTGATAATTTTTTATTTACTTATGATGACTCTATAAAAAATGGTTTTGAAATAGTTTCACCGGTAATGAAATACTGTAAAAATGATATGCAAAGATTATTTATTATATGTAATTCATTTAAAAAAAATGGGTTTTATACAAATAAATTATGTGGTGGTCATATTCATATAGGCGCGGATTATTTAAATAGCGTTGATGATTATAATAACTTATTAATGCTATATTGTAATATTGAAAATATTTTATATGCAATTACAAATAAAAGTAATATGTGTGTTAGAAAAGGCTATGTTAATTATGCAAAACCTATTTATAATAAAATTGTTACAAATCAAGAAATAATTTTTAGAAGTGAAAATATAAAAGAATATATTCATAATTTAAAAAATGTATTAGGAACTAGATTTACAAGTATTAATTTTCAAAATATAGGTACTAAAAATAAAAATACTATAGAATTACGCATGCCAAATGGTGAAATAGAATATAACGATTTACATGCAAATATTGTTTTATTTTCTAAAATTATTGAGGTTTCTCACAAATTAAATTGTGATGATTTTTTTAAAAAAGATTATTTTTATTTATTGTTAAATGCTACAGATAACGATCAAAAATTTTATTATTTAATGCATCTTTTATTTGATGATTTTAACGATATGAAAATATATATTGATAGATATTATACAAACTTCAAGGATAAAAATGTTTATAATCTAATATTAAAAAAATCATAATTTATATGTTTTTAGCATATTTTTAATTGGTGATATATTTGAATATACAGGTTGGAGATTTAGTAACTAGGAAAAGTTATAACAATGATATTGTATTTAAAGTATTATCAATTACAGAATCTACTGTTTATTTAAAAGGCGAGTTTGATAGACTCCTTGCGGATAGTGATATTTCTGATTTAGTAAAATGTGATAATGCAAAAGATAATTTTAAGGTAAATTTAAATCTAAATGAAGATAGAAGCAATTATTTTTATTTACCTGGAAAAATACTTCATATTGATGGTGATGTCGAATATCTAGAAAGATGTTTAAAATTTTATAAAGAAAATAAGATATATGCTATAGGTAAAAAAATAAAAGAAGAAGATATCTGCAAACAATTAAAAACACTACTTGTAGAATTTAAACCGGATATTTTGATTATAACTGGACATGATGCGTATCACTCAAAAAATAGTGATAAAAATAATATGAATAATTATAAAAATTCAAATAATTTTGTTAAAGCGGTAAAGGTTGCAAGAAATTATGAAAAAAGTCATGAAAAACTAGTTATAATCGCAGGTGCTTGTCAGAGTAATTATGAAGCTTTAATAAAGGCGGGAGCAAACTTTGCCTCAAGTCCTAAAAGAGTCAATATTCATGCATTAGACCCCGCAATAATTGCAAGCAGTATAGCGCTTACTCAAACAAGTCAAGAAGTCGATGTTGTTGATTTATTAAATAAAACAAAGTATGGTTCAAATGGTATGGGTGGAATTATTACATCTGGTCTTATGTATGTGGGGTACCCTAGATGAATATAGAATTTGTTAAAGAGGATTTTAAAAATAAAATAAACAAAAAGGTTAGAGTAACAGTATATGGTTTAAGAAATAAAATTAACTATTATGAAGGCATAATTAATAATGTTTATCCAAATATTTTTACAATTAAATCTGATGATAAAGAGTTAAGCTTTGCATATCGAGATATAATAACTAAAGATATTACAATAAAGTTTTTATGACAAAAGTTGACATTTTCCTCTTGAAATTTATTTTTTTATAAGGTACAATTAAATTGTGAATATAGTATGGTAAAGGAGGCTGAATTATGGAAATCACATCAGTTAAAGTTCACAAAACTGAAAGAGAAGGATCTAGAATGAAAGGATACGCAGCAGTAACATTAGATGATTGTTTTGTTGTAAGAAATATTCGTATCATTGAAGGCGATGAAAAATTATTTATTGCTATGCCTAGTAAAAAGGTAAACGATGAACGTTATGAAGATATATGTCATCCTATCAATGCAGAAACAAGAAAAATGTTTGAAGACAAAATTCTTGAAGAATATAACAATCCTTCAAGTGAAGAATAGAATATAAAGGCAGATTTTGCCTTTTTTCTTATTCTTTTTTTTTGCCATAATCATATATTTTAATGGAGGCAAAAATGAATGATAAAATAATAAATAATAATCATGAAGTTAAAATGATCGATCGTAATATTCTTTCTATAACAGGTATTAAAAAAATAATTAATTTTGATAATAGAGAGTTTTTAATTGAAAGTATTATGGGACTTATTAATATAAAAGGAAGTAATATGGAACTTATAACTTTAGATACTACAAACGGAATAATAAAAATTAAAGGTAAAATAAATAGTTATGTATATATTGAAAAAACTAATAAATCAAAAGAGGAAGGACTTTTAAGTAAACTTTTTAAATGAGTTCATATCAAACATTATTTGTTTTAATTATAAATATTTTTTTTGGAATAATTTACTTTTTTGTTTCTAAATTTTTTTATAAATTATTTCTTAATTTAGATAAATTAATTAAATACATTTTAACAATAATATTTTCATTTGATTTAGCAATATTATATATTTTATATATGTATAAAATTAACTATGGGATATTTCATTTTTATTATTTAGTTTGTTTTTTATTAGGTTATATAATTAGTTATGCATTTATAAATAAATATGTAAAAAAGTGTAAAATTTATTTAATAAATCATTTTAAGTCTTGACATATTTTATTTTTTAAACTATATATTAAATGAAGGTATAGATATGAGGACTAAAAAGGAAAAGAAAAGACTTGTTTTTATTTCATTTACTATTATTTGCTTAATAGTTCTTTTGGTTGTAAGTGTTTATAAAGATTTTTTAACGATTATTAAAAATAAAAATAAAACTTATAAACTTACCGCTAAATATGAACAGTTATTAGATGAAAAAAAATCTTTGACATCTGAAGTCACTAAGATGAAAGATCCCGATTATTTAGCTAGATATGCCAAAGAAAAATTTTTATATTCAAAAGATGATGAAGTTATAATTCGCATTGAAGATTAGCTTCTTTTTTTATGATATTATCAATTAATCCATATTTTTTTGCCTCTAAGGTAGACATATAATAATCTTTACCAGTATCTTTTTCAATTTTTGATAAAGATTTTTTTGTGTTTTTGGCAAGGATTTTATTGATTTTTGCTTTAGTTTTATTAATCCTGTCACTTTGAAGTTGAATATTTCTTGCACTTCCTTCGGCGCCACCAAGCACTTCATGAATCATAATTTCGGTATTTTCAAGTGCATATCTTTTATATCCACTTGAAAGTAAAAATGCTCCCATACTTGCACATAAACCAACACCTATTGTAATTACATGACTATTTATATAGTTTATTGTATCATAAATTGCCAAACCTGCATTGACACTTCCACCCGGAGAATTTATATATAAATATATGTCATTTTTATTAATGCTATCTAAATATAAAAACTCTGCGATAATTATATTAGCTATTTGATCATTAACTTCTCCAGTTAAAAATATTATTCTATTTGTTAATAAAAGAGAATATAAATCATAAGTTATTTGAGTATTTTCAGTTTGTTTTAATATAGTTGGTACGCTAAACATTTTATCACCTACAATTATAATAATATTAAAAATGAAATTTTATTCATAAAATTTATAGATTTATAATAAAAAATATAGTATTATATTTATGATAGAAAGGGAATACAATGAAAGATATTAGAATAACTTATAATGATAATAAGCAAATAAATGTTTCTTTAAATACTACATATTATGAATTAAGTAAAAGTGTTTTGCTTCCAAATTCAATTGGTGTAATTGTAAATGGAAAAGCAGTAAATTTAAATGAAAAAATAACTCGTAGTCAAGATATTTTATTTATTGATAAGTTTAATCCATATGGAAATAGAATGTATGTGGCTGGGTTAAAGATGATTTTTGAACTTGCCATTAAAAGACTTTATCCAAAAGCAAAAGTTTGTTATTCTTATAGTATTCCTAAAACTATAGTGGCTAATATAACTTCTGATATAACATTAAAAAAAGAAGAAATAGATATAATTAATGATATGGTTAATGAAATAATTAAACAAGATATTAAATTTGAGAAGTTAATTGTTAAAAGTAATGATGCAATAAATTATTATAATGATATAGGAAATTATGTTAAATCATCAAATATAAAAAATATAACTGATCCTACAGTAGTTTTATATAAACTTGATACTCTAATTAATTATTATTATTATGAAATGCCTTACTCAACAGGAAATATAACTGATTTTAAAATTAAGTATTATAAAGATAATCAAATTATTATTAACTATCCAGTGGTGGCAAAAGATATAAATGAAGAAAATACAGTTAATTATGATAGAATAATAAATTCATATAAAGATGGTCAAAAATGGCTTGACATTATGGGTGTTCCTTATATTAAAGATGTTAATAAACTTATAAGCGAAGGAAAAATAAATGATTTTGTAAAATCATCAGAACTTAATTTTAATATTGAAATAAATTTAGCCGCTAAAATGATTAGTGAAAATAAAAAAATTAAGTATGTAATGATATCTGGACCATCCTCAAGTGGAAAGACAACTATAACAAAAAGGCTTGCGTCATATTTTAAAATATATGGTCTTGATCCTATTGTTATTTCTTTAGATGATTATTATAAAGAAAGAATAGATAGTCCTAAAGATGAAAATGGTGATTATGATTTTGAATGTTTACAAGCAACTGATTTAGAATATTTAAATTCAGATATTACAAAGCTTATAAATAATGAAACTATTAATTTACCTAAATTTAATTTTGTAAGTGGCTGTAAGGAATTATCTCAAAAAAAAGTATCATTAAAAGAAAATAGCATTATTTTATTAGAAGGGTTACATGCTATTAATGATGAACTTTTAACATTTATTCCTAAAGAAGAAAAATATAAAATATTTGTAAGCCCATATATTCCAATATGTATTGATGAACAAAATTATATATCAAATAATGATTTAAGATTAATTCGAAGAATAGTTAGGGATTTTCGAACAAGGGGTTATGATGTAATCTCTACAATAAAAAATTCAAAAAAAGTAAGACTTGGTGAAGAAAAATATATTATTCCACTCATTCCTAGTGCGGATAAAGTGATAAATACGGCATTATCTTATGAAGTAGGTTTATTAAAAGTTTATGTTGAACCACTTTTATATTCTGTAGATGTAACTTCAGAATATTATATTGAAACAAGAAGACTATTAAGTTTTTTAAAACAATTTTTTTCAATTAGTAGTGAATATGTACCAAAAGATTCCATATTAAGAGAGTTTATAGGAGGTAGTGAATATGATTAATGTAGCAATAAATGGTTTTGGAAGAATAGGAAGAGTAGCATTTAGACAAATGATTACGGATGCAAATTTTAATATTGTAGCTATAAATAGTTTGGATATGACACCACAGGAAGCTGCATATTTAATTAAATATGATAGTATTCATGGGCTCTTTCATGAAAATGAAATAAGTTTTGATGAAAGTAATGTTGTTATAGCAACTGTAAAAAAAATACCTGTGTTAAGTGAAAGTGATCCAAATAATTTGCCATGGGCTAAATTAGGAGTTGATTTAGTTTTAGAATGTACTGGAGCTTTTACTAGCAAAGACAAAGCAATGTCACATATAAATGCTGGTGCAAAAAAAGTATTAATTTCTGCTCCAGGAAAAGGTGAAATGAAAACAATTGTTAATGAAGTAAATGATGATATAATAACTATGGAAGATCAAATAATAAGTGCATCTAGCTGCACAACAAATGCTCTTGCACCACTACTTAATGTTATTGAAAAAAATTATGGTATAGAAATAGGTTTTATTTCAACAATTCATGCCTTTACTTCAGATCAAAATGCTCTTGATAATACTCATAAAAAGGGTATATATTCTCGAAGGGGAAGAGCAAGTTCATTTAATATTGTTCCAACATCAACTGGAGCTGCTAAATCAATTGGGCTTGTTATACCATCATTAAATGGTAAACTTGATGGTAATGCTTTTAGAGTACCTACAATAGATGGTTCGATGCTAGATGTAACATTAGAATTAAAAACCCTTGTTACTAAAGAAGAAATAAATGAATTAATAAAAAACAATCAAACAAGTGCTTTAAAATATACTGACTTTCCAATTGTATCTTCTGATGTTATTGGAAGAAAATGTGGATGTTTATTTGATAGTTTAATGACAAATGTTTTAACTGTAGATGAAAAAGTTTTAGTAAAACTAGTTGCTTGGTATGATAATGAATATGGATATACATATCAAATGTTAAATGTAGCTAAAAAATTATTTAAATAATGGAGGTAGTATGAATTTCATTGATAGTGTAGATATTACAAATAAAAAGGTAATATTACGTTGTGATTTAAATGTCCCTATAAAAGATGGTAAAGTTTTAGATGATACAAAAATTAAAAAAAGTATTAAAACGATTAGTTATTTATTAAATAATAATTGTTCTGTTATTATTTTAAGTCATTTAGGACGAATAAAAACAAGCGTTGATAAATTAGAAAATTCATTGAAACCATGTAAAAAAATATTAGAGGATAATTTGAATCAAGAAGTTATTTTCTTAGATAATCCAGTTGGGATGAATGTTATTACGACTTGTAAAAATTTAAAATGCAAACAAGTTGTTTTACTAGAAAATACTCGTTTTTGTGATTTTCCAGAGAAACTTGAAAGTCGTAATGATTTAGGTCTTGCTAAGTATTGGTCAGTTTTAGCAGATGTATTTGTAATTGATGCTTTTGCTTCTTTACATAGACTTCATGCATCTGTCGCAGGCATAGCTAATTATTTGCCAACATATTTTGGATTTTTAGTAAAAAATGAAATAGAGGGACTTAACCCAGTAATAAAAGATATTAAAAGACCATTTACTGTTTTCATGGGTGGAGCAAAAGTTGATGATAAATTAGAATATATAAAAGGTCTTCTTACAAAATGTGATTATTTATTAGTAGGTGGTGGAATAGCAAACTCATTTTTATATGCATGTGGTTTTGATGTTATGGATAGTTTATGTACTAGTGATGAAATTACTATTTCTGAAATAAAAGCATTAATGAAAGAATATAAAGATAAGATAGTCCTACCTATTGATTTTGTAATTGATGAAGATAAAATACTTGATTTAAATACAAAGTCAATTAATAAATATTGCTCATATTTAGAAAAAAGTAAAACAATATTTATTAATGGAACAGTTGGTGCTTTTGAAAATAAAAAATACGCTATTGGTACTTATAAATTATTTGATTATTTAAAAAATGTTGATGCTATTAAAATTGCTGGTGGTGGAGACACTGTTAATGCAATAAATTTATTTAAACTAAAACATAACTTTACATTCTTATCAAGTGGTGGAGGAGCAAGTTTGGAATATATAAGTTCTAATCATTTAAGGGCTATTGATTATATTACAAAGCTATAATTATTAAAATTTTTGACATTTTTCGACAAAAATTTACGTAAATAGTCAAGAATTTACAAAAATTTTTCTTGCTTTTTGGTAAAAAATGGTTTATTATCTAGTTGTGAGGCACTTATTGTTAGCAGGAAAGGAATTATGAAAAATACAATAAGAGTTGTTGTTGTTGATGACAACACTGTAGCTGTGAAAAGCATCAAAGATCATTTTTTAACAAATGATAGCATAAAAGTTGTAGCGACTTTTGGAAATGGTGAGGAGGCATTAGAATACTTAATTAACCATAATAATGAGGTAGATTTAGTAATACTTGAATTATTACTACCAAGACTTGATGGTACTTCATTACTTGAAGAAATGAAATCAAGAAATTTACGTCAAAAGGTTATAGTTACATCTGGCTATAAAGATAACAAAATAATTAATGATTGCAATACGTATAATGTATCATATTATTTAGTTAAACCATATAGCATGATTTCTTTAGATAAAAGAGTTAAAGAAATATTTGATAGAGTACCAATTTTTAATGCAGAAACTAGTAATTTGGATTTAGAAGTAAGTCAATTATTACATAATTTGGGAATCCCATCACACATAAGAGGATATAAGTATATTCGTGATAGTGTAATTATTGTATATAATATGGACCGCATTAGCCATATTACTAAAGATGTATATCCACAAATTGCACTTACTTATGATACTACTCCATCTAGAGTTGAAAGAGCTATTAGACATGCTATTGAGGTAAGCTGGTCAAGAGGAGATATTAACCTAATGGAGGAACTATTCGGTTTTAGTATCAGTTGTGATAAATCAAAGCCCACAAACTCTGAATTTATTACTACTATTGCAGACAGAATTAAAATTGACAATAACAAATAAAAAAATTACTGAAGATTACTTTGGTATTTTTTTTTACAAAATTTGCTATTTAAATTTAGTTATGTTATTATTTTTTTAGAAAGTTTGTGATTATTATGAAAAAAATTTTAACTATATTATTTAATAGTAATGTTCAAAAAAATATTGATTTAAGTTTGATAAAACAAAATAATTTAAATACTTTTAATAAAATAATAACTAAATATACAAAATCCAAAAGCGAGTTTACAAATATAGAAAAGTTTGATTATAATGCACTTGGACTCGGAAGAAATATAATATCACTTCCCCAGCAAATTGATGATTATTTAAATAATATAACAAATATAAATGATAAAAATACATTATTAATTAGACAAAATTATAACAAAAAAGCTCACATTATTATTTCAATTAATAATTTAAGTATGCAAAGAAATATAGAAAACGCCTTTAAATTATTTAATTATTTAATAGCAAATTTATACACAAAAGTATATTTTCATATAATTACTGATAAAGGCAGTGACAATAACTATGCAATTAACTATCTTAAAATAGTTGAAAACAGTATAAAAGATTCTAATGCTGGTTTTATATCTACTATATGTGGTAGTTCTTTTGCTCTTGATAGTGGAAACAATTTTGCTAAAACAAAAAAATATTATGATTTAATAATAAATGGTAAAGGTGTTCAGGTTTTAGAACTTGATAGTTTTCTTAAAACAATATATGAAAAAAATGATGGCGATGAAAATATAAGCCCTATAATTATTAATAAAGAAGGAATAATTGAAAATGGCGATATATTATTTTGGCTTTGTGATAATCCTTTAAAAAGTAAACAAATACTTGAACCATTAAAAAATAAAGATTATAAAATATTTGAAACTAAACCTATGACGGACTTAAAACTATTTACTTTCTTTAATTCATTAAATTCTTATGAAACCATAAACTTATTGAATGAACCCGAGGCAAAATATAGTTTTGGAAATTATTTATCTAAACTTGGTATAGTTCAAGCTAGAGTTACATTAGACACTTCATATGAAAATGTGATTAAAAAATTTGATAACAATGAAGAAAAAGTTCCGCATTTAGAAAAATATATAATTAGTTCATTAAATGATACATATGAATTAAAGTCTGTTAAATTAACGAAAAAGGTTTTAACACTTATGTCACAAGATTATGATTTTATACTAGTTAATTTTTCTAATAATATTTCTGATTATAAAGGTAATGAAAATGATTTTTCAAAAAATTATCTTACATTTGATACTTGTTTAAATAAACTAATAGAAAGTGCAGAAGATAACTTTTATAATGTTATGATACTATTTAATGAAGAGACTGAAATGGGTAATAATATTATCTTTACTATATTAGATGAAAAATTAAATTTAAAAAATGATGGATATATATATGATATTGTTCCAACAATTCTTGATTATATGGATATTTCTATACCAATTGAGATGACAGGTAAGTCTTTAATAGATAAAACTGAATAATATTTTTAATTTTAAAAGATGAATTTTATAAATATTTATTCATCTTTTTTTGTTTTTAAAAAATCTAAATTATTTTATAAAAAATATGCAAAAAGTACTTGCATTTGGGAGTCAATTTATGATAATATTAAATACGTATGACTGCGAGGATGTGCGAGGTTGCTGATACGCTAGGAATAGTTGGTAAATATATTTCTAACGTATTGGGTAATTTGTACGGAGCAAGCCTATATTAAATATAGACGAAAGGAGAAAACATGGCAAAACAAGAAATTAGAATTACTTTAAAAGCATATGACCATAGAATACTAGATGTAGCTGCTGGAAAAATATGCGAAACAGTAAAAAGAACTGGGGGAGAAATATCTGGACCTGTACCTCTTCCTACTGAAATTGAAAAATTTACAGTATTAAGAGCTGTTCATAAATATAAAGATTCTCGTGAACAATTTGAAAGAAGAACTCACAAGAGACTTATTGATATTAAAAACCCAAGTAAAGAAACAGTTGATGCGCTATCTCATTTAGATTTACCAAGTGGCGTTCAAATCAATATTAAATTATAAGAAAAGGAAGGAAAGAGAAAATGAAAGGAATCTTAGGACGTAAAGTTGGAATGACTAGCGTATTTACTAAAGATGGTAAACTAATCCCTGTTACAGTTGTTGAAGTTCTACCAAATAAAGTAATGCAAGTTAAAACTACAGAAAAAGATGGTTATAATGCAATCCAACTTGGCGCAATTGACAAAAAAGCAAATAGAGCCAATAAGGCTGAAATCGGAAGTGCAAAAAAAGCAAATACAACTCCTAAGCGCTTCTTAAAAGAAATAAGAGACTATGAAGGCTCTTATAATATAGGAGATGAGATTACTGCAGATTTATTTACTGTTGGAGAAATAGTTGATGTAACTGGAACTACAAAAGGTAAAGGATTTGCTGGTGTTATTAAAAGACACAATCAATCAAGAGGACCTATGGGTCATGGTTCACATTATCATAGAAGACCAGGTTCACTTGGAACTATGCTTCCAAAAAGAGTTCTAAAAGGTAAAAAACTTGCAGGACATATGGGAGTTGAAACAGTTACAATTCAAAACCTTGAAATCATCGAAACAAATACTAATGAAAATTATATTTTAATTAGTGGTAATGTTCCTGGTGCTAAAAATTCAATCGTTTTAATTAAAACTGCAATCAAAGGTAACAAAAAAGTTAATCCAAAGGAAATTATTAGTTATGAAGAATCTGTAGTAGATGCTGAAGAAGTAGTAACTCCTGTAGAAACTGAAACAGTTACTGAAGTAAAGGAAGACAAGTAGTCTTTTAAAGGAGGATAAAAATGACAAAGTTAAGTATTAATAATTTAAAAGGCGAAAAAGTTAGTGATATTACTTTAAATTCTGAAGTTTTTGGAATTGAAGTTAATGAACTTGCTATGAAGAAAATGGTTAGACTTCAACTTAATGCTTCAAGACAAGGTACTGCAAAAGTAAAAACAAGAAGTGAAGTATCAGGTGGTGGAAGAAAACCATGGAAACAAAAAGGTACTGGTAGAGCAAGACAAGGATCTATTCGTGCTGCTCAATGGAGAAAAGGTGGAATTGTATTTGGACCTACTCCAAGAGATTATTCATTTAAAATTAATCGTAAAGAAAGAGTTCTAGCTTTAAAGAGCGCTTTAGTTAATAAATTAAATGAAAAGAAATTAATGGTTATTGATAACCTTAAATTAGATAATTTTAAAACAAAAACAGGTGTTGAATTATTAAATAATTTAAAACTTGATGGAAAAGTATTATTTGTTGCTAGTGAAGAAGCAGAAAACTTATATATGGCAACAAGAAATTTAAATAATGTACTTGTATTATTTCCTGATGAAATCAATGTTTATGATATTTTAAACGCTGATTACGTTGTATTTGATGAAGCAAGTATTAAAATGGTAGAGGAGGCACTTAAATAATGAGACATTATTCTGAAATTATAATTGCACCAGTAGTTACTGAAAAAAGTATGGCATTAAGAAGTGAAAATGTTTATACATTTAAAGTTGCTAAGGATGCTACTAAAACTGAAATTAAAAAAGCTATTGAAGATGCTTTTAAAGTAGAAGTTAAAAGTGTTAATACTCTAAACACTAAATCTAAAAAAAGAAGAGTTGGAAAGTATCAAGGAAGAACAAAGACTTATAAAAAAGCAATGGTAACATTAAAAGATGGTTCTTCTATAGAACTTTAGTAGAAAGGAGAAATTATGGCTATAAGACATTATAAACCAGTTACAAATGGTAGAAGAGGCATGAGTACTCTTGTTAATGAAGAAATCACAACAAAAACTCCTACTAAAGGATTACTTGGTAAAGTTAAAAAAACTGGTGGTAGAAATAATCAAGGTAAAATGACTGTTAGACACATTGGTGGTGGAGCTAAAAGAAAATATCGTGTAATTGATTTTAAAAGAAATAAAATCGGTGTTACAGGTAAAGTTGCAACCATTGAATATGATCCAAACAGAACAGCAAATATTGCTTTAATTAACTATAAAGACGGAGAAAAAAGATATATTATTGCTCCAAAAGATTTAAAAGTAGGCGCTATCATTGAAAATGGTGAAAATGCTGATATTAAAGTTGGTAATGCATTACCACTTAAAAATATTCCAGTAGGTACACTTGTTCATTGCATAGAACTTAAACCTGGTAAAGGTGCTGAAATTTGCCGTAGTGCTGGTGCATCTGCTCAAATTCTTGGTAGAGAGGATAAATATGTTCTTCTTAGACTTCAATCTGGAGAAACAAGAAAAGTTCTTGATAGATGTATGGCAACAATCGGTGTTGTTGGTAATGAAGATGCTAACCTAGTTAATATTGGTAAAGCAGGTAGAACTAGATATCTTGGAATTAGACCTACAAACCGTGGTTCTGTAATGAACCCTAACGATCACCCACATGGTGGTGGAGAAGGACGTGCTCCAATTGGTAGAAAGAGTCCAATGACTCCTTGGGGTAAACCTGCTCTTGGTGTTAAAACTAGAAAACCTAAAAAGGCATCTAGTAAACTTATTATAAGTAGGAAGACTAAATAGGGAGGAATAATGGCAAGAAGTTTAAAAAAAGGTGCTTTCGTTGATGATAGCATTATGAAAAAAATTAATAAATTAAATGAAGAAAATAAAAAATCAGTAGTAAAAACTTGGTCAAGAAGAAGTACTATTTATCCTGAATTTGTAGGACATACAATTGCAGTTCATAATGGTAAAGATTTTATACCTGTATATATTACTGAAGAAATGGTTGGTCATAAATTAGGAGAATTTTCACAAACTCGTAAATTTACTGGCCATGCTGGAAATAAATAGGAGGTAACATGGAAACTTATGCAAAACATAATACTGCAATGATTAAACCTAGACTTGCAAGAATGACTATGGATTTAATTCGTGGAAAAGATGTTGAAACTGCAAGAGGAATTCTTGAAAATACTAATACTAAAGCTAGTAGAATGATATTAAAAGTTTTAAACTCAGCAGTTGCAAATGCAGTAAATAATAATGGTGCAAATGAAAATGATTTAGTTATTTGTAAATGTTTTATTAATCCAGGACCAATCTACAAGAGAATTCAATTTGCTTCAAGAGGAAATGTTGATAGACATGATAAAAGAACAAGTCATATTGTAATTTATGTTACTGATAATAAGGAGGCTAAATAATTATGGGACAAAAAGTTAATCCTATAGGATATCGTATTGGTGTTAATAAAGATTGGGATTCTCGTTGGTATGCTGAAAAAGATTACTCAACTAAATTAATTAACGATATCAAAATAAGAGAATATATTGAAAAAAATCTTAAAAGTGCTTCTATATCTAAAGTAGTAATTGAAAGAAGAAAAAATAAAGTTGAACTTACAATTTATACTGCAAGACCTGGTGTTATAATTGGCCGTGGTGGAGAAGATATTGAAAAACTTAGAAAGAAAATTTCTAAACTTGTTAATGAAGAAATTTATATTAACATAGTTGAAGAAAAGAACCCTGATTTAAATGCTCAACTTGTTGCAGATAATATAGCAATGCAAATTGAAGCTCGTGCACCTTTTAGAAGTGTTCAAAAAAGAGCTATTAGAAATACAATGAAAGCTGGTGCTAAAGGTATTAAAACTGCTGTATCAGGAAGACTTGGTGGAGCTGAAATGGCTAGAACTGAAGGCTATACTGAAGGCACAGTACCTTTACATACAATTAGAGCTGATGTAGATTATGCTACAAGTGAAGCAAATACAATCTACGGAAAAATCGGAGTTAAAGTATGGATTTATAAAGATGAAATACTTAAAACTAGAAATGTTAAGAAGGGAGAGATGAAAGATGTTAATGCCAAAAAGAACTAAATATCGTAAAAGTCATAGATTAAGTTATGAAGGCAAAGCAAAAGGAAATCTTACCCTAAATAATGGTGAATTTGGCCTTATGGCTATGGAAGGCGGATGGATTTCTGCTAGACAAATTGAAGCTGCACGTATTGCAATGACTCGTTATATGAAACGTGGTGGTAAAGTATATATTAATATATTCCCACATATGCCAAGAACTAGAAAACCTCTAGAAACTAGACAAGGTAAAGGTAAAGGTAACGTTGAAGAATGGGTAGCAGTTGTAAAACAAGGAAAGATCATGTTTGAAATTAGTGATGTTTCTGAAGAAATTGCTAGAGAAGCTTTAAGACTTGCTTCTCATAAGCTTTCAATCAAAACTAAATTTGTTATGAAGGAGAGTGAAACTCTTGGAAATTAATGAAATAAGAAAATTAAGTAATGAAGATATTAAAAAGAAGATCATAGAAGATAAAGAAGAACTATTTAAAAATAGATTAGCTCAATCTTCTGGAACTTTAGAAAAACCTGTAGTTTTAAGACAACTTCGTAAAGAAATTGCAAGACTTAAAACTGTATTAACAGAAAGAGAAATGGATGGTGAAAACTAATGGAAAAAGCAAAACAAGAATTAATTGGTAAAGTTGTTAGTGATAAAAACGATAAAACAATTACTGTTTTAGTAGAAACTTATAAAACACATCCATTATATGGTAAAAGAGTTAAATATTCTAAAAAATATGCTGCTCATGATGAAAAGAATGAAGCAAAAGTAGGAGATACAGTTAGAATTTCAATGACTAGACCTTTATCAAAAACTAAAAGATATGAATTAGTTAAAGTTATTGAAAAAGCTGTAATTTTATAGGAGGTAATATTATGGTAATGCAAGAAAGTAGATTAAAAGTTGCTGATAACTCTGGTGCAAGAGAACTTTTAGTTATCCGTGTTATGGGTGGAAGTAAAGTTAAAAGTGCTAATATCGGTGATGTAATCGTTGGTACTGTTAAAAAAGCTATATCTAATAGTCCTGTAAAAGAAGGTAAAGTTGTAAAAGCAGTTATAGTAAGAACTGTTCAAGGTGTTAGAAGAAAAGATGGAAGTTATATTAAATTTGATGATAACGCTTGCGTATTAATTAAAGATGATAAAACTCCAATCGGTACAAGAGTTTTAGGCCCAGTTGCTAGAGAACTTCGTGAAAAAGAATATCACAAAATTGTATCACTTGCACCTGAGGTTTTATAGGAGGATATATGAAAGTTAAAGTAGGAGATAAAGTATTAGTTATTGCTGGAAAAGACAAAGGTAAAGAAGGCAAAGTAATTAAAACTTATAAAAAATTAGATAAAGTTGTTGTTGAGGGTTTAAATATGGTTAAGAAACATTCTAAACCTAGAACTACTGAAGACAAAGGTGGAATATTTGATATTGAAGCACCTATTCATGTATCTAATGTAAAAGTTATAAACAATAATAAAGAAGAAAAAGCTAAAGTAGTTAAATCTGAAGCAAAGAAAGAAACTTCAAAAAAGAAAACTACTAGCAAAAAGGAAGCAAAGTAGGTGAATTATGAGTAATTTTAAAACTTTATATGAAAAAGAAATAAAAAATAGTTTAATGAAGGAATATAATTATACTACTGTAATGCAAGTTCCTAAAATCACTAAAATCGTAATTAATATGGGTGTTGGTGAAGGCGCTAATGATTCTAAATTCATTGATGCTGCAGTAAAAGATTTAACTTTAATTGCTGGTCAAAAACCTGTAGTTACTAAAGCTCATAAATCAATTGCTGGTTTTAAATTAAGAGAGGGACAACCTATTGGTGTTAAAGTAACTCTTCGTGGTGAAAATATGTATGCTTTCTTAGAAAAATTAATTAAGATTGCACTTCCTCGTGTTAGAGATTTCAGAGGTGTATCACCAAAAAGTTTTGATGGTAAAGGAAACTTTACTATGGGAGTTAAAGAACAACTTATATTCCCTGAAATAAATTATGACGATGTTTTAAAAGTTAGAGGAATGGATATTGTTATTGTAACAACTGCAAAATCTAATGATGAAGCACGTTCATTACTAAAAGCATTTGGAATGCCTTTTAGAGGATAAGGAGAGTAAAATATGGCAAAAACAAGTATGATTGTAAAAAATAATCGTAAACCTAAATTTCAAGTTAGAGCTTATACTAGATGCAAAAGATGTGGTAGACCTCATGGTGTACTAAGAAAATTTGGATTATGTCGTATTTGCTTCAGAGAACTTGCTAATAAAGGACAAATTCCAGGCGTTAAGAAGTCTAGTTGGTAGAAAGGAGATATAATAATGTTTGTACAAGATAAAATAGCAGATATGCTAACAAGAATAAGAAATGCAAATCAAATGAGATACACTGAAGTTGAAGTTGAAGGAACTAAAATGACTAAAGGTATTGCTGAAATTCTTAAAAATGAAGGTTATATTGCTGATTACAAATATACAAAAAATAGTAACGGTGATAAAATGACTTTAACTTTAAAATATGGAAATAAAAAAGAAAGAGTTATTACTGGATTAAAAAGAATTAGTAAATCAGGTTTAAGAGTTTATGCTCAAGCTGATAAACTTCCTAGAGTATTAAATGGTTTAGGAATTGCAATTATATCTACTTCTCAAGGCTTAATGACTGATAAAGAAGCTAGAGAAAAAGGGTTAGGAGGTGAAGTACTTGCCTATATTTGGTAAGTAGTCTATGAGTAGAATTGGTAATAGAAAACTAACTATCCCAGAGGGTGTTGAAGTTAATGTTAATGGAAATTTAATTACTGTTAAAGGTAATAAAGGTACACTTTCTTTAGAAGTAAACCCTCTTGTTGAAGTTAAAGTTAACGGAAATGAAATTGAAACTATTAAAACAAAAGATACAAAAGAAGCAAATATATTATCTGGAACAACTAATTCAAATATAGATAATATGCTAATTGGCGTTAGTGCTGGTTATACAAAAGATTTAGAAGCAGTTGGTGTTGGATATCGTTTCAGTGTATCTGGAAATAAAATTGTTGTTTCAGCAGGTTATTCACACACTAT
This sequence comes from uncultured Bacilli bacterium, assembly GCA_934098665.1. Lineage (GTDB taxonomy): Bacteria > Bacillota_I > Bacilli_A > RF39 > UBA660 > UBA6448. The sequence goes on from CAKOOO010000004.1 coordinate 65,351, forward strand.
TGATGTTACCATTCCTGAAGGAATAACAGTTACTAGTCCATCTAATACTGAATTAAGTATTAATGGATATGATAAACAAAAAGTTTCTGAATTTGCGGCAAATATTCGTAAAATACGTGAACCAGAGCCATATAAAGGTAAAGGTATTCGTTATAAAGGTGAACATATTCGTCGTAAAGAAGGAAAGAAAGCAGCTAAATAAAGGAGTAATGTGTTATGAATAATAAAGAAAAAAGAGAAGCAAGATTAAGAAGACATGTTAGAGTTAGAAAAAATGTTTCTGGCTCTAGCGAAATTCCTAGATTAAATGTTTTTAGATCAAATAAAGCTATATATGCACAAGTTATTGATGACGTTAAAAAAACTACTTTAGTTAGCTCATCAACTCTTGAACTAAAAATTAAAAATGGTGGTAATATCGAAGCAGCAAAAGCTGTAGGAAAAGATATTGCTGAAAAATGCAAAAAAGCAAAAATTACTAAAGTTGTATTTGACCGTGGTGGTTTCTTATATCATGGAAGAGTTGCAGCTCTAGCCGATGCTGCTCGAGAAGCAGGATTAGAATTTTAAGGAGGCATTATGGCAAAAGATTTTGATAATAAGAAAAACAATTTACTTGAAGAAAAAGTTATTAACATTGGTAGAGTTACAAAAGTTACTCAAGGTGGTAGGCATTTTAGATTTTCCGCTACAGTTGCTGTTGGTAACCGTAAAGGATTAATCGGTATTGGTACTGGTAAAGCTAATGAAGTTCCAGAAGCTATCAAAAAAGCTTTACAAGCTGCTAATAAAAATGTTGTTAAAATATCACTTGTTGATAATAGAACAATTCCTCATGAAGCTACTTACAAAGTTGGTAGAGCAGTAGTACTTTTAAAACCTGCAAAAGAAGGTCGTGGAATTATTGCTGGCGGTGCTGCCAGAGCAGTACTAGAACTTGCTGGTGTTAAAGATATTGTTGCTAAATCATTAGGTAGCAATACTCAAGTTAACGTTGCTAAAGCAACTTTAGGTGCTCTTTCAATGCAAAGAACTAAAGAACATATTGCTGAATTAAGAGGCAAGAAAGTTGAGGAATTATAATGAGACTAGAAAATTTACCAAAAACTAGCGAAATGAAAGCTAGAAAAAGAGTTGGTAGAGGCCCAGGAAGTGGAATGGGTAAAACTTCAACTCGTGGGGAAAACGGACAAAAATCTAGAAGTGGTGCTTCAATTAAACCTTGGTTCCAAGGTGGACAATCACCACTTTACAGAAGAATTCCTAAAAGAGGATTTAACAATTCAAATTTTGCTAATAGATTTGCAACAATTAATTTATCAGATTTAAATAGATACTTTAATGATGGTGATGTTGTTACTCCTGAAGTATTATTTGAAAAAAGAATTCTTAAAAAGGGATTAAATGGAGTTAAAGTTTTAGGAAATGGTACTTTAGAAAAGAAATTAACGATTAAAGCACATCGTTTTACAAGTGCCGCAGTTACTAAAATTAATGATGCTGGTGGTAAAGCAGAGGTGATTTAAAATGTTTCGTGGTTTTTCAGGATTTTTTAGTAAAAGTAATAAAGACTTAAGAAAAAAAATCTATTTTACGTTAATGTGTTTAGGAATATTTTGTTTAGGAACAACAATAACTATTCCTTGGGCATCAGCAGTATATGAAGAACTAGGTTTTCTAGAAATATTTAATGTAATGAGTGGTGGAGGACTTTCAAATTTTTCTATATTTGCTTTAGGTGTTTCACCTTACATTACAGCCTCTATTATTACCGAAATTTTACAAATGGATATTGTACCATATTTTAAAGATCTTAAAGATCAAGGTTATACTGGTAGACAAAAAATCAATAAAATAACTAGATACTTAGGAATTGCTATCGCCTTTTTACAAGCTTATGCATTAACAGCCTTTTATATGAAAGGGTTAGATGCAATGCAGATAATTAAAACTACACTTGTAATGGTAGCAGGAACTTCATTTTGTATGTGGATGGGAGATCAAATTACTAATAAAGGAATTGGTAATGGACAGTCAATGCTTATAATGGCTGGTATTATTCAAAGTATGCCAAACATTTTTAGAGGTGCATTTGCATCTTTAGTACTGGGAAATTATTCAAAAGGTGTTGGTATTACCTTATTTAGTTTGTTTGTTCTTGTATATATAGTCGTTATAGTTGGTATTATTTGGGTTCAGCTTGCTGAAAGAAGAATTCCAATTCAATATTCGAATAGAACTACATCTGCTTATGGAGCCCAAACTAATTATTTACCATTAAAAATTAATTCTGCTAGCGTAATTCCAGTTATTTTTGCATCAATTGTTACAACAATACCCTCAACTATCGTTACTTTAATTGGAAAACAAGGTGCAATTGATTTTGTAAACAAATATATTATATACACTTCTAATACTGGATTTATATTATATTTATTATTAATAGTTGTATTTTGCTACTTCTATACATTCCTTGTTATGAATCCAGAGGAAATGAGTAAAAATTTAAATGAAAATGGTGGATATATTCCTGGTATAAGACCGGGAACGGATACATCTAATTATATTAGTGCTTCACTATCAAAACTTACTTTAGTTGGTTCATTATTCTTAATAGTTTTAGCTGGAATGCCAATTCTATTATCAAAACTTACTTCACTTCCATCATATGTTACAATAGGTGGAACTGGTATTTTAATAGTGGTTGGTGTTGCAATTGAAACTTATAAACAACTTGAAAGCAGTTTAGTTAGTAGAAGTTATACTTCTAAAAGGAAGAGATTAAAATGAAAAATATAATTTTTTTAGCTCCTCCCGCTGCGGGCAAAGGAACTTGTAGTGAAATTTTAAAAAGCACTTATGATTATGAACATATTTCTACTGGGGCTATATTAAGAAGTGAAATTGATTCTTCTAGTAGCCTCGGGCTTGAAATAAAATCTGTAATTGACAGTGGAAATCTTGTAAGTGATGAATTAATGATTAACTTAATTGAAGAAAGACTTTCAAATAATCAAAAAAAATTCATTTTAGATGGATTTCCTAGAACACTCAATCAAGCTAAAAAATTAAATGAACTATTTAATAAGCTTGATATTAGTAATTATGTTGTTATTTATTTAAATATAGAGTATGATCTTGCTTTAAAACGAACACTTGGAAGAATTACTTGTGATAAATGTGGAAAAAGTTATAATACTTTCTTTGAAGGATACAAACCTAAAATTGATGGTATATGTGATAATTGTAATACTCCACTTAAAAAACGTGGTGATGACAACGAAGTAAGTTTTAAAAATAGATTTGAAACATATTTAAAAAATACTTATCCAATTTTAGATTATTATAAAAAAATTGGTAAGGTTAGAGAAATTAGTATTGATAATAATGTAGATTTATTTTCAGCATTAAAGGAGATAGTTAGTGATTAACATTAAAAGTCAAAGAGAAATTGCACTTATGAAAGAAGCCGGTCATATAAACTTTCTTGCTCATGAAGAAATAAAGAAAAATATAAGACCAAATATTACTACTGGTGACTTGAATAATATTGTTCATGAATTTATTAGAAATCATGATGCTATCCCTTCGGAACTTAATTATGAAGGTTTTCCAAAAAGCGTATGTTTATCAGTTAATGATGAAGTTGTTCATGGAATTCCTGATAATCGAAAACTAAAAAATGGCGATATCTTAAAAGTTGACTTAACTGTAAGATATAAAGGTTATGAAAGCGATAGTGCTAGAACTTATATTGTTGGAAATGCTAAATCAAAAGAAGATGAAGATCTGGTAAATGATACAAAAGGTGCATTATATGCAGGCTTAAGCGTAGTAAAAGATGGTGTAAAGTTATCACTTGTTGGTAAAACTATTGAAGACTATGCACATAATCATAGGCTTTCAGTTGTTGAAGATCTTGTTGGACATGGAATTGGCACTCAAATGCATGAAGATCCTGATGTCCCAAATTTTTATACAAATACAAATGTTATTTTAAAAGAAGGAATGACTATTTGTATTGAACCAATGCTTAATTTAGGAACTAAAGAAGTTTATGTCGATGATAATGACTGGACAATTAAAACTTTAGATGGAAAAAATAGTGCTCATTTTGAGCATACAATTGTAGTTACTAAAAATGGATATGAAATATTAACGGGAGAGTGAAAAAATTATGGCTAATAAAAAAAATGATAAAATAGAAGTGGAAGGCAAAGTAACGGAAGTTTTAAAGGGTAGTGATTATTTAGTTGAACTATCAAATGGACATACTGTAAAAGCCTACGTTTCTGGTAAAATGCGTATTAACATGATACGTATCTTACCAGGTGATACCGTTACAGTAGAACTTTCGCCTTATGATTTAACACGTGGGATAATTACATGGAATAAAAGATAGGAGGAAATTATGAAAGTTAGACCATCTGTAAAAAAGATATGTAAAAAATGTAAAGTAATAAGAAGAAAAGGAAAAGTTATGGTTATTTGTAATAACCCTAAACATAAACAAGTTCAAGGATAAGGAGTAAAAAATGGCAAGAATTAAAAATATTGAATTACCTAATGAAAAACAAACTTGGATTGGACTTACTGCAATCTATGGAATAGGTAGAAATTTAGGTAAAACTATTTGTAAAAATGCAAATGTTGAAGAAACTAAAAAAATAAAAGATTTAACTGAAGACGAAATTGCAGCACTTCGTAAAGAAGTTGACAAAGCGACTACTGAAGGTGATCTTCGTCGTGAAGTTCAAATGAATATTAAAAATAAAATGGAAATGAATTCTTATCAAGGTATAAGACATAAAAAAGGTCTTCCTGTAAGAGGACAAAGAACAAGTCGCAACGCTCGTACTAGAAAAGGTAGGGGAAAAGTTGTAGCTAATAAGAAAAAGGTTTCAAAGTAGGTGAGAAAATATGGCATATAATAGAAGAAAGAAGAAAAATAAAATTACTGTTACAGAAGCAGAAGCTCATATTCATGCAACATATAACAATACTATTGTAACAATTTGTGATCATAATGGTAATGCAATAAGCTGGTCATCCGCTGGAAGAATTGGTTATAAAGGAAGTAAAAAGAAAACTCCTTTTGCTGCTGGACTTTCTGCTGAAGCTGCTGCAAATGCTGCTAAAGACCAAGGTGTTGTAAAAGTTGATGTTTATGTTAAAGGTTTAGGGCCAGGAAGAGAAAATGCTATTCGTAGTATTCAAACAGCTGGACTTGAAATTACAAGTATAACTGATGAAACACCAGTTCCACACAATGGTTGTAGACCACCAAAAAGACCAAGAAATTAATAAAAGGGAGGGTAATTATGATAAAATTTGAAAAACCAGAATACAAAATTTCAGAATATAATGAAACTAGTAATTATGGTAAATTTGAACTAGAACCACTTGAAAGAGGTTTTGGTACTACTATTGGAAATGCACTTAGAAGAGTTTTACTATCAAGCTTACCAGGATCAAGCGTTACTTCAATTAAAATTGATGGTGTAATGCATGAATTCCAAAAAATTGATGGAATTGTTGAAGACGTAACTCAAATCGTTTTAAATATCAAAAAGTTAGTTGTAAAAAATCATACAGAAGAAGTTAAAACATTACATCTATTTGCTAATACTGAAGGTCCAGTAACTGCTGATATGATCGATAAAAATGCTGATGTTGATATAATTAATCCAGATTTAGTTATTTGTAACCTTGTTAAAGGTGGCAAAATTGATATGGAATTAACTATTCAAAACGGTAGAGGTTATGTTGAAGCTAAAGTAAATAAACAAAACATGAAAGAAATAAAAGTTGGTGTAATCCCAGTAGATTCAAATTATTCACCAATAGAACTTGTTAAATATGAGGTTTTAGATACTAGAGTTGGTCAAGATGAAACATATGATAAACTTGTTATGGAAATTACTACAAATGGTAGTATGACTCCAGAAGAAGCTATGGCATTATCTGCTAAAATATTGGGTGAACATTTTGCTATTGTAGCAGATTTAAATAGTATTAGTAATATAGCTGGTATAATGCAAGAAAAACAAGTTGATAGTAAAGCAAAAACATTAGAAACACCAATTGAAGAAGTAGAATTTTCAGTTAGAGCATTTAACTGCTTAAAAAGACATGGTATTCATACTCTTCAAGATCTTGTTAACATGAAAGAAGTTGAAGTTACTAAAATCAGAAATTTAGGTAAAAAATCTTTAAAAGAAGTTATCGATAAAGTTGCTGATTTAGGACTAGAGTTTAAGGAGTAAAATATGTATCGTAAATTAGGTAGAAATAATAAAATTAGAAGAAGCATTTTAGCTGGACTAACTAAAGATGTTATAATGCATGAAAGTATTGTTACAACTGAATCAAGAGCGAAGGAAGTAAGAAAATTTGTTGATAAAATGATTACTTATGGAAAAGATGGTTCACTTGTTGCAAGAAGAAAGGCTTTAGCATTTTTACATAATGATAATGAAGTTGTTCAAAAAGTATTTAATGATTTAGCAAAAAAATATGAAAACCGTAATGGTGGATATACAAGAATTATTAAACTTAAAGAACGTCGTGGCGATGATGCTTTAGAGGTTAAATTAGAATTAGTATAGTTTTATCTATACTTTTTTTGTTAATTAAAATTTTTATTGTTAAACTTGTATTTTATTATTCAATAATTTATAAGAATATGTTAAAATATATAGTAGCAGTTAGGAAGTGTGAAGGTATGGCAAGAATAATATCATTAGTAAATCAAAAAGGCGGTGTAGGCAAAACTACCACAAGTATAAATTTAGCGGCAGCTTTAGGTCAATGCGGTAAGAAAACGCTTCTTATTGACATGGATCCACAAAGTAATGCTACAACTGGTCTTGGTTTTAATACAACCGATTTTGAACATGATATTTATGAAACAATAACTGGTTTGTGTGAAATAAAAAAATCAATCTATAAAACAAAATTTAAAAATTTAAGTATTATTCCATCAACTTTAAATTTAGCAGGAATAGATGTTGAATTTGTAAAAAAAATGTTTGCTGACAATACATTTCAAAGAAATAATCAACTTCGAAATGCACTTGAACAAATAAAAGTCAACTTTGATTATATAATAATTGACTGTCAGCCATCTTTAGGATTATCCACTATGAATGCTTTAGTAGCAAGTGATGCAGTAATTATTCCTGTACAATGCGAATTTTATGCTTTAGAGGGTATTACACAATTGTTAAATTCAATTATAATGGTACAAAATTCAATGAACCCAGAACTTCGCATAGAAGGTGTACTTCTTACGATGCTTGATGGAAGAACAAATATTGGCCTTGAAGTTATTGAAGAAATTAGAAAATATTTTAAAGACAAAGTATTTAATACAATTATACCAAGACTTGTAAGACTTGTTGAAGCTCCCAGTCATGGTAAACCAATAAATGAATATGATCCAGAAAGTAGAGGCGCTGAAGCATATCATAATTTAGCGAAAGAGGTGATTGAAAGAGATGGAAACTAAAAAAAAGGCGTTAGGTAAAGGATTAGAAGAACTTTTTTCAAATGCATCATTTAGTATAGATACTTTAGAAGACACTATAGTAAAAGAAGAAGGTAATACAGCGATTGAAGTTCCTTTATCACAAATTAGATCAAATCCTTATCAACCAAGAAAATTTTTTGATGAAGAAGCATTAAATGAACTTGCAGATTCTATTAAAGAGTATGGAGTTGTAGAACCTGTTATTCTTAAAAAAAGTGTAAAAGGATATGAAATTGTTGCGGGGGAAAGAAGATGTAAGGCATCTAAAATAGCTGGTTTAACTACAGTTCCTGCTATTGTAAAAGATTTTACTGATGAAGAAATGATGGAAATTGCACTTCTTGAAAATATTCAAAGGGAAGATTTAAATCCTGTTGATACAGCAGTATCTATTTCAAATATTTTAGAAGTTCGTAATATGACACAAGAAGAATTTGCAAAAAAATTTGGAAAAAGTAGAAGCTATATTACAAACCTTTTAGGCTTGCTTAATTTACCTAAAAGTGTGCAAGAACTTGTTAAAAATGGGAAACTTTCAATGTCACATGCAAGGAGTTTAAGCAAACTTGATGATGAAGAAAAAGTAATATATTTAGCTAATAAAATTATTAAAGAAAATTTAAATGTTCGTGATGTTGAAAAAATGTTATCAAAAAAAGAAAATACTCCAAAGATGAAACAAAAAAATGAACAATATAGAATGTATGAAGATGCGATAAGTGATGCTATAGGTAATAAAGTAAAGGTATCAGATAAGAAAATTGAAATTTCTTATAATTCTATACCAGATTTAAATCGAATAATGGAGATATTTCATATAGAATTTAAAGATTAAGAAAGGTTTTTATGAAAATAGAATTTAAACTAAATGATGAAGTTGTTATGAAAAAGCCACATGCTTGTAAAACTAATTTATGGATTATTACAAGAGTTGGAGCAGATGTAAAAATTAAATGTAAAAACTGTGGCCGTGAAATAATGATGGATCGTTTAGAATTTTATAAGAAACTAAAAAAGGTGATAAAAAATGAAAAAGAAAGTTAGGAATAAAGTTAAATTACATCCAGTAATGAGTTTGCTTTTTATAATGTTTTTCGTAATTATAATAAGTGGAATTTTGTCATTATTTAATTTTTCTTTTTCATATAGTGTTATTAATCCCACTAGGGGTGAATATGTAAGTACGACGCAGTCCATTGTAAATATGTTTTCCTTACATGGAATAAAATATATTTTTGCAAATACAGTTGCAAATTTTGCTAATTTTAAAGTTCTTTCAAATTTAATTATTATACTTATAGGTATTGGTATTATGGAAAAAAGTGGCTTTTTAAAAACAGCATTCGGTTTACTTACAAGAAAAGCAAAGAAAAAAACAGTAACATTTGTTATCACAATGTTATGTTTATTATCAAGCATAATGGGTGATATACCATTTCTTGCGTTTATACCTATTTCTTCATTAATTTTTAAGTATGGAAAAAGAAATCCTAATTTAGGTGTAATTACATCTTTTGCGGCATTAACGTGTGGCTATGGGATATCTGTATTTTTCACAAGTATCGATTCTTCACTTGCAAGTTTAACATCATTAAGTGCAAAAATGCTTGATACTAATTTTTCATTTCATACCTTTTCTTTAGTTTTGTTTATGGTTGTTACAATATTAATTATGGCAGTTGTTATAACTCACATTACCGAAAATATTTTGATAAAAAAATTACCTAAATATGAATTTAATGAAGAAGAGGAAATGATTTTTGAACCTACTAAATTAGAGTTAAAAGCATTAATTTTAGCTATTTTTGCAAGTATTATATATTTAATTATAATTATATATAATATTATTCCAGGTTTACCATTATCAGGTAATTTCTTAAATTATAGAGAATCTCTTTATATTGATAGGTTATTTGGTACAAATTCATTTTTTTCAAATGGTTTTGTATTTATAATTACAATTTTATTTATAATATGGGGACTAACTTATGGTATAGTATCAAAAAGTATTAAAAATACTCGTGATTTTATTGATGGACTAGGATATAGTTTAAATGGTATTGGTAAAACATTAGTATATATATTTGCAGGTTCTTTATTAATAAGTGTATTTAAGTATTCAAACATAGGTGGAGTTATTGTTGCAGGTCTTACTAATTTGATTATTGATTTAAAATTTACTGGTCTTGCTTTAGTTATATTGCTATTTGTTTGTACATTTATAAGTACGCTTGTTATGCCAAACTCTGTTAACAAATGGACTATAATGTCTACGTCAATTGTGCCAACATTTTTAAATGCTGGAATGAGTGCACAATTTTCTCAAGTTATATTTCGTTTAGCGGAAAGTGCGGCTTTAGGGCTTACCCCATTATATGCTTATTATATAGTTTATTTAGCATATTTAGAAAGAGGAAGTCAAAATAAAAATGAAATAGGAATTAAAGATGCATTATCATATATGCTTCCATATTCTTTGTCGGCTTCATTTGTTTATTTATCATTATTAATAATTTGGTACATAATTGGTTTACCACTTGGTGTAAATGGTTATGTATTTGTATAGGGGGAATGTTAGATGTCATTAAAAGCAGGTATAGTTGGTCTACCTAACGTTGGTAAATCAACTTTATTTAATGCTATTACTAAAAAAAATATTATTGCGGCAAATTATCCATTTGCAACAATAGAACCCAATGTAGGTGTAGTAATAGTTCCAGATAAAAGAATGGATTATTTAGTAAATATGTATGAACCTAAAAGTGTTGTGCCTACAAGTTATGAATTTATTGATATAGCGGGCTTAGTAAAAGGCGCATCTACAGGTGAAGGATTAGGTAATAAATTTTTATCTCATATTAGAGAGGTTGATGCAATTGTTCATGTTGTAAGGTGTTTTGATAATCCAGAAATAATTCATGTTTCAGGTAAAACAGATCCAATATCAGACATTGAAATAATAAATACTGAATTAATTTTATCTGATTTAGAAATTATTCAAAATAGACTTGATAAAATTCAAAAAAAAGCCCAATCTACTAAAGATAAGGATGCCATTTTTGAGGTTAATTTACTACTTAAATTAAAAGCAGCACTTGAACAAAATATTGCAATAAGAAATATAACTCTTAGTGAAGATGAGAGTAGTTTAATTAATAGTTTTAATCTTATTACCTCCAAAAAAGTTATATATGCTGCAAATGTTAGCGAAAATGATTTATTATCACAAGATAATAAATATGTTAAACAAGTACAAGAATATGCGAGTAAAGAAGGGTCAAAAGTTACCATAATGTGTGCAAAAATGGAAGAAGAACTATCTTCTTTTAATGAAGAAGAAAAAAAAGAATATTTAAGCGAACTTGGAATAAACAATAGTGGACTAGATAAGCTCATATATGCTACCTATGATTTGCTAGGTCTTGCAACTTTCTTTACGTGTGGAAAAGATGAAGTTAGGGCTTGGACTTTTAAAATGGGAATGCTTGCTCCAAAATGTGCTGGAATTATTCACTCTGATTTTGAAAGAGGCTTTATCAAAGCAGAAGTTATGAGTTTTGATGATTTAGAGACTTTCGGTTCTGAACTAAAAGTTAAGGAAGCTGGTCGTCTTCGCCTCGAGGGAAAAGATTATGTTATGCAAGATGGCGACATATGTTATTTTAGGTTTAATGTATAATGAATTATGTCAATTTATATGAGTGTGAAACTTATGAAAATTCTAATGATATAATCATAAAATTGATTAATGATTTTCCTATATTAAAAAATATTAAAAATGGTCAAAAAGTAGTAATTAAAGCAAATTTGGTTTCAGCTTTGGCTCCAGAAAAGGGTGCAACAACAAACTATTTATTAATTAAATATTTAACAAGGTACTTAACTAATAAGGGTGCAAGTGTTTTAATCGGAGATAGTCCTGGGGGACTTTATAATGCAGCTCATTTAAATAATGTTTATAAAATTACAAAAATGAATTTAACTGGAGCAAAACTTAATGATAACTTTAATGTTAAAAATGCAATTAACGAAAATGCAAAAGTTTTAAAAACATTTGATTACACTGAATATTTGGATGATGCTGATATTAAAATAAATTTTTGTAAATTAAAAAGTCATGCTATGATGGGAATGAGTGCTTGTACAAAAAATTTATTTGGTACAATTCCTGGATTAACTAAAAGTGAATATCATTACCGTTTTCCAAATCATACAGATTTTGCAAATATGTTAATAGATTTAAATGAATATTTTAAATTTGATATAAATATAGTCGATGCGATAATTGGCATGGATGGTAATGGCCCGACAATGGGAAATCCTAAAAAAATTGGGCTAATACTTGCAAGTACTAATCCTTATGCACTTGATTATATATGTTCTAAGATAATTAACCTTGATCCAAAATGCGTTGAAACAGTAAAAGAGAGTTTAAAAAGAAATTTATTTAATATTGATAATATAATTTTAAATAATGATTATCAAAAATATATTGTAAAAGATTTTAATAATATAAAATCAAACATTGATATTAGGTTTTTTGATAATTCATTGAAAGGTTATTTCTTAAAGAAAATTTTAGATAATAAACCATATTGCAAAAATGCTAAGTGTATTCATTGTAAAAAATGTATAGATATTTGTCCACAAAAGGCAATAAAAATTATAAATAACAAAATTATAATTGATAGAAAAAAATGTATAAAATGTTATTGCTGTCAAGAATTTTGTGTTGTTGGTGCTATGCAAGTCAAAAAATCTATAATTAGTAAATTATTAACAAAAAAGAAAGGTATGTAAATATGAAAAAAATTGTTATTTTTGGTGGTGGAAGTGGTCTATCACAAATTTTAAAAGGGTTAAAATTATTTCCTGTAGATATAACTGCGGTTGTATCTGTTTCTGATAATGGTAAAAGTACTGGAAGACTCCGTAAAGAGATGAATATACCTGCAGTAGGAGATATTACTAAAGTAATGCTTGCAATGGCTAATGTTGATAAAGATTTAGAAAGTTTGTTAAACTATCGTTTTACTAAATCGAAAACACTTGGAAACCATTCAATTAAAAATTTACTTTTAACAGCATTACTTGATATTAAAGGTAATTTTGCTACAAGTTTACCAATACTTGAAAAATTACTTGATATTACTAATGGAAAAATTCTCCCCTTAACTGAAGATTCTGTTAATCTTGTAGGAATAACTGAAAAAGGCACTAAAGTATTTGGTGAGGAACAAATTACTAAATGTAAAAATAGGATAGCAATGATTGAATATGATAAAGAAATTGTTGTAAATCCTGATGTTTATAATGCAGTTAAAGCGGCAGATTTAATAGTTTTTTCTTCGGGAAGTTTATATACAAGTATAATTCCACATCTTATCAACAAAGATTTAGTGAAAGCTATTAATAATTCAAAAGCTAAAAAATTATATATATGTAATCTATTTACTCAACCCGGAGAAACAGATAATTTTAAAGTATCTGATCATATTAAAATACTTGAAAATTATTTGGGTGAAGGTTCAATTGATATTGTTATCGCAAATGATAAACCAATGAGTAGTACACTATCTAAAAAGTATGCTACAAGTGAGCAAAAAGACCCAGTTGAACTTGATTATGATACTTTAAAAAACATGGGTATTAAAGTAATAAGTGATACTCTTTATGTTATAGAGGGTGGTTATTATAGACACGATGCTTTAAAAACTTCCTATTTAATTTTTTCATATTTAATGGATGGTAAATAATGACTTTTACAACAAGTTTAAAAGAAGAAATTTCTAATAATGAGTATCCACTTATCGAAGCAAGATGTGAACTTGAAGCATTTATAAAATGTAATGCTAAAATAACTAACAACTATATAATTATTACTACAGAAAATGCAAAAGTTGCTCGAAAAATATATAAAGATATTAAAACTGTATTTAATATTATGTGTAATTTAACAGTTAGAATACAAAAACGATTTAGAGTAAGACAAATATATATACTTACAATAAATGATAATATAAGATATATTAAAGAGGTTATAAATATTACAAATAAAACATTATTTTTAGAAAGTAATGAAGAAAAGATAGCTTTTCTAGAGGGAGCATTTTTAGCAGTAGGAAATATTACTAATCCTTCCACAAGTAGATATCATTTAGAGTATATTTGTAAGGATGAAAAAATAGCAAACATTATAAATAATTTATTACTTCATTTTAATATTAATTCAAAAATAATTACAAGAGGATATAAATTTATTGTTTATATAAAAAATGGAGATAATATATCTGATATTTTAAAAATGTTTAAAGCACCTGATAGTTTATTTTATTTCGAAGATATTAGAATATATAGAGATCATAAAAATATGGTTAATAGATTAAATAATTGTGAAATATCAAACCAAATTAGGTCAACACAAACAGGGCTTAAACAATTAAAACAAATTAATTACATAATAGAAAATGATTTACTTTCACTTTTAGATGATAATACAAAGATAATATTAGAAATAAGAAAAAAATATCCAGAAAGTTCTTTACAAGAAATAGCAAATATATCAACAATGGAATATGGGTATCCAATTGGTAAATCTGGTGTTAATCATCATTTTATTAAAATTTCTTCGCTTGTAAAAAAACATAAAGAAATGAGTGAAACAAATGCGAAAAGTAATAGTATTTAGTTATGATGGCTCAAAATTTAAGGGCCTTCAAAGACAAAAAAATGAAAGAAGTGTGCAAGGGCAAATTGAAAATGCATTGTATGAAATAACATCAGATAATATTGATATAAAAGCATCTGGTAGGACAGATGCAGGAGTTCATGCAATAAATCAAGTAGCGCATTTTGATATAAATAAAGATATTAAAAATTTAAAGAAAAAACTAAATGAATTATTACTTCCTGATATAGTTGTAAAAAAAGTAAAAAATGTTAGTGAAAATTTTCATGCGCGTATGTCTGCTAAAAAAAAAGAATATATTTATAAAATAAATTTAGGCCCATTTAAAAGTTCATTAAATGATTATTATTATCAGCCAAGGCAAAAACTAGATATAAAATTAATGAAGGATGCATCAAAAGTACTTCTTGGGACACATGATTTTACAAACTTTATTTCTGGTGAAAATGATAAAACTGTTACAACAATTTATTCAATTGATTTTGTGAAAAAAATGGATGGAAAACTTGAAGTTCATTTTATTGGTACAGGTTTTTATAGATACATGATTAGAAATTTAATGGGAGCTTTACTCGAAGTTGGAAAATATAATATTAGTAAAGAAAAAATTCAATGTATGCTTGATACAATTGAAAAAAAAGTTTTACCAACAGCTCCCCCTCAGGGATTATATTTATATAAAGTTTGGTATTAATAAATTAATAAAAACAATTGTTACCTCTAGGTTTTTCTTGACATTTTGTATATTTTAACATATAATCATAATCGGTACATTTATTTATGAAACCATTTTAATTGTGGGAAGATTAATTATGGTTCATTATAATGAAGGGAAAGAAAAAAATTATGAAATCATTTTTACAAACAAAAGAAAATATTGAAAGAAAATGGTATGTAATTGATGCTGAAGGCAAAAACTTAGGAAGAGTTGCTACTAAAGCCGCTCATATTTTAAGAGGAAAGCATAAAGTTACATATACACCATACGTTGATTGTGGAGATTACGTTATTATTGTTAATGCTAGTAAAGTTAATTTAACAGGTAATAAATTAACTGATAAAAAATATTATAATCACTCTGGATATCCAGGAGGATTAAGAGAAAGAACAGCAAAAGTTATGATAGAAAATTATCCTGAAGAAATGATGGAAAGAGCCGTTAAAGGTATGCTTCCTCATAATAGACTTGGTAGAAAAATGGGCAAAAAATTGTTTGTTTATGCAGATGCTGATCATAAACATACTGCTCAAAAACCAATTGAAATGGAAATATAATAGGAGGTAAACATGGCAAAAAAACAAACTTGGACTGCTACAGGTAGAAGAAAAAGTAGTGTAGCGAAAGTAACTTTAGTTGGTGGAACTGGTAATATTACAGTTAATGGTGTTGATGTTCATGAATATATGCCTTATGAAACACTTGTTATGGACTTAACTCAACCACTTGTTTTAACTGATAATTTAAACAGATTTGATATCGACGTTAAAGTAATTGGTGGTGGATTTTCTGGACAAACTGGTGCTATTCGTTTAGGAATTACTAGAGCACTTCTTAAATTTGATGAAAACACTGATCAAACTAGAGAAGATAGTTATAGACATATATTAAAAAATGCTGGATTTATTACAAGAGACCCTCGTGTTAAAGAAAGAAAGAAATATGGTCTTAAAAAAGCACGTAGAGCTCCTCAATTTAGTAAACGTTAAAAAATATTTTCTTACCCCTTTTGGGGTTTTTTTGTGCTTCCATGTAGACAACAATAAATTTATTTAGTATTATCTTGTGTAGAGGTGACAACATGAGATTATACGTATATTTAGACGAAAGTGGGTCAATTCATAAAAATAGTAATACTAAGTACTTTGCAGTAGGTGGTTATTTTACTTTTGAAAAGTATAGACTTAAAATTACTTCTTTATATAAAAAAATTAATAAACTTGTAAAAGAGAAAAGAAACATTAAAATAGATAAGGAAATAAAATCATATGATTATTTAATAAAAGAAAAACAACTAATTTTTTCAAGTATGGAAAATATTGCTGGCTTTTATGGTTTTTCAAAAGTGTTTGATAAAGAAAAAATGCAAAAAGGTATAGTGGATTCTAATATATTTTATAATTACGCAGTAAAATTAATATTTTCTGATATTATTTTTCCACTTCTTAAAAATTATGGTGAAAACCAAATAGAAATAAAACTACTTTGTGATAATCGTAATGTAAGAGTTGGAGATTTAAAAAATTTAGAAAACTATTTAAATACGGAATTTTGTTTAAAAAATTATCTTTTTAGTGTTACTTATTATGATTCTAAAACCAATTTTGGTATTCAACTTGCAGATTTAATTGTTAATACTTTTTATAATTATTATGCTAATTATAAAAGAATATCATCAATTATTAAATCTCTTAACAAAAATAAATATAGGGTTAGTTTATTTCCAGGTAGAAAAGTTTTTGGAAGAATAAAAAAAATTGATGATTGACATAAAAAATAGTGTTATGATAATATATTTTTAAGACCTAGGGCACGCAGCTCAATGCTAAGCGTATAGTAAGTACGTTGCACCTTAGGCATTTTTTAATGGATGTAAAATAATGGGTTATTTTTTTGAAATTTGTAAGTGATTTAGAAAATAAATTATTGAAATTAGAAAAATTATATATGAAGTTTTTAATTTAAAATAATATTTATAACATATAATTAGATATGAAAAAATTTATTCAATTCACATTATATTTTTTTATACTATTTATATTTTTATTATCTTCGGTTTTTGGAAAAGATAGTCTTTATCTTGTAGGTAAACAAATAATAATTGACCCAGGACATGGATTTTTAGACCCTGGAACTACTTATGAAAATATATACGAAAAAGATATTAATTTAGCTATAGGTCTTTACTTAAAAAAATATTTAGAAAGCTATGGAGCAAGTGTACTTATGACTAGAGATGGTGATTATGATTTATCTTCACCTAACGCGTTATATCGAAAAAAAAGTGATTTTGATAATCGTATTAATCTTATAAATAATTCAAATTCAAATATTTATATTAGCATTCATTTAAATTACCTTAAAGATAAAAAATATTATGGGCCACAGGTTTTTTATAATGGTAAAAATATATATTTTGCAAATATTATGCAAAATGTTTTAAACCAAGAACTAAAAAGTGATAGAAAAGTTAAGTTAATACCTAAAACAACATATATGTATTCGAAACTTAAAATAAGTGGTCTTTTAATAGAATGTGGTTTCTTATCAAATGATAATGAAAGAAGTAAGTTAATTACAAAAGAATATCAAGAAAAAATAGCTAAAAGTATAGCACTTGGAATTTTAAAATATTTTTCGTAAAGCAAAATCTTAATTTTATTTTGTTATGTTTTATTAATACTTATGTGATATAATATAAATATACGTAAGATATGAAAAGCTAACAATATTTTATTACTATATTTTAAGTAAGAATGTTATAAAATTTTTAATATGATTTGAAAGTGAGTGGAAGTATGAGAAAAAGAGTTTTAAAAATCATTGTTGCAATTTTAATTTTAATATTTTTTGCTGTGGGAATTGTTCCAAATGTAAATAGTTTTTTAAAAGCTCATATAACTTATGAACAATATAATTTACTAATTTTTACTTTAGTTTTTATCATATTTGAAATAATCTTTTATTTAATATTAAATGACAATACTAAATCAGCATTTAATTTAATGAAAAAAGACCTCGTGTTTAAAAAATATAAAAAGGAAACAAACTATAGGGAAGATAGATCATTTTATTATAGAGATATTCCTTTTAACAAAAATATGGTCAGAGTATTTTGGATTGCGTTTCAATATGGAATCATTAAAAACAGGTTAAACATTTTAAATGCATTTTTGTTGAAATGGTGTAAGGAAAATAAGATAAAATTTATTTCAAAGGGGAAGTATGAAATAGTTGATAATCAATTGGGCTATGATTTTGATGATGGAAATGAGGCATCTTTATTTTATTTGTTATTAGATAAAAGTAAAAATAAATTTATAAAAATAACAATGTTTAATTCGAGGATAATTTTTAAAAAAATAAATGATATTTTGCTAACTGAAACTAGTATTTTAAAAAGTGAAAATAAAATTATTGATAAAAATGGATATGAAATCATATCAGATAATATTAAATCAGACGTTGATATAGTTTTCGGATTTAAAAATTTTCTTTTAAATTTTGGTAATATCGAAGAAAAAAATCCTCAAGAAGTAAAATTGTGGGAAGAATACTTAATATATGCTGAATTATTAGGTATCGCAGATAAAGTAAGAGATGAATTTAAAAAATTAAATATTGATTATAGTTCAAATGAAATAAAATTTAAAAAGATTAATTTTCAAATAATTAATTTTATTAAAGTACTGTTATGGTTATCATATTTATTTTATGGAATTTTATTTATGATATGTACATTTTTTATTTGGCTTATATATATATGGTTAACTTGGGGAAGTTAAAAAAATTTAGTATTTTCTTTTCTTATAAGAAAAATTATTATATTTTATAAATAAAGTATGGTATAATTAATAAGATAGTAAAAAGGTGATATAGTGGAGAAGACATTTAAAACGCTTGAAGAGCAAATTGAAATTCTTAAAGATAAAGGACTTGTTATAAATGATATTGAACATGCAAAGTCTATTTTACTTCGTGAAAATTATTTTTTCTTAACTGGATACCGTTTTCTATTTATTAAATCTATGCAAGATCGTAGGTTTAATGAAGGTACCACTTTCGAAGAATTATATGCAATGTTTTTGTTTGATAGACAACTTCGAAACATTTTATTTAAAAACATTTTAGTATTTGAGAATAATTTAAAAAGTATTACTGCATACGTAATGAGTAAAAATCATGGTTTTAAGGAAAAAAATTATTTAAACAAAAATAACTTTGTTCGTGATAGTTCAAAAAATAGACAAATAAATGATTTAATACATAAAATGAAAAGACAAATAAGTATTAATGGTAAACAGCATTCCGCTACAAGTCATTTTATCGAAAATTATGGATATATACCACTATGGGTTGTTGTAAAAGTATTATCATTTGGTATTGTTGGTGAATTATATACGATACTTCAAAACGAAGATAAAAAAGAAGTTGCGGATATTTTTAAAATAGATATTGACAGTTTTCAAAGTTATTTACCAATACTTGCTAATTATCGTAATTTATGTGCTCATGAGGATATTTGTTATAATAATCGTACGCAGATTTGCATAAATAATACTACTTACCATAGACTACTTAATATACCTAAAATGGATGGTGAATATATTTATGGAAAAAATGATTTATTTGCTTTAATTATAATATTTAAAAGAATTCTTCAAAAGGATGATTTTAATTTATTTATTAATGAAATTGAATATGAATTAGATAAACTAAATGGGAAATTAAAGACTATTGATATAGAAAAGGTATTAGATACAATGGGTTTCCCAATTAATTATAGAGAAATTGAAAGGATGGATTAATAATGATAACAAGACAAAAAAATAATAATGTAATAATTTATATAGTAGTATTCTTTTTAGGATGTGCACTTATGTATGGAGTAATATATAAATATCCTGCAGTTATTAACACAAATACAACAAAAATTGTAAAAAATGTAACTGTAAATGATACTGGAATTGCTGATGCAGTAGAAAAAGTCTATGATTCTGTTGTTGTTGTAGCAACATACAAAGATGATAAAATGATAGCCAGTGGTACCGGATTTGTATATAAAACAGAAAAAAAAGATGCTTATATTTTAACTAATAATCACGTAATTGAAAATGGTAATTCAGTCAATGTAACACTTACAAATGGAAAAGTTATAAAAACAGATATAATTGGTGCTGATTCTTTATCAGATATTGCTGTTTTAAAAATAAATAAAGATGATATTATTAGCGTAGCAGAAATAGGAAAAAGTAACGATGTTCGTGTAGGTGATACATCTTTTGCTGTAGGTGCTCCACTTGATAGTGTATATTCTTGGACAGTTACAAGAGGAATAATTTCTGGTAAAGATAGAATGGTTGAAGTTACTTTATCGAACAAAAGTGATTATGTTATGAAAGTTTTACAAACGGATGCCGCTATAAATTCTGGTAATAGTGGCGGACCACTTTGTAATGCTAATGGCCAAGTTATTGGAATAACATCTTTAAAACTTGTTGATGAATCAGTTGAAGGAATGGGTTTTGCAATTCCTATTGAAACAGCTTTATCTTATGCAGATAAACTTATAAAAGGAGAAAAAATCATGCAACCATACTTAGGTGTATCTATGGTAAATGTTTCTGATGCTCTATATTATCCGCAATATTATAGTCTTTTAAAAGAACAAAGTATAACAAAAGGAGTAATTGTTGTTGAAGTTGAAAAGTCATCTCCAGCATCTAAAGCCGGGTTAGAGGCAAATGATATAATTGTTAAAATTGGTGATGAAGAAGTAACTAGTGTTGCATATTTAAGATATTATTTGTATAATTATGGTGTAGGTGATAAAGTAGAGATTACCTATATTAGAAAAGGAAAAACACTTAAAACAACTGTTACATTAGGGACTAATTCTAAAATATATTAGAAACTAGTAATAGTTTCTTTTCTTTATTAATGGAGGGAAAATGAAAAATATTAAAATTAAGCGCTTTTCAGCATATTTACTAGATTTGATAATTGTTATATTAATAACTACATTATTAAATCAAATTAATTTTTTAAATCCTTATAAAAGTAAATATAATAAAGTTTATGAAAAATATGAAGAATATTATAAAGAAAATTTTAATGAAAATACTACCATGGATTATGATATTTTTTCCACAAAAGAGTATCTTGATTTAACCCATGATTTAGCTTATTATTCAATGAGTTATACTATTATTTTTATAGTTGTAAGTATTTTATATTTTGTATTGTTTACATTTATTTTTGAGGGTCAAACTGTTGGTAAAAAGTTTTTTAAATTAAAAATAGTAGATAATAAAAAAAATAAACCTAGCATATTTAATTTATTAATTAGAACTTTATTTTATCCAATATGGACAAATATTATTTTGTATACGACTTTATCAAATTTTTTAATATTAATATGTATCATTTTATTTAAAGGAAAAACATATTTTTATTCAAATTTAATAATATCTCTTGCATTTGCAATATATTGTTACGTTGATGTAATATCATTTATAAATAAAGATGAGTGTATTCATGAAAAATTATCTAAAACAAAAATTGTTGAAATAAATAAAGGAGTTTAATAATGAGTGAAGTATTTAATAAAGTATGTGAGTTTAAACAAAAATTTCCAGGAACTGTTGCATGGAGACTTAAAAAGCATTCTTCCGTAATTGAAAATTATTTAAATCCTGGTGAAGAAGTGTTATATGCTTTTTGTGGTCAAAAAAATGAAAAGTGGTATGATATTTTTACAACATGTGTTGTAGCGTTAACCAATAAAAGACTTTTAATTGGTCAGAAAAGGGTTATATTTGGAAGTATTTACACACAAGTAACACCTGATTTATATAATGATATGCGTATATATAATGGATTATTTTTTGGTAAAATTACCATAGATACAGTTAAAGAAGTTATAGTTATTTCAAATCTTTCAAAAAAATCACTTGATGATATAGAAACTTATATTTCAGAATTTATGATGCAAGAAAAGCAAAAATATAAACTGCGTGATGTATGAAAAAACTAAGAAGATTTATTACTTTTATAGCTACAATAATTCTTATTTTTATAATATTTTATTTTCTTCCTAAAAACTATAAAGTAAACTATAAAGTATCTAAATATAATGTGTATCAAACTTATAATAAAAAGACAAATGTTTATACATTTAATATAACAAATGGTAAAAATAAATATGTATATGCTTTAGAAAACAAATTTAAAACAAGGTATTATCAAATTAAAAAGGTATCTATAAAAGATGGTATTTTATATGTTGATACTTTTGATTTAGGTAATTTTTACATAAAAAAAAATGATGATAAATATTATTTTAAAAATTATGATAGTCCATATGATGCAAATAAAATTAAAACTTACAAAAATATAGATATATATAATAATCAAAATAATATTTATGTTTGGAACTATACAGAACTTTTAAATATTAATAATAATTATAAATCAATTAAACTTTTTAATAATGATATGTATGATTTACCATTAACTTATCAATTTAAAAACTACTTGGTTATTCCAGATTATAATAGTAAGTACACATTTAATAAATTTTATATTATAAATACAGATAATAATAAAGTAACTAATTTTAGTTTTAAGTATGATATATATTATAACAGTTATTTTATGGGAGATTATAAAAATAATATTTATTTATATGATATGCAAAATCACCTTGAATATAAAATAAATATTTATAAAGAAACTGTGGAAAAAGTTAGTAATCAGGTATTAAAAAATGACTATTTTAAAAAAATAAGTACAAATAAATTAGATAAAGGCAATGTAAAATTTGAATATATAAAAAACTTTTATTATGAAATTGAAAATGAAGTTTTATATTTCGTTACACCTGTCAATAAGATTATTGCCTCAAAATTAAAGGTGCAAAACATTGTATATTCTGATGAAAACAATTGTTATTTTATATCAAATGATACACTATATTTTGTTAACAATAATCTAACATATAAAATAATGACGTATAGTGAATGGAATTTTAATAATGATAATATTTTTGTATTTTAATAACAATTTACTATTTTTAACATATTTTATTGCAGGAGGTCTTTTTGATGTTTGAGAAATATAGAGTAAAAGCAAATGAAACAATTGACGATATAGCAAGAAATTATCATGCAAATAAAGAATATATATTAGATTTAAATAACCTTAACTATGGGGAGTCTATAAGAGAGGGAATGGATATTATTGTTCCTAAAAATAAGCAAAAATATTTTGATACTTATACAATAAATAAAGGTGATACTTTGTATGCAATAAGTAGAAAATATAATATTAATCCAAATTTACTTGCTTCAATAAATGGCTTAAATTTAGATGATTATATTTATCAAAATCAAGTTATTTTACTGCCAACTTCCGGATATAGTTATTATATTACTGCAGAAGGTGATACTTTGGATACCACAAGTAAAATGTTTAATAAAAGTAAGGAATCTATAATTAAAGAAAATGAAACAATTTATTTATTACCAGGTCAAGTACTAGTATCTTCAAGAAAATGAGAAATGGTCTTTGCACCATTTTTATTTTGTGATACAATAATTATGGTGAAATAATGTGATACTAAAAAAGCCTTATGCATTTTTAATTAAAAAATTTCGAATTATCCATTTAATTCTAGTTTTTTTAGTGGGTTTTGTTTTTTATCGTAGCATTTTAATTAATAACTTTTTTATAAATTATATTAAAAATAATTATACCTCAAGTGTACTATTAGGGCTTGATAAAACTTATGTACCTAGTTTTCTATTTATAATTATTATATTAATTATATTTTTATCCAGTTCAATTTTTTATTTATTAAAACATAAAAATAAACCCTCAAAAATATATTTATTTTTAATTATATATTACGTATTTTTAATTTTATATTTAGTTTACATTAAGGGAGTTTTTTCGGGATTAAGTGAAGAACTTTTAAATGCAAAAGCTGCAAGAACTATTCGAGACATTACCCTCATAGTAAGTTCATTTCAAATAATTTTCTTAATTATTTCTTTTATAAGAACAGTGGGATTTGATATTAAAAAATTTGATTTTAAATCAGATTTAAAAGAAATGAATTATGACTTTGGCGATGCTGAAGAAGTTGAAGTTAATTTTAATATTAATAGTTATAAGTATAAAAGAAAATTAAGAAGAAGTTTTAGGGAATTTATTTATTATATTAAAGAAAATAAATTATTTGTATCAATTTTTTTAGGAATTTGTTTTTTAACATTAATAATATATTTAATATCTAATAAAACGTCTAATTATGATCAAAGATACGCTATGAAAAGATCATTTATTTATAATAACATGAATATTTCTATTGAGGATGCTATGGTTACAAATGTTAATTATAATGGTAATGTCATTAATGAAGGAAAATATTATGTTGTATTAAATGTACATCTTATAAATGATTCTGGCTATACTAGAAAAATTGATTTTAATCAGTTTAATCTTAAAACTGGTAATAAAATTATTAAACCAGCACCAAGCTATAGTACTTATTTCATTGATTTTTCTAGCCCAAATATAGCAAATGATTTTGCACATAAAACTAATAAATACATTGCATTAACTTATGAAATTGATGAAAAAGACAAAAATAATTCATTTTCTTTAGATATTTATAATGGAAGTGTATACTCTAAAAATAAGGAAGTTACAAAACATATTTATGTTAAATTAAGATACTCTAAAAAATTTGATGTTTCTCTTAATAAAAACTATTCTTTAGGAGAAAAAATTGTTTTAGATGATACATATCTTGGTTCATCAACTGTAAAGTTCGATAGTTTTGAAATAAATAAATCATATTTTTATACTTATGAGAAATGTATAAAAGAAGTGTGCGATGTTTATGATGATGTAATAGTTCCAAAAAGAATTAACAATTACGTATTAACATTATATGTTAAAGGGAACATGGATAATGAAACTTTATATGGAAAAAGTTATAGTAATTTAAGCCAGTTTGCGGAAAATTTTATGAGTATAGAGTATAAAATAGATAACAAAACATATAAAAGTGCAAGTAATTTGTCATTAAACGGAAATAATAATTTTGTAGCTTTTGAGGTAGATAAAAATATTTTAAATGCTGATTTTATACAAGCAGTTATAACTATTAGAAATCAAAAATACGTTGTTAATTTAAAAAGTTGACATATTAAAAAAAATATAATACAATAATAATGCTTTAACAAAAGGCATATTATGTATTATGGAACCGTAGCCAAGTGGTAAGGCGTGGGTCTGCAACACCCTGATCACCAGTTCAAATCTGGTCGGTTCCTCCATAAAAAATAATTTAATTATACATATAAGGGGGTAATATTATGGTATTTAGATGGTCAAAACCTAAAAATATTGATTTTCAAGATATTATGTTAAAATATTATGGATTTTTTGAAAATAACTTTGGTAAAACTATTTTAAGTTCTATTACAAAAAAACATATTATAAAAAATGATTTTACTAGTTCTATTTTATTACATGATGATAATTATAAAAAATGTGTTCATGCAATATATTCAGTATTTGAAAATGAAAATATAAAATTTGTTTCTATATTTGACCAAAATCATCAAAATATTGGCTATTCAAGAGTTAATTTTTGTGCGAATAATGATAAAAGTAATACTATTATTGGAGAAATAATTTTATCAGATTCATTTGATGATAATCAAAAATATGCATTATATTTACAAATTATAGAATATTTTGAAAATTATATAAAGGTATATAATCCTGTCGCTGAACTATTAACTTTCGAAGTTCCCAAAAAAGATTTACCATATTTTAATGCAGTAAGTGATAAGGGATATATGCTTATGAAAGAAACTCAACAAGATATTAATATTTCTCAAACATATTTATTTGATAAACAAATTAGGGAAAAAAATAATTCAAGAACTGTATAAACAGTTTTTTTTATGATATACTTTTTTAAAGGTGGTGAGTCTATGATATATATTACAGGCGATACTCATAGAGAGTTTTCTAGATTAGATTATTTTAATTATACTAGTAGTGATATTCTCATTATTTTGGGCGATGTTGGTATCAATTATTTTTTAAATCATTATGATGATGTTATTAAAGAAAAATTAAATAAACTAGGATTATCTTTTTTTTGCATTCCTGGAAATCATGAAGAAAGAGCGGAAAACATTAGCACATATAAACAAATAACATTTTTTAATGGACTTGCTTATGCTGAAGAAAAATATCCAAATCTAATATTTGCTAAATCTGGTGAAGTATATGATATTGATGGGTTAAAAACTTTAGTTATTGGTGGTGCATACTCTGTTGATAAAAACATGCGTTTAATATATGATTATCCTTGGTTTAAATCTGAACAACTTACTAATAAAGAAATGGATGAAATATATACTAACGTAAAAAATAAATCCTATAATATTATTTTATCTCATACTTGCCCTTATAAATATATTCCGAGGGAAATGTTTCTTCCTTTTGTAGACCAAAGTAAGGTTGATAATTCTATGGAGTTATTTTTAGATAAAATTGAGAAAAATATTAATTATGATAAATGGTACTGTGGACATTATCATACTGAAAAAGAAATAGATAAAATAGAATTTATGTATGAAAGGATTAAGAAATTTAAAAAATAATTTTTTAAGAGGTAAATATGGAAACAGATAGTAATATTAAATTAGTTCCAATAAAAAAATGTATTTGCAAAAAAGTTTATGAAATGTATCAAGATATTCCTAAAAAAGAAATCGGTTCTCTAAATGATATTTATGGAGTTGATTATAATGAATTTTTAAATATAAGCAATAAAAGGTTAATTGATGAAAAAATAATTAATGATAAAATTGGATCAACAACCAATAGATATATTCTTTTTCAAAATGATTACCCTATTGGTGAAGTAGGAATTAGAACAACAATTAATGATTTTTGGCTAAAAAAAGGATCACAAATTTTTTACAAAATCAGAAAAAGTGAAAGAAATAAAGGTTTTGGAAATGTTATATTAAAATTAGCTTTGAGAGAGGCAAAAAATCTTGGATTTAAAAAAGTAAGAATAAACTGTGACGATAAAAATATATATTCTAAAAAAGTAATCTTAAAAAATTGTGGTGTAGTTGATATTGAAAGCTATTCTACCAAAGATGGGACAAGTTCTAGTTATATTATTAAGTTAAATGAAAAATAGTGATTGACATTAATTACTATTTTTTTATAATATATGTGTTGGTGATAATATGGAAAAATATGTTGAAATAGAAAGAAGTATAATAAAAAAATTTAGAAAGGATATTTGGAGTAAATTTGTAAAAGCTATAAGTGATTATGAACTTATTAAAGAAGGTGATAATATTATGGTTTGTATAAGTGGAGGAAAAGATTCTTTTTTACTAGCTAAATGTATTCAAGAATTAATTAGACATGGCAAATTTCCTTTTACTGCCCATTATGTTGTAATGGATCCAGGCTATAATAAAATTAATAGACAGTTGATTGAAAATAATGCTAAATTACTTAATGTTCCAATAGAAATATTTGAAACTAAAATATTTGATGTTACAGCAAAAGTTGATGGTAATCCTTGTTATTTATGTGCAAGAATGCGAAGGGGTTATTTATACTCAAAAGCAAAAGAACTTGGATGTAATAAAATTGCCTTAGGTCATCATTTTGATGATGTAATTGAAACAACACTTCTTTCAATGTTTTATGGTAGTGAAATTAAAACTATGATGCCAAAGCTTCATTCAGACAATTTCGAAGGGATGGAGCTTATTAGACCACTTTATCTTGTAAAAGAGTCCGCAGTTCTTGCTTGGAAAAAATTTAATGAACTTAACTTTATTAATTGTGCATGTAGATTTACTGAAAATTGTAGTATAGTCGATGATGGTACAAGTAAACGAAAAGAAATGAAAAATTTAATAAATAATCTTCGTAAAATAAATCCTACTATTGATAATAATATTTTCACCTCAATGAATAATATTAATTTAAATTGTATTTTAGGCACAAAAAAAGATGGTAAATATACATCTTTTCTTGAAAATTATGACAAATAATATGGACAAAACCATATTATTTTGTTATACTACTAGCGAGTAAAGAAATTACTCCTTGCTTTTTATGTTATGAAAAGCCGAGTAGACCATAAGGAGGTGTAAAAGATGGATAGATACGAAATAATGTTTATTGTTAAAAACACAATTGAAGATGACAAAGTAAAAAAAGTTGCTGATTCTTTAAAAGAATTAATAACATTAGACAACGGTAGTATCGTTGAATTCAAAGAAATGGGTAAAAGAAAACTTGCCTATCCGATTAAAAAAGAACTTACTGGAACATATTATGTTATGACAGTTGAGGCTAAACATGATACTATAAAAGAATTCGAACGTAAAGTACGTATCAATGAAAATGTTTTAAGACATTTAATTATTAATAAAGGAGAATAACATGAATAAAGTTATATTATGCGGTAGATTAACAAGGGATCCTGAATCTAGGATGACTCAAGCTTCTTTAGAGGTATCTAGATTTTCACTTGCATGTTCTAGTGATTTTGTAAGTAAAGATGGTCAAAGAGAAACTGAATTTATAAATTGTGTTGCTTTTGGAAGAATTGCTCAAACAATAAATAAATTTTGTACAAAAGGCCGAATGATTTTAGCACAAGGAAGAATAAGAAATAGTAGTTATGATGCTCAAGATGGCACAAAAAGATATACTACTGATGTTGTAGTTGAAAATTTTGAATTTATTTCTGGTGGAAATAATGCAAGAAATAATGAAGAGCAAACAAATTTTCAACAAAATAATTCTTATGCAAATAATTATTCTACAAATTCTAGTATTCAAACTACCGATATAAACGAAGATCCTTATAAAGAATTTAGTGAAGAAACTAATATAAGTAGTGATGAATTTCCATTTTAAAAAGGAGGAATGAAATATGGCAGAATTTTATCATAAGAAAAAAAGAATATGCCAAATGTGTGCTGGTAAGTCAGTTGATTATAAAGATGTAATGATTATTAATAAATATATCAATGAAAAGGGTAAAATATTACCTCGTAGAATGACTGGTGCATGTGCAAAACATCAAAGACATATTGCTCAACAAATTAAATATGCACGTTTAATGGCTTTAATTCCATTTGTTAAATAACAAATGGTTTTTTTAATGAATATATGTTATAATAGAAAAGATTTAAGGAGGAATACATGAAAGTAATTCTAATTAAAGATGTAAAAAATCAAGGGAAAAAAGATGATATAATAAATGTATCAGATGGTTATGCAAATAATTATTTAATAAAAAACAATTTAGCAGTAGCATATTCTGAAACTAGTAAAAAAATACTTGATAAGGAAATAAAAATAAGACAAGATGAAGAAGATGAATTAGTATGTTCATTAAATCAAATAAAAGATTCTTTAAAGGATAAAATAATTGAATTTAAAGTTAAAACTGGTAAAGATGATAAAGTTTTTGGAACTGTTTCATCAAAACAAATTAGTGATAGACTAAATGAAATTGGTTATAAAATTGATAAAAAAAATATTATAATTGATAACTTAATATCTAGTTTAGGAAATCATAAAGTTTTAATTAAATTACATAAAAAAGTTGAGTTTTATATAACTATAAAACTAACAAAGTAAAGGAGATTTATGGCAAGGGCATTACCTTTTAATAATGAAGCAGAAATGTCTGTTTTAGGAATAGCTTTTATTTCTAACGACGAAGTAAATAAAATATGTGAAAGTGTAAATGAAGATATGTTTTTTGATGAAAAAAACAAATATCTTTTTAATGCCATAAAATCATTACATGAACAAAAAATTCCTATTGATATTACAACAATTAAAAATGAACTTGAGAAAACAAAAAAACTTGCTTTTGTTACATTAAATCATATCACAGATGTTATTGATTCTGTTGCATTTAGTGCAAATTTGGATTATTATATTCAAATTTTGCAAGATTATTATATACGAAGAGAACTTATTAATAGTGCCTCAAATATTGTTGAAAATGCCTATAATGAAGAAGATATATCTAAACTACAAGATAATGCCGAAAAAACAATTTTGCTTGCAGTAAGAAATAGGAGTGTTTCTGAATTAATTCCAATTACTCAAGTACTTCGTAGTGCACATGATAAACTCGAAGAACTTTCTAAAAATAAAAAACTTATTACTGGTATAGAAACTGGTTTTTATGATTTTGATAAATTAACAACCGGATTTCAAGGCGGTGAAATGATTATTTTAGCGGCAAGACCAGGTATGGGTAAAACTGCCCTTGCACTTAATATGGCTACATTTGCTGGGAAAACCACTAAAAAGTCTGTTGCGGTATTTAATCTAGAAATGCCTGCAGAAATGCTTGTTAACAGAATGATTTCCTCTGTTGGTAGAATTGATTCATATAAACTTCAAACAGGAAATATGCATGAAAAGGATTGGCAAAGATATAATGAAGCAATGAGCCAACTTGCGGAAACTAATATATTTATTGAGGCTGATGCGGGGACAACTATATCTGAAATTAGAGCAAAATGCCGAAGACTTGCAAGTAGTGAAAATGGTCTTGGTTTAGTTATAATAGACTATCTTCAATTAATTAATAGTGGTTCAAAAAAAGTAGAGTCAAGACAAGTTGAAGTTTCTGATATTTCTAGATCTTTAAAAACCATGGCACTTGAATTAAATGTGCCAGTAATAGCTTTATCACAATTATCAAGAACTGCTGAAAAAAGAGAAAGCAATGTTCCAATGCTTGCGGATTTGCGTGAATCAGGTTCACTTGAACAAGATGCCGATATGGTTTTATTTATTAATAGAAAAGATTACTATGATAAAACTAAAGATCAAAATAATACA
The DNA here is from genome assembly GCA_934098665.1 of uncultured Bacilli bacterium. GTDB lineage: Bacteria > Bacillota_I > Bacilli_A > RF39 > UBA660 > UBA6448. The sequence goes on from CAKOOO010000004.1 coordinate 96,230, forward strand.
ATTGTACCAGCGGAATTAATTATTGCCAAACATCGTAAAGGTAGTCTTGGTACGATAGATTTACAATTTGAACTTAATATTGGTTTATTTAAAAGTGTTTTAAAAGAGGGTGACTAATAGATGAATACAAAAAATAAAATTAAAATTATTTTTATAACTATATTTACCAGCTTACTATGTATATTATGTTTTGTATATCAAAATAACACGGAAGATGCTACCGATATATATGAAGTTTTTATAGATGGCAAAAGTGTTGGTTATTTACTAGATAATGAAAAATTATATGATATTATTAACTCAAAACAACAAGAGATAAAGAAAAAATATAATGTTAGTAAAGTTTATCCACCAGAAAACTTTAAAATTATAAAAACTTCTTCTTATGATGTTGTTATATCATCACCTGAACAAATTTATAATAAAATGGCTGATATTGGTTCATTTACGATTGAGGGATACATTATAAGTTATAAGAAAGATGACAAGTCATATGCTATAAATGTTCTTGATAAAAAAGTATTTGATGATGCAATTAATAATTTTATTTTAGCATTCATTCCTGAAGATGAATATATAAATTATATGAACGATACACAAAAAGAAATTGAAACGACTGGTAAAATAATTGAAAATATGTATTTTGAGGAAATAATAAATTATAAAAAAGGATATATTTCTGTAAATGATACAATATATGAAGATGCAACTGCACTTACACAATATTTACTTTTTGGACCAAATAGTAAAATTGAAAAATATACCGTTGTATCTGGAGATACTATAGATTCTATTTCCGAGGCAAATAAATTAAACTATAAAGAGTTTTTAGTGGCAAACCCTAAATATACCTCTAGAGATAGTTTACTTACAATTGGAGATAATGTAAACATTACTTTGATTAACCCAATGCTTACATTTGTATATGATGTTAATGAAGTTTTGGATACAGAAATACCTTATGAAAAAAAGGTAGAATATGATTCAAGTAAATCTTCTGATTTTAGCGAAATTACAACTGCAGGTGTTACAGGTATAACAAGGATTGATGAATATTATACAGTTAAAAATGGTCAAACACAGGGTGGTGTTGACATTGTAAGTAGTGTTAAAATTAAAGAAAAAGTTGACCAAATTACTACAAAAGGTGGTTATAAATATTCTGGTAATTGGACTTCTGGTGAATATATTGATACTGGTTCTACTTGGGGATGGCCTACAAACCAACCATCTGTTATAACAAGTGGTTACGAGTGGCGTTGGGGTGCATTCCACGATGGTATAGATATTTCTGGTACAGGTTGTGGTTCACCAATTTATGCTGTACTAGATGGCGAAGTAGTTTCATCTCAATTTGGTGGAATGGCTGGAACATCTGCAGGTTATAATGTTATACTAAAACATAGTAATGGGTATTATTCTGTATATGCTCATATGATAGAAAATAGTATGACTGTAAAAGTTGGTGATAAAATAGTTCGCGGACAGATAATAGGCAAAATGGGTAATACAGGCGTATCTTACGGTTGCCATTGTCATTTAGGTATATTTTATGGTGCTCCTTATTCTGGCGGATATTCAATTAATCCTTTAGGAGTTTATAGATGATAAAAGTATGTACTCTTGCCAGTTCTTCTGCTGGTAATTCAACATATATTGAAACTAGTAATTACAAAATACTTATTGATATAGGAAGAACAAAAAAGTATATAGTAGAAAAATTGAATAGTATTGGTGTTGATTATAAAGAAATTGATTATGTATTTTTAACTCATATTCATGATGACCATACTAAATCACTACATACTTTTTTTAAAGGGATTAAGTCAACGCTTGTTATTACACAAAAAATGTTAATGGAATTAAATGATATTTCAGATATAAAAAATATTATAGTTTATGAAGATAACCCTATGATTGAAAATCTTGATATAAAAACTTTTGTAATGAGCCATGATGTAGCAGATATACGTAGTTTTTTAATTAATGATGGATTATCTTCACTAGTTTATATTACAGATACAGGTTATATTAATTCAAAATATTTTAAATATTTAAAGGGAAAATCTGCTTATTACATTGAAAGTAATCATGATATTGAAATGCTAAGACACGGTCCTTATCCTAGATGGCTTCAGGAACGAGTATTATCAGACGTAGGCCATTTATCAAATAAATTTACTGGAATTTATTTATCGAAACTAGTAAATGAAAATACTAAAGATATTATATTACTTCATTTAAGTGAAAAAAATAATGATGAAAATGTAGCATTAAAAACTGTAAAAAGTTATATTGATGATAAAAATATTCATATCGAATGTGCTGCTAAAGATGACATAGGAAATTTAATTGAAATATGATAAAAATAATTTGTTTAGGTAAATTAAAGGAGCCTTATTTAATTGATGCTATAAGTGACTATTATAAAAGGTTAAGAAAATATCATAAAATATGTATTTGCCAGCTTAAGGATAATGATAATATTCTAGTTGAGGAAAATGAAATTTTGTCTGAATTACAAAAAGATAAATCATATAAAGTTTTATTAGATATAAATGGTAACGAGTTAAGTAGCATTAATTTTTCACAATTTATAAATGATAAACTTACTTATTACTCTAATATAACATTTATAATAGGCAGTAGTAATGGCGTAAGTGAAAAAATAAAAAGTTTAGTAAATGATAAAATAAGTTTTGGAAAAATAACACTACCACATGGCCTTTTTAGAGTTATTTTATTAGAGCAAATTTATCGTTCATTTAAAATTTTAAATAATGAAAGTTATCATAAATAGGTAAAGTTTTTTTCTTTACCTTTTTTTTATTACAAAAATAAGTTAAAATGTATATAGGTGGTAATATGATAGGCAATAGTTGGGATGATAAGTTAAAAGTTATATGGAATAGTTCTGGGTTTCATGTTTTTTATAACAAAATAATGAAATTATATGAAGAAAAAACAATTTATCCTCTTAAAGAAAATATATTTAATGCATTTAAACTTACACCTTATGAAAATGTAAAAGTTGTAATTGTTGGTCAAGATCCATATCACGGGGAAGGTGAAGCCCATGGTTTGTCTTTTTCAGTACAAGATAATGTTAAAATTCCCCCATCACTTCAAAATATATATAAAGAACTTTATGATGATTTAGGTATCATGCCAAAAAAAACTGGTAATTTAACTGGCTGGGCTAAAGAGGGTATTTTACTTTTAAATAGTACATTAACTGTTGAAAAAGATAAAGCTAATTCTCATCAAGGATTAGGATGGCAAATATTTACAGATTATGTTATAAAGGTTTTAAATCAAAAAAATGAACCAGTGGTGTTTATATTATGGGGAAATTTTGCTCGTAGTAAAAAAAATTTAATAACAAATCCTAAACACTTAATCATTGAGTCAACTCACCCAAGCCCATTTTCAGCATATAATGGGTTCTTTGGTTCTAAACCATTTTCTAAAACAAATAACTTTTTAATAAAAAATAATATTAAGCCAATAGACTGGTCAAAATAAAAACTGGATAATTCCAGTTTATTTTGTTTCATAAGAAGTTTGTAATTTAATATTTTTTATATTAGCAATTATTTTTATATATCCTTTAATAGTTTTATTTAATAAAATATTATTTTTATTATAATATTTTTTATTAGCTATTAAAACTTCATTTAATAATTCAATTTTATTAAATAATTCATTTATTTCTTCAGTATTCAGTTCTTTATTATCTTCTTTTAAATCAAACATTGTTTTAAGATAATTGGTTAGTTCAATATCTAGTTCATAGTTTGATAATTTATTAATTTTTAAATTATTAAAATCTTTTAAATAATCTTTCTTTTTACTAATTTTTTTATAACTATCATAAATTGACTTCATATAGTTATATTTTTCTTTTAAAGTTTTAACTATAATTTCATCTGCACAATCCATTTTTGCTTTAATAATTGATATTTTATTATAACCTATAAAGAATATTAAAGTTATTAAAAACACTATGCAAATTATTATTAATAATATTATTTCTATTTTCATTTATTTACCTCTTAAATTATTATACTATATAATTTTATAAAATTTAATCTTTTTTATCTCTTAAAAGTTTTAAAAGTGTTTTTTTATTAATTATAAAGTATATTGATAAGCTAATTAAACCTATAAATGTTAAATATACAAAAGTTGTTATAAAACCATTTGGTGAAGGCATAATCCTTTTATATATTAAACAAATTACTATTGCTATAAATATTGAAATAAAACATTTAGGTATTGATTTTATAGTTTCATTATATCTAAAACCGTCTTTATTATGTAAAACTATTATTGGTATTCCAAGTGAAATTATATAACCAATTACAGTTGCAGTTATTGCTCCATAAAAAGGATATATTCCCAAGTTATTAAATAAATACATTAGTGGCAAATCAAGTAAAGCATTAACTGTAATACCAGTTATTGAAGATATATAGATTAATTTCTTTTTATAAAGCCCTTGCAAAGCAGAAAAGAATATTATATATGCGCTATCAAGTATTGCTACCAAAATAATATATTTAAAAATAATTGGTCCATAGAAACTTTTTCCATAAAATAAATTCCATATTTCATTTGAAAATATACTTAAAAATATTGTAAGTGGGGTTATTATATAAAGTAATACTTTTAAAGAACTATTAAAATAATGATTAGCTCTTTTCATATCTTTTGAAACATAGGCATTTACAAGTGATGGAATAAGACTTATTGTAAGCCCTGTGGCAAATGATTTAACAACAGTTACAAACTTGCTTCCCCATGTTGTAAATATCGATGATATTGTTTCAACATCATTTGCGGTGAAACCTAATTTTGATAAACCTTTAATAATGAGAATCATATCTGTAGTATTATAAATTGAATTTGAAATATTTATTATAATAAATGGTATACAATAACCAATAATTTTAATTAAAATTTCTTTTTTATCTTTCTTTGTAACATTATTAAATTTTTTTACTATGCCGGTTTTTTTAGTTTTAATAATTAAATATATATAAGAAATAAGCGCACCAATTGCACAAGAAAATACAGATATTCCTACTGCATATGTAATTTTTAAATGAAATACTTTAATACATAAATAACTTCCTACAAGAATAAAAAATATTCTAACAACTTGTTCTATAACTTGTGATTTTGATGAAGCTTCGATATATTTATGCCCTTGTAAATAACCACGATATATTGATAAAAGTGGTACTACTAAAAGTGCAAAAGAAATACATCTAATTACAAAACAAACATCTTCGATAGTATTTCCTCCAGTTAAATTACCAATTATTAATTTTGCAAGTGGTTTAGCAAATAAAAAACAAAGTAAAAATGAAAACAATGAAAAAAAGTATATAAATTTTTTGCTAATATTATACATTTCATTTTTTTTATCATATTCTTTTAAAGTTTCATATTCACTTGTAAGTTTACTTATTGCAAGGGGAATTCCCGCAGAGGAAATAATTAAGAAAATGTTATAAATATTATAAGCATATCCATATAACGCTCCACCTTGTTCGCCAATAATTTTATAAAATGGTATAACATATATAACGCCTAAAACTTTTGTAACAATAATTGCTATAGTGGCAATAATGGCTCCTTCCATAAATCCATTTTTCTTCATCTTGTAATCAACTCCTATTATTATTATAGATAAAAATGAAATATAAAACAAGAAATTTATTTAAATCATTTACAAACTAATAAATATCTATTATATTTAGATAGAAATGAGGTATTATGAAAGTTGAAGTTTTAGTATTGGGTCCCCTTGATACAAATACATATATTTTAAGTAAAGATGGTAAATGTATTATTATAGATCCCGCCTTTGATGCAGAAAAAATAATTTTATTTTGCTCAAAATATGAAGTCGAAGAAATAATTGTTACACATCATCATTTTGATCATATTGGAGCACTTGAAAAATTAGAAAAACACTATAATATCAACCATAATACTTTTTTAAGAAAAACATTTTCTTATGACATAATAAAAACGCCAGGACATACTGACGATTCTATTTCAATATTTTTTAGTGAACAAAACTTATTATTTTCTGGTGACTTAATTTTTTATCACAGTATCGGAAGATATGATTTTCCAAATTCAAATTATAATGATTTAATTAAATCTTTAGAAAAGATAAGTAAACTACCTCTTGATACAATTATTTTTCCTGGTCACGGAGAAAAAACAAGATTAAATGAAGAAATTAAATTTTTTAAATTATATTAATATGTCTTTTCTGAATATGCATGCGAGTAGTTAATTGGTTCCATAAATTCAACATAATCTAAATAAAGAATTCTTATTAAATACCATCTTCCTGTTGTGACATCTTTAATAATTAGATGATCTTTTCCCGCTTCTTCAATAATTCCAGAAAAAACTTTATTTTTCCATTCTGTGCTATCTGGAAATGATACAAAAGCATTTACTTTTCTACCTTTGTTTAATCTTAAAATATTTTCAATATAACTTTGTTCATTATAATCTTCCATTGAACTAACATTTCCTGGTGGTACTGTCATATTTACATTAGGTTGTTGATTTGTTGGGAATGTTGGATTTTGATAATAATTTCCGTTCAAAATTTTCACCTCATTAATTTTTATGAAACATAAAAAAAAATATTCCAATTATAGACAAAAAATAAATTTTCTAGTAAAATGTATATAGTAGGAAGGTAGTTAAAATGAGTAAGGATGATATAAAAACGCTTGTTACCGGAGTTTCTTTTGTATTTGGCGTATTTTTACTTGCAATGTGTTATCATTTATTTTTATATCCTAATAGTTTTATAACAGGTGGAACTAATGGACTTGCTATTATATTTAATAAACTATTTAATATTGATGCAACATTATTTTTGTATATATCAAGAATAGTTCTTTTAATTATTAGTTTTATATTTTTGGGTTATAAAAAAACACTTCCAACAATTTTAGGTTCATTTTTATATCCCATTATGGTTTCTATAACTGAGCCTATTGCTACATCACTTATAAAGTATTTTATAATAAATGAAACATTAATTAATGTTTGTTTAGCGGGGCTTTTGTATGGAGCTTCCTCTGCATTAATTTATCGAAGTGGATTTACAACTGGTGGTGGAGATGTTATCATGGAACTTATTAAAAAATATGGTAAACTTTCTACAACAGTGGCAAATTTTATATATAGTTTTATAATTTTATTAATTGGTGCATTTGTATTTGGTTTTGAAAGTTTTATATATTCTATAATTATTTTATTAATAAGTAATCATTTTATTGAAAAAATTACTTTGGGAGTGTCGGCAAGTAAAGTCTTTTATATTTATACAAATAAGTTAAAAGAATTAAAAGAAATTATTGCCACTGAATTTGATAGCGGTGTAACTATATTACAAACAAAACAAGAATTTTTACATAAAAAGGGCGAAATACTAATGGTAGCTGTTTCTAATTTGGATTGTTATAGATTAAGAAATAGAATATTAGAACTTGACCCCAATGCGTTTTTTGTAATAAATGATTGTTATGAAGTTAATGGGGGAAAGAAAAAAGAAAGGATATTGATTAATCGATGAAAAAA